>CAZZVR010000240.1:0-5586 GCA_964657595.1 Burkholderia sp. PAMC 26561 | reverse complement strand
CATGAGCATCAGTCCCTGGCGGAATGCGCCGTCCAGGACCGTCTCGTCCTCGGAGACCTCGAACTCGATGCCGACCGGCTCCAGCCGGACCGTGTGGGTGACTGCCATAAGACCTCTCGCTTCACGCGAAATCGGGGAACGGACGGACAAACGGGGCGGAGTGCGCCGGACCTTGTGCAGGCCCGGCGCATCACCCTCCTAGCTCGCGGCTGGGGCCGGCTCTCTGGCCGGGCGGCCGGCGGGGCCGCCGCGCTTGTACTTCGCGACGTGTGCCTCGCGCTCTTCCGGCGTCATGGCGTTGAGCAGGACATTCGGACTCTGCATCGTCCAACCCTTGACCTCGTCCAGGGTCCACATCTTCTTGGGATCGAGGTCGAGATGGGGCTGGGGCGTCAGCGTCTTGCCGTCATCGCGGACGTATCCGAGGTCCTGCATCACGTCGGCGTAGTCCCAGCCGTGATAGAGGCTCTCCCACTCACGCTTACCGGTGAGCTTGCCCATCGACGGGGTCTGACGGCCCTCGTACTCGGGACGGAAGGCGACCGCGTCAGTCCAGTGACAGGTCTCTGAGCAGTACGTCCGGACCTGACCATCGACCTCGTCGACCACCATGTCCTCGCGGATCAGGCAGGGGACCATGCACGTCCAGCAGCGATGCGGGTACTCATAGTCGGCCTTGTCGCCCTCGAACATGATCGGGCCATGTCCGTTCTTGACCGACAGCTCGCTGTAGCGCTCCCACCACTTGCCGTACTTGTCGTACCAGCCCGGGTACTTGTGCTCGAACCACTCGAAGTCGGTGTCGTCCATCGCGTCGATCCGCCAATAGTTGGCGGCCCAACCGGTCGCGAAGAACTGAGCGACCTCATGGATATAGCCCTTGTTCCAGATGCGGTTCCAGGCCTCCTCGACGAGATCGTGAGGAATCACCAATCCGTACTTCTCGAGCGGAACCAGGTAGCTGCGGTAGTAGTCGTCATAGATCCAGCGACGCCACATCTCGGCGTAGGAGTCGCGCTCCTTGCGCCGGTCCTTGGTGCCGTACTCGATGAAGGTGCCGATGGCGGCATCGACCACCGCGTGGTTGTTCCACCAGGCATAACGGAGATCGCGCTCGAGCAGCTGGCGGTTGCGCTCATCCGAGAGCGCCATGAGGATGATCGAGTAGCCGTTGGAGATGTGGCGTGACTCGTCAGACTGGACCGAGTGGAACACCGTCGGCAGCAGGTAGTCGCCGTTGGCGGCCGCCTCACCGGGCATCGCCACGAACAGGACGTTGGTGAACGCCGTCTCCGCCACGATGGTCAGGTACACGTTCGCCGCGGTGATGGCGTCGCCGGTGATGAAACCCTCACCAAACTGCCGGCCGATCGTGCCCGCGTAGTTGTTCTGGAACGCCTTGGTCGTGATGTCGAACCCGGCCGGGTCGATGTAGTGGTTCATGTACAGGCGCTTGAGGTTCATCTGAATCGTCGAGTGACGGACCTCGTCGATCATCTGAATCGCCAGACCGTTGTGAACCTCGGGGTTGGGGACGGTGTTGATGACCAGCGGCATCGCCCGGGCGGCGCTGATCTCGGGGAACGGGATGATGCTGAGGAACAGCTTCTGCCACTCCATCCAGCGCTGCTGGACCTGGCGGAACATGTTGCCGCGGATGGCGCCGTCCATCGCGCCGAACACGCGGTTGTCCTTCTCCTCCTCCATGGGGAAGTAGGAGCGGAGAATCTGCTTCAGCGGATCCTTCTTTACCGCCTTCTCGAACGTGTAGTCGGTCGAGAACTTCTCGACCGGTGTCACGAACGTGGGATCCCAGGACAGCTCCTGGATCTTGTCGTGCGCTTTGGTGACGCTGGCCCTACTCACGGCTGGACCTCCTTGTGAGGAACGTGTGCGGTGGTGAGGCTCCCGGCGGACCTTGTGTGTCCGCGGTCACCTCTCATACGGAGAGTTGTAGGCCCCAAGGGGTTACAAGCCCGTTGCACCGAGCAAGGTTCTTCAGAACGCCGTGGCCAGGGTGCAGTAGGGTGCGATCGAGGAGAGATTCGTTTGTCCGACAACAGTTGGTTGGCGATCGACACTGGCACGGTTCCGGCGGTCAAGGCCCGCGAGCTCCGCCAGGCCTGGGAAGAATTCCTGGGTGGCGGCGAACCGGCAGTGCGCAGTGCGATCGCAGATTCCTGGACGCGCTCCAACGCGGCCGGAGTCGACCCAGAACGACGCAGCGGCGCCAGGAAGGTCGTCGCAGTGGACGAGACAGCGGACCGCTGGCGTGAACATCCGCTCTGGAGCGCGGCGCCGATCATCCGGCGCTGCCTCGGCACGATCGCCGACGCCGAGGGCAACCTGATCGTGGTGAGCGACGCCGACGGCGTGCTGCTGTGGGTCGACGGCCCCGAATCGGTGCGCGCGGACGCCGCCGAGGCGATGAACTTCGCCGAGGGGGCCGCCTGGGGCGAGGCCGACGTCGGGACCAATGCCGTGGGCACCGCCCTGGCGGTCGACCACGCCGTGCAGGTATTCGCCGCCGAGCACTACAACGAGATGGTCCAGCGCTGGACGTGTGCGGCCGCCCCGGTGCACGATCCCGACACCGGGGCGCTGCTCGGGGTGATCGACCTCACCGGGTGGATGGCCACCGCCCACCCCCACAGCCTGGCCTGTGCGGTGGCCACCGCGGAGGCGGTGGAGGAGCATCTGCGCATCCAACAGGACGAGCGGGACCGGCACCTGAGGGCCCGCTTCGAAGCCCGCGTGCGCTCAGGCGCCGGCCAGGCCCTGGTCACCCTGAGCGGGCGCGTGCTCGCCGGGGGTGGACATTGGCTGGGGACCGAGCGTCTTTTGCTGCCCTCCGGCGGCGGGGAGATCGTGCTGCCCACCGGTTCGCCGGCTCTGGCCGAGCCGTTGGGCCATGAGGAGGCGTTCCTCGTGCGCCGCGTGGGTGAGGATCACGGCCGGGTCACCCTGGGCCGCCCCGGCCGCGTCGGCGCTCCGACCCGCCCTGCCTATCGCCGCGCCCAGGGAGCGCAGTCACCGGCGCTCGAGCTGGAGATCCTCGGGCTGCCCAGCGTGGTGCGTCTGAACGGTCGCCCCCTGCCGGTGAGCCGGCGCCAGCTCGACATCCTCGCGCTGCTCGTCCTCAGTGATGGTGGGCTGAGCGCCGAGGAGCTCGCCGCCCGGCTCTACGGAGAGGAGGGCCACCCCGGCACCGTCAGGGTGCAGGTGTTCCGGCTCCGCAAGCTGCTGGGTGACGGCCTGGAGACCGACCCCTACCGGGTGGCCTTCGACGTCAAGCTCGACGTCCAGGCCGTCCGCAGCCTGCTCGACCGGGGCAACGTCCGTGAGGCGGTCGATCACTACACCGGACCCCTGCTGCCCGGGTCAGAGGCGCCCGGGATCGTGCGGGCCCGCGACGAGCTCGAGGCCTGGGTCCGCCAGGCGGTCATGACCAACGACGACGACGAGGCCCTGTGGGTGTGGTGCCAATCCCCCTCTGGCCACGACGATGGGCTCGCCTGGCGTCGGCTGCTCCGGCGCCTGCGTTACGGGGACCCGCGGCGCAGCCTGGCCGCCTCCCGCGTCGCCGCCCTGCGCCAGGACCTCATCTAGATCTGGAGTCGGTGGAGTTCGGTGGCCAACACGCGCCCGACCTGGCTGCGGTACCGCTGTGGTTCGTGAGTGGATGGGTCAACGGCGCCAGGGTTATCCACAGGAGGTACCGGAATGTCGCGAGGACGCCCCCGCCGGGGTTATGGTTCGCCGATGCCCCACGCCGAGGGACTCGGGGACGCCTCCGCGGCGGGTGACGCCCAGATCGCCGGCTGGCGTGAGCAACGGCGCCGGGAGGCCCGCGACCGGCTCTATGACGCGGCGATCGCCCTGTTCCTCGAGCAGGGGTATGAGCGCACGACGATGGACGAGATCGCCAACCGGGCCGATGTCGCCCGGGCCACGGTGTTCAACCACTACGGGCGCAAGTCCGAGTTCCTCGTCGAGTGGGGCGCTCGCCGGCGGGCGAAGATCGCCCGCACCCTGCGTCATGGCCATCTCAACGACAAACCGATCGACGTCATCCTCGAGAGCTACCTGGAGCTGCTGGCCGAGCTGAACCTCGAGCACCGGGCCGAGGCCAAGGAGCTGATGCCCGCCTCGGTGACCAACGCCATCACCTTCAGGGACCCGCCGTTGGCCCGCACGTTCGCCAACTACATCCGCCACGCCCAGAAGCGCGGCCAGGTGCGGATGGACATCGAATCCGACCAGGCCGGTCTGATGCTGGCGGCCACCTACTTCTCCACCCTGCTGCGCTGGTGTGATGAGGACCCCCCGCCCTTTGACCTGGGCGAGGCGCTGCTCAGCGCCGCCCGGCTGATGCTCCACGGCGTCGCCACCTCAACCCCCGGCGGGGGGTGAAAGGTGCGTTCTCAAACGCTCTATGGCCCATATGGAGCCACATCGAGGTTGTCGGCATGACCGACGGCACCCCACGACTGATCACCGACGACGCCCGGCGTGAGCTGCGCGAGCGGCTCGGTCGCCCGCGGCGTGGCGGGCCGCTGAGAGACGACTGGTCGTTGGGGATGCCAGCGCACTGGCTGGCTGACCTGCTGGTCGACTGGTCGGCGTTCGACCCGGCCGGCGTGCAGCGGCGCATCGACGACCTCGAGCATCGCTCCGTCACCCTCGGCGGCCAGCGCCTGCACGTCTGCCTCGCCGCAGGCGAGGGCGCGCGACCTCTCCCGCTGCTGCTCACCAACGGGTGGCCGAGCTCGTTCCTGGAATACCTCGACCTCATCCCGCTGCTCACCGCGGCGTCGGGCGATCCGTCAGGCGCCCATGACTGCTTCTCGTTGGTGATCCCCGCCCTCCCCGGGTACGGCTACAGCGCCGCACCGGTGAGCGGACCGGTGACCGGTCGCGACGTCGCGGCGCTCTGGAACGCCGTGATGACCGAGACGCTGGGACACGCCCACTACGTCGCGCACGGCACCGATCTGGGGGCGGGCGTCACCGCCTGGCTGGCCCGTGACCACGCCAGGTCAGTGGACGCCATCCACCTCGGATCCCCCCACCTGGCGCCGGCGCGCGAGCCCCACACGCCGGAGCAGGCCGCGTTCGGTCGCGAGCTGGCGACCTGGACGAAGTTCGAGGGCGCCTACGCGCACATGCACGCCAGCAAGCCCGCCACCGTGGGCGCCGCGCTGCTCGACAGCCCGGCCGGCCTGGCCGCGTGGATCGCGGAGAAGTTCGTCGCCTGGAGCAGCCGCTCACCCGACGCGGGCGTGATGCGCGAGCTGCTGCTCAGCACCCTCACCCTGTACTGGAGCACCGCCACGATCGCCACCTCGATGCTCCCCTACTGGGCCCACGCGCACGCCAAGGCGGTCCTGCCCATCGACGACCCCAGCCCGGTCCTCACCCACGTCGACGTCTTCGGCGGGGAACGCGTCCCCTTCCCCCAGCCGCCCCGCTCCCTGGGCGCGCGCTATTTCAGCCTCGCGAGCTGGAACGTGCACCCCAGCGGCGGGCATTTCCCGGCGGCCGCTGACCCGCCAGCACTGGCGAGCGCCCTGCGGGGGGCGTTCG
>CAZZVR010000239.1:0-5619 GCA_964657595.1 Burkholderia sp. PAMC 26561 | reverse complement strand
TGTCCGGGCAGGCGTTCTGGACCCTGATGCAGACCGGCAAGCGCCCGGTCGGGCTGGTCATGGGTAGCTGCGTCTACCACGTCGCCCACCGCGGAGTGCTGCAGTCGATGAAGCAGGCGGGCAAGAACGTCGAGCTCGAGCAGTACACCCAGGCGCTGTATGACGCCCGCGAGCTGGCGATGGAGCGGATGCAGGCCGAGGCCGAGGCGATCGGTGACGGCGTGCTCGGCATCGTCGAGGTCAAGCTGCACGAGAACAGCCACGGCTGGGGCAGCCACACGATCGAGTTCTTCGCGCTCGGCACCGCGGTGGTCCCCAACGAGCATGTGGCGGCCGACCATCAGCTGCCCGACATCACCACCACGCTCGACATCAACGACTAGAAGGCCCGCGGAACCGGGCCGGAGCGGCCTTTCCCAACTCCTTCACTTAAGATTGTCTAGAATGCCGATCCGGTTATGCGAGTTGACGTTCACCAACATGTCTGGACCGCGCCGCTGGCCCAGGCCTTGAGCCGGCGCAACGCCGTGCCGCTGATCGCGGGCAGCGGCGACCTGCGCACCGTGCACTGCGCCGGGGAGCAGCCCTGGGGGCTCGACACCCGCGGTGAGAGCGCCGCCAGCCGCACCGCTCTGCTCGACGCCGACGGGCTCGACGCGGCGATCGTCGCCATCTCGAGCCCGATCGGGATCGAGGCGCTGGAGCGCGCGGCCGCGCTGGAGCTGATCGATCACCACCTCGCCGGCGTGGCCGAGCTCGGCCCGCGCTTCGGCGCCTGGGCGCCGCTGGTCACCGACCGCCCCGTGCCCGAGGACGTCGACCGTCTGGCCGCCGGAGGCCCCGTGGGAATCTCCCTCGCCTCCGGCGCCATCGCCACCCCGGCCCGGCTGACCGAGCTCCGTCCGGTGCTGGCGCGGATCTCCGAGCTCGGACTGGCGCTGTTCGTGCACCCCGGCCGCGCGATCGGCGACCCGGTCGGCCACGCCGCGCTGGAGGAACCGCTGTGGTGGCCGGCGCTGACCCACTACGTCGCCTCGATGCAGGCCGCCTGGCTCAGCTGGGTGAGCGTCGGGGCGAGCGAGCATCCCGAGCTCAGGGTGATCTTCGCCATGCTGGCCGGACTGGCACCCCTCCAGCACGAACGGATCGCGGCCCGCGGCGGCCCGCCGATCGACCTGGCGGATCCCAACGTGTTCTATGACACCTCCAGCTACTCACTCGACGCGATCGAGGCGCTCAGCGCGCGCATCCCCATCCTGCAGCTGCTCTATGGCTCTGACCGCCCGGTGGTCGAGCCCGTGAGGAGCCTGCTCACCCCGACCCTGGCGACCAACGCGGGGCGGCTGTTCGGCGCGGCCTTCCGCGCCCGGGGCGTGTCGGCGACCCGGCCGGCTCCGATGTCTGACCGCACGCGGCTCGCGGCATGAGCCTGAGCCGCGACGCCCTCCAGGCCCTCGCCGAGGCCACGGCCGCCGAGCCCGAGCGCTGGGCGCCCCTCATCCACCACGACGCCACCCAGCGCACCTACGCGCTGCTGCACGAGGACGCCGACGCCAGCGTCTGGCTGCTGTGCTGGAGCGAGGACCAGGACACCGGTTTCCACGACCACGACATCTCCGCCGCGGCGATCACCGTGGTGTCGGGACAGGTGCGCGAGGACCGCATGCGCCTGGGGGGTGACGCGCTCAGTCGGCTCGTCCACGCCGGAGAAACCGTTACCGTACCCCCGAGTGCGATCCACCGCGTCCTCCACGCCGGCGTCGGGCCGGCGGTCACGATCCACGCGTATTCCCCGCCGCTTCAGCGCACCGGCGCCTACGAGCTCGGCCCCGGTGGCGAGCTGCTTCGCGTCGCACAGGACGGCCACGAGGAGCTGCGGGGAGAACTCGCCGCCGTCTAGGCCCGGGGCGCGACCATGAGCGTCTCAACCTCCCCCCGCGGGGCCGCCGAGCTCGAGCTGGTCAACGTCTCCAAGCGCTATCCGGGACAGTCTGACCCGGCGATCCCCGACCTCAGCCTCACCGTTCCGGCGGGTGACATCTGCGTCCTGGTCGGTCCCTCGGGGTCGGGCAAGACCACCGCGATGCGCCTGATCAACCGGATGATCGGACTCACCGGCGGCGACATCCGGCTCGGCGGCGAGAGTGTCCTGAAGAAGGACGTGACCCAGCTGCGACGTGAGATCGGTTACGTGATCCAGCAGATCGGCCTGTTCCCGCACATGAGCGTGGCCGACAACATCGCCGTGGTACCGCGGCTGCTGAACTGGCCCAAGGATCGCGTCAGCGCCCGCGTGGATGAGCTGCTCGAACTGATCGGGCTCGACCCGGCCCAGATCGGCCGGCGCTTCCCCGGCCAGCTGTCGGGCGGCCAGCAGCAGCGGGTCGGGGTGGCCCGCGCCCTGGCGGCGGACCCGCCCCTGCTGCTCATGGACGAGCCCTTCGGCGCCATCGATCCGATCAACCGCACGCGTCTGCAGGACGAGTTCCTCACCCTGCAGCAGCAGGTGCGCAAGACCGTGGTGTTCGTCACCCACGACATCGACGAGGCGATCAAGATGGGGGATCGCATCGCCATCCTGCGTGAGGGCGGCCGCCTGGCCCAGTACGCCACTCCGGCGGAGATCCTCGCCGACCCCGCCGACGACTTCGTCGCCTCCTTCGTCGGGGCCGACCGCGCCCTCAAGGCCCTCGGCCTGACCACCCTGGCCGAGATCGAGCTGCTGCCGACCTCCAACGGCTCCACCCCCGCGGTCACGCTGGAGCTGAGGACCTCGCTGCGCGATGCCCTGGCCGCTGTGCTGGCCGACGGCGGCCGGCCCCAGGGCGTCCGCGGCCCCGACGGCGAGACCGTCGGCGTGGTCAGCCTCGAGCTGCTCGGCCGGGGCCAGCTGTGAGCGCGCCGCTGATCATCGCCGCCGGTGGCGGCCCGGTCATCCCCACCTTCGGCTCCCCCAACAGCTTCAGCTGTGAGCGCGCCAACGGCACCTTCTGCTGGCACTGGTTCTCCCAGAACTGGTCCAGCGTGCTCTGGCCGGCCCTGCGCCAGCACATCGTGCTGACCCTCATCGCCGTGGGGGCCGGCTTCCTCATCTCCACCGTGCTGGCGCTGCTGGCGCACCGCAACGGCTGGATCGAGCGCCCCGTGGTGATCGTCACCGCGATCTTCTACACGATCCCGTCGCTGGCCCTGTTCGAGATCCTCGTGCCGATCCACGGCTTCGGGCTGACCCTGTTCACCGCCGAGGTGGCGCTCGTCTCCTACACCCTGCTCATCCTGTTCCGCAACACCCTCACCGGCCTGCGCGGGGTGCCCGACGAGGTCAAGGATGCGGCGCGGGGAATGGGCATGACCCGGCGCCAGATGCTGTGGCGCGTGGAGATCCCCCTGGCCATGCCGACGATCATCGCCGGCGTGCGCATTGCCACCGTCACCGTGATCTCACTGGGCACGGTCGCCTCGCTGGTCGACAACGACGGCCTCGGCGTGCCGATCCTCTCGGCCATCGCCGACAACGGCTTCAAGACCGAGCTGATCGCCGCTGGGGGCATGGCCATCCTGCTCGCCCTAGTGGCCGACGCGTTGCTGGTCATCACCCAGCGTGCCCTCACTCCCTGGGCCCGGAGGTACGCATGACCCTCTGGCACGCGCTCCAGTTCATCGGCCGCAACGGCCAGGTCGTCGGCTCACCCGTCCCGTTGCCCTCACTCGTGCATCTGACGCTGATCACCCTGAAGATCGCCGGCATCGCCATTGCCATCTCGATCGCCATCGCGGTCCCGATCGGCCTGTTTCTCGGCCACATCCACCGGGGCAGCTTCATCGCCATCAACCTCGGCAACGTCTGGCGGGCCCTGCCCAGCCTGGCCGTGCTGGCCATCGGCGCCGCCTTCCTCGGCCTCAGCCTCAACAACGTGCTGCTCGCCCTGGTGGTGCTGTCCGTCCCCCCGATCATCACCAACGCCTACGTGGGCGTCGATGAGGTGGACCGTGACCTGGTCGACGCGGCCCGGGGCATGGGGATGACCGGATGGCAGATCCTGTTCAAGGTGGAGCTGCCCCTCGCCGTGCCGCTGCTCATGGCCGGCGTGCGCACCGGGGCGCTGTTCGTGGTCTCGACCACCACGATCGCCTCCCTGGCCGGCTACAGCGGCACTCTGGGGGAGATCATCACCAACGAGACCAGCTACCACCTGTCCGGCGTGCTCGGCGCAGCGATCTGCATCGCCGTGCTCGCCCTGCTGGTCGAATTCTTGTTGGCCGGCGTACAGCGGGCATTGACGCCCGTGGCGCTGCGCGGCAGGGAGGTTGACCTCGTCACCGACGTGGCGGCCTATCGAGGCACGCTGATGCCCGCGGTCGAGGAACCAACCTGACGGACCCGGGGGGCGACAGTCCCCCGCGGCAAATCACTAGGAGGATCGATGCACTGGAGTAACACGTACGTACAGGCCGGCGCGGCCGGGCTGATCGCAGCCGGCGCGCTGGGCGCATATGCCGGTACCTCGGTGGCCGGCACGACCCATCGGAGCCACGGCGCTCCGGCCCGGGTCACCCACTCACTTCCGGGCACCGGCAAGCCGGCCGTCGTGCTCGGCGACAAGAACTTCCCCGAGGAGTACGTGCTCGGGTCGCTGTATGAGGAGGCCCTGCAGGCCCAGGGCTACAAGGTCACCCTGAAGGGCAACATCGGCTCGACTGAGGTGACCTACAAGGCCCTCACCTCGGGCCAGATCGACGCCTACCCCGAGTACGACGGCACCCTGCTGGCCTCGGAGTACGGCATCTCCAAGAACGCCGCCAGCGCCAGCGCCGAGGCGGCCGAGACCAAGACCGTGGCGGCCAAGCACGGCTACGTGTTCACCAACGCCACGCCGTTCAGCGACTCCGACGCGATCGCGGTGCTCAGCTCCTACGCCAAGGCGCACGGCTTCCACGAGATCGACGGGCTGGCGCGACTGGGCAAGAAGGTCACCCTGGCCGGCGCCCCGGAGTTCGCCACCCGCTACCCCGACGGCCTGCCTGGACTGGAGAAGATCTATCACGTCAACCCCACGTTCAAGCCGACGAGCATCGGTGACTTCTATTCGCTGCTCGACTCGGGCAAGGCCAACGCGATCGCCGCCTTCACCACCGACCCGCAGCTGAAGAGCTCCAAGTACACGGTGCTCACCGACGAGAAGCACATCTTCGGCTTCCAGAACGTCGGTCTGGTGATCAAGTCGAGCGTCGCCAAGGCGGAGGGCTCAGCCTTCACCGCCACGATCAACAAGGTCAGCGCGCTGTTGACCTCCAAGGCGATCATCTCCCTCAACGCGGCGGTCGAACTCGACCAGCAGTCACCCGCGTCGGTGGCCAAGGCCTTCCTCAAGGCCAACCACCTGCTCTAACCCCTGGGGCCTGAGGTCATTTCCCCGTCCGGGGAGGCTCCTGGTTACAGGGGCCCGTCGGGCGGGGAAGTACCCGGGGAAACCATCAGGAGGAAGCATGCACGCCAGTCACCTCAACCGCACGCGAGCCGGGCTCGCGGCGGCGCTGGTCACCGCGGGCGCGCTGGGAATCAGCGCCTGTGGCTCATCAGCATCAGGAAATCACGCGTCGACCGCGGCGACGAACGCG
>CAZZVR010000238.1:0-5638 GCA_964657595.1 Burkholderia sp. PAMC 26561 | reverse complement strand
CGAGTCGGCGGCAGAGTCAGCCGCGCTCTTGGCCGAGTCCGCCGCTGAAGCGGTGGCGTCCTTGATCGAGTCGGCCGCCGAGTCCACGACGTCCCGGGTGGCGTCGGCGGCCGAGCCCACGATGTCCTGAGCCGCGTCCGCGGCTGAGCTGGCGACGTCCTTGGCGGAGTCGACGAGTGAGTCGACGACCTCAGCCGGCTCGACGCTGCCGCCGCCGGGGGCGCCGCCGCCGAAGTACCCCGAGGCGGCATGGGAGGCGAAGGCACCCGAGACCCCGGCGCCGAGGGCGAATACGCCCCAGAAGAT
This sequence comes from Burkholderia sp. PAMC 26561, assembly GCA_964657595.1. Taxonomy (GTDB): domain Bacteria; phylum Actinomycetota; class Thermoleophilia; order Solirubrobacterales; family Solirubrobacteraceae; genus Palsa-465. The sequence continues at coordinate 5,332 of CAZZVR010000238.1, read as the reverse complement.
GCCCTTGTGCTGCTTGCCGCGCAGCGCGTCGAGGGACAGGAAGCCCGGGCCCTGCTCGGCGATCGCGACCGCTGCGGCGATGAGCACGGCGTTGTACTCAAAGCCACCGTTCTGGATGTTCCAGCCGTTCTTACCGTGGACCTTCTGGATCGCCGTGGTCATCGACGCGACCACCGTCGAGGCCGCCAGCGGCGTGTGGTACCCGAGGATCAGGCCGAGCCCGCCGGCGGTCTCGGAGACCGCCGCGACGGACGCCTGAGCCAACCCGGGCTTGATCCCGAAGACCTCCTCGAAGTGCTTGCCCGTGGCCTTCAGGCCCGGGCCGCCCTGGGCCCCGACCAGCTTTTGGGATCCGTGACCGACGAAGAAGCCGCCGATCGTGACGCGCAATGCAAGAATTCCGAGCTTCATCCGCTTACCTCATTGGTTGGTTGCGCCAGTCCTTCCGCGGAGCTGGGGCGTCTAAACCTAGCGCCGTCGGCGCAGCAACCCCTCGAGAACCTCGATGGAACGCCCGAGCTGCTCCAGGGTCGCCTTGTCCACACTGGCGATCCCCACCCGGTCGTTGATCTGACGGTTGACCTGCTGGTGGGTGAGACCGTCGCGGCGGGCCAGGTCCGAGACCAGCTGATGACGGGCCTTGCGCAGCTTGGCTCGCCGCTCAAAGGCGGGCGCAGCCGGGCCGCCAGCGGCGGGCTCGGGCCCCGGGGGCGGTGGGGTCAGGTCATAGGCCGGCAGGGGCGCGGCCAGCGGGCGGACGGGCGGGCGGGCTGCCGGGGTCGGGGCGCCGGGGGCCGGCCCGAACAGGGTCATCTGGGCGGCCACGTCGGCCGACAGCGCCTCGAAGTCGAGCTGGGCCGACGGCTCGGGGCTCAGCGGCTCGGCCGGGTCGTCGAACTCGGCCAGGTCCGCGTCATCCTCGCCCGCCCGGCGGCGGCGTCCGGCCGCCACATCGTGTTCAACGCGCGCGGCATGGTCGCGCAGGACCGGGTCCGCGGGCAGATAGAGCCAGCTCGGCTCGGGCCCGCGGCCGGGGATCGTGCGGACGAAGCGCCCGACGATCTGGCGGAAGATGAGCGGCGTCTTGGCCGCGGTGGCGTACACACCGACGCGCAGGCGCGGAATGTCGACGCCCTCGGACACCATGTTCACCGCGACGATCCACGGCTCGTTGGAGCGGGTGAAGTCCGCCAGCTTCTGCGCCGCGCGCGGGTCCTGGTGCAGGACCACGACGGGTGAGAAGCCGATCGCGTCCCCCAACAGCTTGGCGATCTGGCGGGCGTGGGTGGAGTCGGCGGCGATGATCAGACCGCCCGCGTTGGGGTGGGCCGCCAGCGCCCGGCCGCGCGGCCCCCCCGCGAGGGTTCCGGCCCGGATCGCCCGCAGCCGACGGTCGGCCTCACCGAGGATGCGCGGCAGCCCGTCGGGCAGGTCGGTGGAGATGGCGGTGCGGTAGCGGCGGCTGGCCTCCCGCGTGGACAGGACGGTGTCGAAGCCGGCCTCGATGACGTCCTCGCCGCTGCGCCAGGACAACGTCCCGTCGTAGGTGACGAACTGGACGGGGCGACACACCCCGTCGCGCACCGCGTCGGCGTAGCTGTAGGCGATGTCGGGCTCGGCCAGACCCTCGCTGTCGTAGCTCACCCCCGGGATCGCGCTGGCGTCGGAGCGGAACGGGGTGCCCGACAGCAGCAGCCACCGGTTGGCCGCGGCGAAGGCGGTGGCGAAGGCCTCACCCCAACTCAGCTCCTCACCCAGGTGATGGGTCTCATCGGCGACTACCAGGGTCCCCGCGCGCACGCCGGCCGCCCAGCGCGCGGGCGACTGGGCGATCCGGGCGTAGGTGACCACCACGCCATGAAAGCCCGCGGGGGCGCGGGGGGAATCAGCGTCGGGGGCCAGGTCGATCCCCAGGGCGTGGGCCGCCCGCGCCCACTGGCGCGTCAGCGGCGCGGTGGGACAGACGATCACCACCCCGTCGACGCTGCGAGCTCTCAACTCGCGCCGCACCAGCTCCAGGGCCGGGCGGGTCTTGCCCGCTCCCGGCGCGGCGGAGATGAGGAACGACCCCGCCGACCAGCGGTCCATCGCCGCCATGGCCCGGACCTGCCAGTCGCGCAGGGCGTCGGCGCGGGCGCCGGAAGAGCTGGAGCTGGTCGCGGTGGCGGACATCGGGAGGGGGCATGGTCGCGAATCGCTCGGACGCCACACACCCCCGCACCGGGTCGACGGCGACAGACCGTTAGATTTGCAGCGCAGATGCCTGAACTGACCGAAACGCTGCCCGGGATCTGGTTCTGGGAGGCCCCCCATCCCGACTGGAGCCCCGGCGACAGCTGGGAGGAGACCGTCCGCTGCTGGGTCCTGCGCAGCGGTGATGGCCTCGTGCTCGTCGACCCACTGATCCGGGACGAGCGCGACGGGGCCGGCGCCTGGCAGGCGCTGGACGAGCTCGTCAGCGCCCAGGGCCCGGTCAAGGCCGTCATCCGCACGCTGCACTACCACCATCGCAGCGCCGCCCAGGCCTCAGCGCGCTACGACGTCCCGATCTACGCCCGGCCATTGCCCCACGACGGGCTGCCCGTGCACCCCTTCGACATCCCCACCCACAACGACGGTGAGCTGCTCGGCGGTCTGGTCGTCCACAACGTCGCCCGCGACGACGAGCTCGTCCTGTGGATCCCCGCCGCCCGGGCACTGCTGTTCGCCGACGTGGGTCAGCGCCGAGACGGGTGCTTTGAGCTGTGCCCGGAGTGGTGGGTGTCAGACAGCGACTCCTGGGCCCACCTGCGCGAGCAGATCGTCGCCCTGGCCGAGCTGGAACCCGAGCATCTGCTCGTCTCCCACGGTCCCCACCGACTCGGAGACGGCGGCGAGCTCGCCCCGGCCGTGGCCCGGGCGGCAGCGCGGCCCCTGCCGCCGTTCATCTCGCTCCCGGAGCTCGAGCCGCGGCGTGAGCGCTTCAAGCTCATCGACGCGCGGCTGTACCTGGATGGCCGCTCCGCCCACGAGGCGTATGCGCAGAGCCACCTGCCGGGGGCGAGCTTCCTCGACTTCGAGGCGACCCTGTCAGACCCCCCGGGCCCGGACATGCGGAGCGGACGCCATCCGCTGCCCCGCCCCGAGCGCTTTGCCGCGGGCCTGGCGGCGGCCGGCATCTCAGCCGGAGACACGGTCGTCGCCTACGACGACGCCGGCGGCGTCATGGCCGCCCGACTGGTGTGGCTGCTGCGCGCCCTCGGGGAGGACGCCGCCCTGCTCAGCCCGGTCCCCGACGACTGGGAGTCCACGCCGGTCCCCACGCCCCAGCCGGGCGACTTCACCCCCCGGCCCTGGCCGACCGAGCGCTTCGCCTCGATCGATGACGTCGCCGAACGTGGCGCCGACACGGTGCTGCTCGACGCCCGCGACCCGGCCCGCTACGCCGGCGGGGAGGATCCCTTCGATCCCCGGGCCGGGCACATCCCCGGCGCGATCAACCTGCCGGCCCGGGCCAACCTGGAGGCCAACGCCAAGCTCGCCGGCGAGAGCACCCTTCGGCCACGCTTCAGCGCCGCCGGGATCGAGCCCGGCACCGAGGTGATCTCATCGTGTGGCTCCGGTGTGACGGCCTGTCACAACCTGCTGGTGCTCGAGTCCCTCCACCTCGGTCCGGGCCGGCTCTACGTCGGCTCCTTCTCGGAGTGGAGCCGGGACCCCGGGCGCCCGGTCGAGTAGGGGGCCGGTCCCACAGACCGGCCCCCCCACATCAACGCTCAGCTACCGATGTACACCGTGGTGCTGGCCATCTCGGTCTGGCCGTCACTCGTCTGAATGGTCACCGTCGCCGTGTAGGTGCCGGGTGAGGCGTAGGTGTGCGTCGCCGAGCCGTTGCTCACCGTGCCCGTGCTGTTGTCACCGAAGTTGATCGATTCGGAGACGACGTTCTGGGTGCCCGGGGTCGAGGTGTCGGTGAAGGTGACGTTGTTCACCCCGTCGGCGATCGAGCAGGGATAGGTCGCGTCATTACAGCTGCTGTCGATCCCCGCCGTCAACGGCATGGAGCCGTAGCCGTTGCACTGGGCCGGGAACGCGGCGCCACTCGGTCCGATGTTCGCCGAGGTGGCGTTGCTCGACCCGTACGTCAGGTTGCCGAGCACCGGGGACTTCACGGTGATGGCGCCACTGAAGGTGGCGTTCACCGCCTTGGTCGTGTCTCCGATGCAGGACCCCAGCTTCGTCGCCACCAGCTTGCCCGAGGCGAACGGCTTGAGGTTGGTCACCGTCGCCGTCGTCTTGTTGATGTTGAACTGCTTGGCCGTGCCGGTGAGGTCGAGGAAGAACTCCCCGCTGACGCCGCTGGCCGGGCTGAACGCGTCGCTGATCGACACCTCGCTGCGCTTCTTGTAGCGCGCGGCGCTGAGGAACAGGTTCTGCCCGAACAGGCCAGTGAGCTGCGTGGACTTGGGCAGTGACCCGCCCTTGCAGTTCAGGTTCGAGAGCCGGGAGATGTAAGCCTTGACCTTGTGGCGCTTGAGCGATCCGAAGTACTTGCTCGCGGTGATGTCGATGTTGCCCTTGAGCACGACCTCACGCGAGACCCCCTTGCCCCCCGTGCAGCCCCGAGGCGTGACGCCGCCACGGTTGCGCCCCGCGCTGGTGACCTTCAGCTTGGCGGTGGCGATACCGGGCCAGCTGAGCGACAACGTGCCCCGCTTCAGGTTGCCCGTCGCGGTGCAGGTGCCGGTACCGGAGTAGGCGTAGAGGACGTTGTCGGTTTTCGACCCCTTCGCGTAGTCGATCTCGGTGTCCTTGGTCGTCCCCGCACACTTGGACACCTCCAGGTCGAAGCTGTAGCCGTGGGCGACCTTGAACGGTCCGATCTCCAGGCTGATCGGCGCACCCTTGGCCGACGCCAGCGTCGGCAGCGCGAGCGCGGCGACCAGCACCGCCGTCACGCTCAGTGCCCGGATGCCCCTCCCCCGGAGCTTGGCACGACTTCTCAACATCCTTACCTCCTTGATTTGTGGGCCGCGCAGACAAAACCGCTGCACCGGCCGTTACCCCAATAACTTCGATTTTGTCCCAAGCCACGGCGACGGTGCGCCGGTTCAGGCTGGCGCGGTGGCCACCACGAGGTCCTGCCAGCCGCTGATCGCCCGCGGCAGGATGGCCTCCACCTTCAGGAAGCGGCCCCAGTGCGCGCGGATGTAATCAGATCCGTGGAAGCTCAGCCCGTACCCCTCGCCCACGCCGGGGAGGTCGCCCCGGCTCCAGCGGCTGGGGCGGTAGGGCACCGCCACGAGCTCGTCGACCCCCAGCGGCCCGCGGCGGGCGAACGCCCGGGGATCAC
>CAZZVR010000237.1:0-5667 GCA_964657595.1 Burkholderia sp. PAMC 26561 | reverse complement strand
CGGCGGTTGCCCTCGAACTGGAAGGGCCGGGTGACGATGCCCACGGTCAGCGCGCCGATCTCGCGGGCGATCTGAGCCACCACCGGGGCCGCACCCGTGCCCGTGCCACCACCGGCGCCGGCGGCCACGAACACCATGTCCGAGCCGCGCAGCATCGCCTTGATCCGGTCGTAGTCCTCCCGGGCGGCCTGGCGGCCGAGGTCCGGGTTGGCCCCGGAGCCCAGTCCGCGGGTGAGCGAGTCTCCGATGTGCAGGGTCAGGTGAGCCGCCGACTGCTGCAGGGACTGCAGGTCGGTGTTGACGGCGATGAACTCAACCCCGTGCACCTGGGCCTCGATCATGCGGTTGACCGCGTTGACCCCGGCACCACCGACGCCGACGACGCGCAGCACCGGCGTGCCCACCGGGCGGTTGACCGCGAACTGCTCGCCGCTGCCGTGGTTGGCGTAGGGGTCCTGCGCGGCGGCCGCGGCGGTGGCCGGAGCCGGCGCCACCGCCGGAGTCGGCTCGGCGCGCTGGGGTGGCGTGACGTTCTCGGCGATCTCGGAGGAGAAGGCGTGGCGCAGACGCTCCTGGGGCGTGGGCACCACCGGCTTCTCATACACCGACTCCATCGTGGCGGACTCGTTCAGTCCGGGATGGGGCACCGAGCGCGCCGGCTCGGGAGCCGGCGGGGCCGGGGCCGCCGCCGGGGCTGCGGGGGCCTGGGACGACCGCGGGGAAGTCGATGCTTCAACCGACAGCTGCTGCTGGGTGTGCTCATCCTCGACCGTGTCATCGGCGGTCTTGCGGAACAGCTGGGAGAGCGGTCCCTCGCGCATGCTGGCGCGCTTAGCGTTGGACATCTGACAGGACCTCCTTGGCGAGCTGCCTGTAGCTGTGCGCCGCCATGCCGTCGGGATCGTATTTGAGGACAGACATACCCTTCACCGGCGCCTCGGCGAACCGCACGGTACGCCGGATGCGCGAGGCAAACACCCGCTCACCGAAGTTCTCCTCCAGCAGCTCGATCGCCTCCTTGGCGTGGAGGGTGCGCGTATCCACCATCGTCGGCAGGATGCCCTCGATCTGCACGTCCGGGTTGAGGTTCTCCCGGATCATCTCGAGCGTGTTCTGCAGCTGGATGAGGCCACGCATCGACAGATATTCGCACTGCACGGGGACGATGACCTTGTGGGCGGCGGTCAGCGCGTTGATCGTCAGCAGGCCGAGGCTCGGCGGCGTGTCGATGAACACGAAGTCGTAGTCCTCCTCGATCTCCTTCAGCGCGCGTTGGAGGGAGCGTTCGCGGCCGATCATCGTGGACATGGCGATCTCCGCGCCGGCGAGGTCGATCGACGCGCAGGCGATGTCCACCTCGCGCCGGCGGATCACCTCGCGGATGGAGACCTTGTGCACCAGTACGTCGTACATCGACTTCTCGAGCGTGTCGGGGTCGATGCCCTGGGACATGGTCAGGTTGCCCTGGGGATCCATGTCACAGCAGAGCACCCGGTGGCCCTCCTCCGCAAAGGCGGCGGCCAGGTTGAGAGTGGTCGTGGTCTTGGCGACGCCACCCTTCTGGTTGGCGAACGCGATCACCTTGGTCACGAGGGTGCCCCCTGGGAGCGTGCTGAGGATGGCAAGATCATTCGCGCCGGTATTCGCAGATGTCTCGGGGATTCCTTCCCGTGACGCGGTTCCGTCCGGTCAGTCCCCTATTGACCCCGGGGCCGGCGACGTCGGGGGAAGCGGCGCTATGTTGGCGAACGTGCCGGTTGACCCGCTCAGCCACCGTCTGATCTTCGTCACCGGCAAGGGCGGTGTGGGGAAGTCGACGGTGGCGCGCGCCCTCGGCCTCCTCGCCGCCCGCCAGGGATCACGGGTGATCGTGGCGGAGCTGGCGCCGCCGGGCAGCGGCGCCGGGATCGCTGAGGTCGAGCTGGCCCCGGGGCTGTTCAGCATCGCCATCGATCCCCAGGCGGCGATGGAGGAGTACCTGCGGGTCAAGGCCGGCGCGGTGGGCGGCGCGCTGTCGCATTCCCGGCTGTTCGCGGCTCTCGCCATGGCCACGCCGGGTCTGCGCGAACTGCTCGGCGTCGGCAAGATCTGGGAACTGGCCCAGCTCGAGCGCCGGACCCGGGACGGTGCGGTGTATGACCTGGTGGTCGTCGACGCTCCGGCCACCGGTCACGGCGTCGCGGCGCTCCGCACCCCGCGGGTGTTCGCCGAGACCGCACGGGTGGGACCGATCGCCCATCACGCCGCGACCATCGCCGCCACCATCGCCGACCGGTCCTTCACCGCGGTGGTCGGCGTCAGCATGGCCGAGGAGATGCCGGTGCGCGAGACCCTGTCGCTGAGCGACGCCCTGGCCGAGGATGGGTTGGGGCTCGACCTGGTGGTGCTCAACGCCCGCTACGACGAACGCTTCAGCGCGGCGGAGCTGGAACTCATCCGCGGTGCGGCCGCCCAGCATGGCGATCGCGCCGGCGGAGGCGGGGCGGCCACCGCGAACCGCGCCTTCGGGACCGTCGACTCGGCCCTGGCCGCGGCGCTCTCGGCCCAGGCGCGGACCCGGGATCAGCAGACCCACGCGCAGCGCCTGTCCGAGGCGTTCGCGGACCGGCTGGTGTCTCTGCCCTTCCTGTTCTGTGAGTCGCTCGGCACCGCAGAACTCACGCAGCTGGCCGATGCCCTCGAGGCCGGCCTGACATGAACGTCCCCGAACTGCTGGCGGACCGGCGGATCTGCGTGTGCGCCGGGTCCGGCGGGGTGGGCAAGACGACCACCTCGGCGGTCATCGCGCTCGGCATGGCCGCCCGCGGCCTGCGCGTCTGTGTGATCACCATCGACCCGGCCCGGCGGCTCGCCACGGCACTCGGCCTGGAGGAGCTCGGCAACCAGCCGCGTCAGGTCGACCCCGGGCGCTTCGCCGAGGCGGGGCTCGACGTCACCGGCGAGCTGTGGGCGATGATGCTCGATCCCAAGCGGACCTTCGATGACCTCATCGAGGCGTCCGCCCCGACACCCGAGCGGGCCGAGGCGATCAAGGCAAACGGGATCTATGAGCAGCTGTCCTCCGCCGTGGCGGGCTCCCAGGAGTTCACCGCCGTGTCCAAGCTCTATGAGCTGGCGACCTCTGACGCGTTCGACCTGCTCGTGCTGGACACGCCGCCGGCGCGCAACGCGCTGGACTTCATCGAGGCGCCCCGGCGCCTCACCGGGTTCCTCGAGGGGCGGGCGCTGCAGGCGCTGGCGCGCCCCACCGGATTCGGGCTTCGCCTGCTCGGCGCCGGCGCAGCACCCCTGATGAGCGGCCTCAAGCGGGTGACCGGAGTCGACCTGGTCTCCGACATCACCACGTTCTTCGGCCTGCTCGGCCCGATGACCTCGGTGTTCAGCGAACGCGCGAACGCGGTCGAGGCGCTGCTGCGCTCGGCCCAGACCGCCTTCGTGCTGATCGCCTCCGCCCAGGCGACCTCGATCGACGAGGCGCTGTGGTTCAGGACCACCCTGGAGGCGGGCGGGCTGCCCTTCGCCGGGGTGGTGGTCAACCGCTTCCACCATGACCTCTCCGGCGGAGTCGAGCCCGCGGCGCTGACCGCGCCCCTGACCGAACTGCTGGACGGGGACGCCGACCTGGCCGCGCGCGTGGCCGCCAACTTCGACGACTACCACCGACTCGCCGTGCGGGACGCGCGCAGCCTGTCGCGGCTGACCGCAGGTCTCGACGGCGAGCCGGTGCTCACGGTGCCCCAGTTCGACGGTGAGATCCACGACGTCGAGGGACTCGTGCGCATCCACGAGTACCTGTTCGGCTCCGTCGAGCGGCGCGAGGCGCTGATCCGCGCGCTGGTGACCTGACCAGGTCCCGGATCCGGATGCCCGTCGCGGGGTCGGCGGGGGCGAGCACCGCCGAGCCCCAGCCGGTGACGCCGGTCTGGGCGTGCCGGACGCCGGATGACTCACGCGTCTGTGATGCCCTCGCGCGCGGCGGCCGCCCAGACGACGACCGCCGCGGGGTCGAGGTGGACCAGGCACCGGTCCCCCTCGACGAACGCGAGCGCCGCGTCCCCGCGGGACCTCAAGCTGAGCCCACCCTCCAGGGCCACGGTCGTCTCGAGGCTCGCGCCGAAGTCGACGATGTCGGTGACGACGGCCGGATGGGCGGCGGGCGGGGAACCTGGCCCCGCGTCGGCGCCCATCCGGGTGAGGGTGACCCGCCCGGGGGGAACCGACCAGAAGATCGGCGTGCCCGGAACCGTCCGCGCCGTCGTCGCCACCCTCACGCCACCGGAGAGCACGCTGCCGCCCTCGCCCGCCACACCGTCGCGGAGATTGACCATGCCGATCAGCCGGGCCACCTCCGAGGAGGCCGGCCGGCCGTACAGCTCGGCGAATGAACCGGTCTGCAGGAGACGTCCGTCTGAGACGACCATGATCTCGTCGGCGAGCAGAGCCGCCTCCTCGGGGTCGTGGGTCACCACCACGGTCGACAGCCCGGTCTCGCGCTGCAGCCGGCGCAGCTCGCGTCTGAGTTCGTCGCGCACCGGGGCGTCGAGGGCCGAGAACGGCTCATCCAGCAGGACCACGTCCGGTCCGCCTGCCAGCGCGCGAGCCAGGCTGACCCGCTGGAGCTGTCCGCCCGACAGTTCCGTGGGGTAGCGGTCAGAGAGCCCGTCGAGACGGAGCGTCGCGAGCCACCAGGCCGCACGGGCTGGGTCGACCCCGACCCCGAAGTTGACTTGCTGCCACACCGTCTGTCCCGGCATCAGGGCCAGACCCTGGGGGACGTACCCGATCCGGCGCCGTTCGGGGGCCAGGCGGCTCACGTCATGCTCGCCGCAGGCAACCTCCCCCACGTGGGGTCCCAACAGCCCCGCCAGCGCCCGCAGCGTCAGGGACTTGCCCGAGCCTGAGGGCCCGAGGATGGCCAGCCGGTGGCTCTGGGCGGGGTGCGCCACCGCCAGGTGGAAGCTGGCGACGCTGGCCTGGAGGTGAAAACCGACGGGTATGACCGGTCTCGGCGCGGGCGCCAACGGTGCGGGAAGCCGGTGGCGGCCCAGACGCCGCGGCACTCGGATGCCCCCGGCCGCGATGGCCAGCACCGCGACACCGAAGGTGAGCAGCGTCGGGGCCTCAGCCTGGGACAGCGGCGCGGAGGAGAACAGGTTGTCCACGTAGACCGGAATGGTGTAGGGGTGGTAGGCGAGGACCACCGTGGTGCCGTACTCGCCGAAGGCCCGCAGCCACATGAGGATCAGGCCCGCCCGGATGCCGTCGGAGGCGGCCGGCATATCGACCCGGAGGAACCGGGCCAGCGGCCGGTGGCCGAGCGTCGCGGCGACCTCACGGAGGGAGGGATCGACAGCCCGGAAGGCGCTGCGGGCGATCACCACGAGGAACGGCAGCGACACGAAGGACTGGGCGATGACCACCCCGATCATCGTCTCGGTGAGTCGTTGCCCCGACAGGCGGCCGAGGAACGTGTAGGGCCCGACGATGTAGATCAGGAGGATGCCGCTGATGAGCGGCGGCACCGCCAGCGGAAGCTGGACGATCACGCCGACCGTCGAGGCGAGCCAGCCACGATGGCGCGCCAGCACGTAGGCGAGGGGAATGCCCAGCAGCACCCCGATGAGCGTCGAGATCGTGGCGCCCTCGACCGAGACGCGCAGCGCGCCC
>CAZZVR010000236.1:0-5718 GCA_964657595.1 Burkholderia sp. PAMC 26561 | reverse complement strand
AGCGGACTTGGCCGCGGCGGGCGTGGCGGCGGCACGAGCCGTCGTCGCACGCGACCGTGACTGGGGCTTCTTGACCGCCTCAGCCGGGGCGGCCGGTGAGCTGGTGTCGCCGTTGGCCGAGCTCACCTGTACGGGTTGACGTGCCGCGACCGGCGGGCGCTCGGAAGCCGGCAGGCGCTTCTCGATCTCATCGGCCAGCGCACGCAGCTCGGCGACCGCCAGCAGTCCGGCCTCGACGGCCTTCTTGCTTGCATCCTCGGTGAGTCGGCTGAGCGTCTTGGCCACCGGCTTGCGCACGCCCGCGCGTCGTAGCCGGGTGAATAGATCTTTGTCCTGTTGAGGCATCGGTCTCCTGCGAGGTGTGGTTGGTGAAAGGTAAAGGCACAACCCTAGCGTGAGCCCGGATCGTGCTTCAGCAGATGTACCCCCGCGATCCCTCGGCCCAATCAAGCGGACGTGTGCATCGCATGGTTGGTCGGCTTGACTCCGACACCGTGTGAAGCTGCAGACTGCCCGTCATGTTGATCTCGGAGTTCGCTCGGTTGGGGCAGGTGTCAGTGCGGATGCTGCGGCATTACGACGCGATTGGTCTGCTCAGGCCCGACCGCATCGATTCAGACAGCGGCTATCGCGCTTACTCACCTGACCAGCTGCACGTACTGAACCGAATCGTTGCCCTCAAGGACCTCGGGTTCACGCTGCAGCAGGTGAGCCGGCAGGCTGCGCATGATCGAGAAGGAGGTGACGGTACCCCCGGATTACCCGGTCAAGACTGTGCCCGCCGTGCGGCTCGTCGCGCGGACCGCGACAGTTGATGCGGACCGCTTGGGCAATCACATCGAGCCGATGTTTGATGCGGTCGGCACGGCGTTGGGCCAGGTCAGCGGAAGCCTGAGCAGGCCGATCGCAACCTACGCGGAGTCAGAGGCCGACACAGATGTCGTCGTCGGCTACGCTCACACCGGGCAACCGCCTGACGGGACGCAGCTCGTCGGACTCCCTACCGCGACAGCCGTATGCGGGGTCCATCTGGGTCCGATGAGCTCCATCCAGGAGTCCTGGCAGGACCTTCACCGGTGGGTGATCAACAACGGCTATGACTTTGCGGGTCCATGCCGCGAGTTCTACGTCCGCGCGGAGTCTGATGACCAAGCCGACTGGGTCGTCGAGCTCCAACAACCTGTTCGTGACACCAGGACCCCCGAATCAGCGTTCACCCGCCACGGCCACTGACGACCCGCCAGATCCAGAACGGATGACGTTGGCCTCCGCAGCGAAGTCGCCCGGAACCGCTCATGCGCCCGGGCGCCCGACGGTCACGTCGGGCAACGTCTCAACGGCTCGGCCTGCGTTGGTGGCGGCGGTCTTCAAGACGTTCGTGCCTGTGACGCAGGTTGGCGCCAATGGCGTCTCCGGGCGGCGGCTTGGATTGCGCAGACCTGGGTGAGGTGGAACGTGATCTTTCCGTCCAGTCGTCGTGATCGCACAGGAGGTGCTCTCACCCACCGGGGCAGCGAATACGTCACAGCTGGCCTTCTTGGCATTGGTGGAGTCCACGCAGACCTGTGTGTGGGCCGGGAGCACGAGCGTGTCGTCCTCGAGGCAGTTGACGGCCTTCTGGCTGTCGAGCGTGACCGAGACCCTGCGCGTCTTCGCGATCTGCGACAACGGGAAGGCGAAGGTGTCACCGACCGCGAGGTCGTCGTTATTCGACAGGAGCGGAACCGGAGCGATCGTCTCCCGCGCGGCCGCGATACCTCCAGCTCGGAATCCGTGCACCTGCTCCCAGTCGATTGATCCGACGCGGCTCCCGGTCCTCGCCCCGAACCCCCAGCGCTCCCGCCATCAGACCGGCATGCTGATCCGGAGTCGGACCCGGGCCTCAGACATTCTCGAGCTGGTGCTCTTACCGAACGCCGAGCTGGACCAGTGCCCGGTCTGCGGCGGGGGAGCGGGAGCTTCGGCGGAGCAGCGGCACACCAGAGATCAGACCGACGCGGGAACTGCGATTCCCTCCGTGGAGATCTTCTGCATAGTCGAACGAGCGACTTCGAGCGCATGCTTCTCCTGGTCGAGATTCTGCTGCAGCAGAGCCGCCACCTCGCCAGCGCCGCGCGCATGGGCGTTGGTGACCAGCGTCTCGTACACGGCGATCTCGTAATGCTCTGACTCAGTTGCCGCGACCAGCACGACGGCGTCTGATAGAGAATCGTCCACCTTCTTCAGGGTGGCCTTGCCCTCCTTGGCCATCGCCTCGATCACCGGGTTCGGCGAGTCATCAATCTCAAGGCCGAGCAGCTTGAAGCACTGCTTGATGTTGCTGACGTGCTCGAGAGTCTCGACGCGGTGGGCGCTGAGCGACTGCTTGATCTCGGCACGGTTGGCGGCCTGCTCAAGCTCCTCAAGCACCCCCACCAATGTCTCCTCCATCTTCAGAGCCGATCCCAGCTTGAAGTCGAAGATCTCTTCCGGCGTATTCAGGTGTTCGAACATGTGCAATCCCTTCATCGTGTTCAATGTGATCCCAACGGCCATGGCGGGTGTGATCGCTGCGTGCTCTCGCTACTGTCAGCCATGCGCAGGCGCACGTTGGTGTCTGCAGCTGTGGGAGCCGATCCATGACGGGTCGTGTTGCGTGCACGGATACCGCGGATCGCCCGAAGGTTTGCACTGGCGACCCTGAGCAATCGCCATCTCCCGCTACATCTCAGATCTACCCCGAGCTGGCCACTCCGACACACGACGCGCAGTACACGGGGCATCCGGGGACGACGGGAAGATGAGCCCGAGGCGGCCACACAACCACCACCGGCTCGGCCGGACTGCTGGCGCGACTGGCAGCCGATACGCCTGACCGCTCAGGCTTTGGTCAACGCCCGCGTGACATCCACGTGACTGAAGTTCGAGGACACTGGATCCCACTGGGCGACCGTCTCAGGTACGCGCAGAAGCTCGTGAGCGCTCCATGCTTGTACGGCCGCCAGCGGCACCTCTGGGTCGGCGGTCACGTTCGCCAGTCCATCGAGCAGCTCAACGACTCCGGGATCTCGGACATCCTCGAGCAGCGACGCGCCCCAGTCCTGCCAAAGGAGCAGTTCAACTCCGTTCAGGCACGACAGATCATGAACCAGGTTGTGCGTCAGCTGAGGCCAGCCGCGAGTCTCGGGCACCTCAAGCAACGGGGCGACCACGACCCGCGACGGGTCGATCCGTCCTGCTCGGACCGCCAACCATGCTTGGGGAGCGGTCAGGAAGCGATCGGCGTCAAGGTCAAGGCGATCCAACGCCCCGCCGTCACCGGCTCTGAACCCGGGACGCAGCTCCGGATCGACCATCCGCCAGCGGCAGCCGGTCCAGACCTCGGCGACGACGTGGTCCATCCACCAGCTCGCCTCGAAGTAGCTGGCGAACCCGACGCGGCACCGTGCGGGGATCTGGTGCTGGCGCAGGATCGAGACATACAGCATGGTGAAGTCGCGACAGCAGCCAAGGATCCTCTCCGCCGGCCGGCGCGCTGCGCTGAGCGACGGGTTCAGTTCGAGCAGGCGTCCGAACATGTCTGCGGCATAGCAGAGGTTGATCTCGGCGGCGCGGTTGACGCTGATCCCGTTGGCATCCCAGTCACCGTCCCCGCGGTAGTGGAAGGCCAGCTGTGAGCTGATCTCAGTGAGCGCGTCCGGATCGTTTGGGAGAGCATCCAGCAGACCAGCTGCGGCACCCGGATCACTGACTGGGGTCTGGCTCCGCCAGAACGTCAGGTCGGACTCGATCACCGGCGGGACGATGCCGGAAAGCCCACGCGAATGCCACCCCAACCTACCCATGCACCAATCCAACCTCACCCGCTGGCGCGCAGCCGGTCATCCGAGTCCGAGCGTGAGCATCCGTGGTCAGGGCAGCGAAAGAACGCTTCGCGCGAGTTGGGACTCGAGAAGGACGTTGACCGCGTCGTCGATGAGCGGGTCGACCTGCGTTCCTGAGACGCGCTGGGTGGCGATGAGAGTGGCCGTTCCCTGCATCATCGCGGCAAACAAGAGCTTGAACCGGTCGGGAGCGTCGTCGCCCGGACGCCGCGTGGAGGGTGGCGCCATCGCTTCGTCGAGGACTTGGAACAACCGGGTTGCAGCCTGCTGGACAGGTCCGGCCGGGGCGGTCGTCTTCGCCGCGAACATCAGCTCCATCAGGGCGGCGTTGTCCACGGCGAAGTCGATGTAGGCACGCCCGACCTGCCGGAACCGCTCCTCGACCGTTCCCGTGGTCCTGAGCGCAGATTGGACCTTGTGGGTGAGTTGGCTGAAGCCCTGTTCGGCCAGGGCGTCTAGGAGTGCCTGTCGGTCGATGAAGTGACTGCGAGGTGCACCGTGGCTCACCCCAGCCTGACGTGCGAGCTCGCGTAGCGACAGCTTGTCGACCCCACCGTTCCGCAGCGTCAGCTCAGCCTGCTCGAGCAGTACTGCACGCAGGTTGCCGTGGTGAAAGGGCCGCGACGTCATGTCCGAATAGTATTTCGCTCTAGTCGCTGACTATATTCTAGACAGCGCCTAGAATGTCGTGAATGACCCTTCCTTCCGAATTCACGTCCTCGCTCTCCGGCATGTCCGGTCGTACCGTGATCGTCACCGGGGCGACGAGCGGCATCGGGCTGGCCACGGCCCGGGCGCTGGCCGCTGCCAACGCACGCGTCGTGCTCGCAGTTCGCAACGTCGAGAAGGGGTCGCAGGTGGCTTCAGCGATTTCCGGTGAGACTCTTGTTCGACGCCTCGACCTCAGCGATCTCAGCTCGATACGTGGTTTTGCCGAGGCGTGGGAGGGCCCGATCGACGTGCTGATCAACAACGCTGGGATCTCCTCCGCAACCCTGGGCCGGACCAAGGACGGCTTTGAGTTGCAGTTCGGAACCAACCACCTGGGCCCGTTTGCCGTGACCAACCTGCTCCTGCCCCACATCACCGGTCGGGTGGTGTCGCTCTCCTCCCAGGCCGAACGTACCGGCAGGATCAATTTCGAGGACCTGAACTTCGAGCAGACGCCATACAAGGAGTCCAAGGCCTACGCGACATCGAAGCTCGCGAATCTCTTGTTCATCGCAGAGCTGCAGCGCAAGCTCACCGCCGCCGGATCGACCGTCACCGCCATCGCGGCGCATCCGGGTCTCGTCGCAACGAACATGACCGGCCAGACGACCGGACTCACCCATCTCATCGTCAGGTGGTTGTCTCAGAGCCCGGAGGAGGGCGCACTACCCGTCCTGTTCGCCGCCACCGGCGACGTTCCCGGCAACAGCTTCACCGGCCCGGAGCGACTCATGCACATGCGCGGAGGCGCGGAACTGATTGGCCGCTCAAAACGGGCCCAGGACGCCGCTCTCGCCGTTCGACTCTGGGACGCATCAGAGACGCTCACCGGCGTCGCATTCCCTCTTTAACTGCCCACGCGCATTCCACACAGGAAACTGGACGCTCATACGCCGTGAGGGGTCAGTCCGGCTGGCGGTCACGGGCGAGATGACCGCTTCGGTCAGCTGGTGATGAGGCAGCCACGCAACGAGGTGGCTCGGAGAGCGGCTCGGCGGCGGCGGTCGGCGTCAGGGACGCACGATCGTGTCGAGGTGATCGCCGGGAGACGCGGTGGTGGTTCGCAAGCCGAGGTAGGCGCCGAGCACGGTGAAACCGGTGAGGCAGAGGCCGGCGTCGATCAGGCCGCGGGCGAGTCCTGCGA
>CAZZVR010000235.1:0-5732 GCA_964657595.1 Burkholderia sp. PAMC 26561 | reverse complement strand
AGCCCGGTCTGGGCGCTGACGTAGGCGCCGAGCGTCCCGGTCAGGGTCACCGGCGCCAGCAGATGGGTGCCCGACCACGGCACGACCACCGGGCGGCGCACCGCGGCGCCGGCCAGGTCGCCGAGCACGATCACCGCGTCGGGATCGGTCCGAGCCACCGAGGACGCCAGGGCGGTGATGCCCGCCGCGCCGACCCGGGCACTGGTGGAGATGAGCAGCAATGAGCGGTTGAGCGAGGCCCCGGACTCCTCCCGGGCCAGCCCGATGAGGATCGCGGTGGCGGCGGTGGCGGCGATGGGGGGCCGCCCGGAGGCCGTGGAGCGGCCCGCGGCGGCGTCACGGTCGGCGATCACCACCACGGTGCCCTGACCCAGGCCGGGGCGCTCGGCCTCGACGGTCTGGATCGCTCGCTCGCCCCCGGCAGTGCGGATCGCCCGGCTCTGGGTGCTGACCGTGAAGCCGCCGACGCCGCGCAGCTGGGCCGCGATGTCCGCGGCCATGGACCCGTCCGCGGCGCTGCCGGGGCTGACGGCGCCGAAGCGCTCCGCCAGGGTCTCGGCGCTGGACGCGACCGAGGCGAAGGAGACGCCGGGCGCGAGGTTGGTGCCCAACGGCGCCGGCGTGTCCTCCAGCGAGAAGCCGAACACGATCAGCGCCACGAACACGATCACCCAGGCGGCGCGGTAGATGCGCGGGTCGACCATCGCCAGCGGAGGCTAGAGGAACGCCACGGCCGGTCTAGGGCGTCTCGCCGTCGTAGTAGTCGAGATGGCTCGAGGCCGCCGCCCGTCGCACGAACACCTCGTCCTCACCGCTCCGGGTGTACACCGCCAGCTTGTCGCTGTCGGGGTAGACGGTGACCGCGGGGCTGGCGTCGCGGGAGAACAGGAGGACGCGCGCTGGTCCGGTGCCGTCCGCGGGCGCGGAGATGCGATGGGCCCCGGCGGGGCCCACGGGGAAGCAGGCCACATCCCCCTCGGCCAGCCGCTCGGTTCCCGCCGGCGTGCGCACGTCGACGGTACCTCCGAGCACCAGCAACCACTCCTCCACGTACTCGTAGTGGTAGGGACACAGGTGGTTGCCGGGATCCAGCTCGGTGACCTTCACCACCAGCTCGGTGGACCCGAGCAGCTTGCCGAGGTTGCCCGAGGCGCCGCGAAAGCCCTCGGGGTCGGCCGGGTCGACCTCCAGCCCGGTCGTGAACACGTTCGCGTTGGTCATGGCGGAATCTTTTCACCGACCGGCCCGCCGCGGCCGCAACGATCACATATCGTCCAGTGACATGGCCGCTCCGCTGATCCTCGTCTCCAATCGCGGACCGGTCACCTTTTCCGACGGTGGCTCCTTCCGTCGCGGCACCGGCGGTCTGGTCACCGCGCTGATGGGCCTGGCCACGCACCGCGAGATCACCTGGATCGCCTCGGCGATGACCGACGGGGACATCGCCGAGGCCGAGCGCAACGGCGGGCGCCCCTTCCCCGTGGCCACCGACGACGGCAACGAGTACCGGGTCAAGCTGGTCGCCTCCGATCCCGAGGCCTATGACCGGTTCTACAACGTCGTGGCCAACCCGATGCTGTGGTTCATCCAGCACTACCTGTGGGATCTCTCCAACGCGCCGGACATCCGCCGCAACGAGACTGAGGCCTTCGAGTTCGGCTACAACGTCGTCAACGAGGACCTGGCCCGGGCCGCGCTGGAGGAGATCGCCGACGTCGAGAACCCGATCGTGATGGCCCACGACTATCACCTCTACACCCTGCCGGCGCTCATCCGCAGCGCCCGCCCGGACGTCTTCCTGCACCACTTCGTGCACATCCCCTGGAGCCAGTCGGACTCCTGGCGTGTCCTGCCGTCCTTCATCCGCGACGAGATCTACCGGGGCATCCTGGCCAACGACATCATCGGCTTCCATACCTGGTCCTACCGCCGCAACTTCCTCCAGTGCTGTGAGGACCTGCTCGGCCTGGAGGTCGACCACGAGGCCGGCATCGTCTCGATCGACGGCCGTGAGGTGTGGGTGCGCCACTACCCACTGCCGATCGACCCGGCCGCCATCGGTGCCGTCGCCCAGCGCCCGCGGGTGGCCGAGTTCGAGGCCGAGCTGCTGCGCCGGCGCCGGGAGTACCTCCTGCTGCGCGTCGACCGCGCCGACCTGTCCAAGAACGTCCTGCGTGGGTTCTCGGCCTTTGACCTGTTCCTCGAACAGCATCCCGAGTTTCGCGAGCGCGTCACCTTCATCTCCCAGCTGATGCCCTCGCGAACCGACGTGCCCGAGTACGCCGAGTACCTCGAGCGCATCGAGGCGGTGGTGGCGGTGGTCAACCATCGCCACGGCACGCCGGACTGGATGCCGATCCAGCTCAAGCTGCGCGACGACCTCGAGGAGGCCGTGGCGGCCTACAAGCACTACGACGTGCTCATGGTCAACGCCATGTTCGACGGGATGAACCTGGTCGCCAAGGAGGGCCCGATGGCCAACGAGCGCGCGGGCGTGTCGATCCTGTCGGAGAACACCGGCGCCCACGAGGAGCTGCATGAGCACGCCCTGTCGGTGAACCCCTTCGACATCCAGGAGCTCGCCGACAGCATCCACGCCGCGCTGACCATGCCCGAGGAGGAGCGCAATTGGCGCCTGGCCGGCCTGCAGGCGACCATCCGCTCGCGCAACCCGGGGCAGTGGATCGACGAGCAGCTCGCCGACATCGAGCGCAAGCGCTCGGGCACCCCTGCGGTTCAGTGAAACGTCTCGCCGGCGGCGAGCATGGTGACGAACTGCTGGATCCGCCGGGCCCGCGTCGCAGGGCGTTTGGCATCCCCCAGGCGGTAGATCAGGGCAAAGCGATTCTGGGCACTGAGCGTGGCGTAGAACGCCCGGGCTCGGGGATCGGCGTCGATCGCGGCCTCGAGGTCGGTGGGAACCGTGTCGGTGGCCTGGCGGTAGGCGGCCTGCCAGCGGCCGTCCGCCTGAGCCGCCTCCACCTGGGCCATTCCCGCGGGGCGCATCCGCCCGGCGGCGGCCAGCGCCGTCACCCGCTGGGTGTTGATCTGCGACCAGCGACTGCGGGCGCGCCGGGGGGTGAAGCGCCGCTTGTGGAAGTACGCGTCGACGCGTCCGACCTGACCGTCGATCCAGCCGTAACACAGCGCGCTGTCAACCGCGTCGCTGACGCTGAGGGTCGTGCGCGGCGCCCCCGCTTTGGCGAGCGCCAGCCACACCCCCGGGGCGGTGGCGTGGTGGACCTCCAGCCAGGCCTCCCAGGCCGCGGCATCGGCGAACTCGACCAGCTCCAGTTCAGGCCTGACGGGCACGGCCGGGCGCTCTCGGCGCCCGCCTGACGCTTCAGACGGCAGATTCACCGTTGCTATATTCGCTCACCGCCTGACCCGCTGGCAATCCCTGCCAGCGTCCGGCCTCTTCTTATGCCTCCAGAACCCACTCTCTATGACCTGGTCCTGCTGCTCTCGATGCAGAGCGACGAGGCGGTCCGCGCCAAGGTCCTCACTGACGTCGAGTCGGCCATCACCACCGCCGGTGGCGCGGTCGAGCGCAACCAGGAATGGGGCCAGCGCCCCACCACCTACCAGATCGACCACCAGGGTGAGGCTGAGTACCACCTCCTGCAGTTCACCGGTCCGACCACGCTGCTCGAGGACCTCGACCACAGCCTGCGGATCTCCGATGACGTCCTGCGTTTCCGGATCATCAAGGTCAAGCGCGGCACCCCGCCGGCGCCCGACCAGGCTCCGCCGGTCGTCGTGGGCGCTGCCGGCGTCGGCAGCGACGACGACTCCGACTAGTTCGAGCGCCTGCGCCGTCGCACCGGCGCTCACGCAGTTCCCCCCGGGCCGCCATGAGCGGCCCGAGTGCTGTCCGGGCCCGGGCGAGAGCGGTGCCCCCAGGCCCGCCCCAGGGCACCAGAGCATCTCAGAAGTGCTACGTCTCTCACGTCCGGATCACGGCTTTTTCAGGATTGTGCGCCAGTTTTGCCCACACCCCCCGACCGCCGCCTGAGCCGTGCTTATAGTCGCTGAAAGGCGATTGAAAGGACGACGTAATGGCAGGCTCAAACATCAACCGGGTCATCATCACGGGCAATCTCACCCGTGATCCGGAATCCCGCGCGGCGGGCAACACCACGGTCTGCGGACTGCGTCTGGCGGTCAACGGCCGGCGGCGCACACCCGAGGGCCAATGGGTCGACGTGCCCAACTACTTCGACGTCAGCGTGTTCGGCGCTCAGGGCGAAAACTGCGTGCGATACCTGGCCAAGGGACGCCCCGTGGCCGTCGACGGACGCCTGCAATGGCGCGAGTGGACCGACAAGGAGGGCAACAAGCGCCAGACAGTGGATATCATCGCTGAGACCGTGCAGTTCCTTGGCGGGCGTGACGACGCCTCCAGCGGTAACGGGAATGGCTTCTCCTCCAGCGTGCGCGCGGTCGAGAGCGACATCCCGGTCGACACTGCTGACTTCGTCTCCGCCTCCGTGGGCTCCGGTCCGGCAGCTGAGGACGACATTCCGTTCTGAGCCGCCGGGACAGATGACTTAACCCCAATTAGGTGAGGCCAAGTGGCAAAGCAGCGTAGAAGACCGCCGGTGCGCCGGCGCGACAGGAAGGGCGGGCTCACGTCGACCCGACGCAAGCCGTGTCCGTACTGCCGCGACAAGGTCGAGCAGGTCGACTACAAGGATGTCTCGGCCCTGCGGCGGTTCGTCTCGGACCGCGGCAAGATCCGCTCCCGTCGGATCACCGGCGCCTGCCGGCGTCATCAGAGTCAGGTCGCCCGCGCGGTCAAGCGTGCGCGTGAGCTTGCGCTGCTGCCGTACGTGGCTGAGGGCGGCTCTGAGCACAGCGAGCGTGGCGGACGCGGTCGTGACCGCGATCGCGACCGGTAGCCGGGAGGAGAGAGACATGCCACAGGCAATCCTGCTCCAGGACATCGAGACGCTGGGCGAGAAGGGCTCCGTCGTCGAGGTGTCCAACGGGTACATGCGCAACTACCTGCTGCCGCGCAAGCTGGCCGAAGGCGCCACCCAGGCGGCCATCGCCCAGGCGGCTCAGCGTCGTGAGGCCGCAGAGCGTGCGGCCCGTGAGGCGATCGAGAAGGCTCGCGAGCACGCCGGGCTGCTGTCCAAGACCGTGCTGACGATCCCCCAGCAGGCCGGTGATGACGGTCGTCTGTTCGGCTCGGTCACCACCCAGGACATCGCCGACGCGATCCGTGACGCCCGCGGCCTGCGGGTCGACCGTCGCCGCATCCGCCTGGAGGAGCCGATCCGCAGCGTCGGCACCTACATGGTCACCGTCGAGGTCGCCGAGGATGTCTCGGCGTCGATCAAGACGATGGTCGTTGCCGCCTAGCGGTCACTCGGCCCCGAACGTTCGGTACTGCGGAGGGCGCCCGATCGGGCGCCCTCCGTCGTTCCCGGGGTGACCTGGGCCGGTGGTGTGCCCGGCGGGGGTGAGGTCCGACGTTCCAGACCCGCCACCACCTCAACCCGAACCGGATCTTCGACGCGGAGACCTGGAGGGCGCTCACGCGCTTTGTCCCCCAGCCGCGATCGTGAGCCGAGGCGCCGCCCGACAGTGCGCGGGTTGCGAGCGCCCGGCGGCTGGCCGCGCACCGGTACCGACGGGCCGAGTGATCGGTATAGCGCCAAAATCCCCGTCGCTCAGGCGGGGCGGGGGGCTCAGGCGGGGGTGAGGCGGACTCAGGCGGGTGTGAG
>CAZZVR010000234.1:689-5824 GCA_964657595.1 Burkholderia sp. PAMC 26561 | reverse complement strand
GAGGTCGCGTTGGTGCAGCTCGTGACCGTCGCGCAGCGCCAGCGCCGCCACGGCCAGCTCCACGCTCGCCGGCCCGCCGTCGCCGCCGCCGCCGTCGCGTACCGGAAGACCGTAGGCCACCGCCAGGTCGACGGCGGGCAGGTTGTTCAGGGCGCGGACGATGGGTGAGCGGAACACCGGGCCCCGCTCGGTGAGGATCACGTCGCTGACGTTGTCCATGCGCCAGTAGTCCCCGTCGGCGTCGCGGCGGAACAGGTCACCGGTCTCGGTCCACGCGTCACCGCGCTCGAATACCCCCCGCAGGACAGGCCCACCCACCTCCTGGCCGTCCGGGGCGCGCGCCAGCAGCATGCCGGTCTCATCGCGCGCGGCCTCGCGCACGAAACCGCGGCTGTCGAGCGCGTAGGCGCCGGTCACGGGATCGAACTCGCCGATGCGCAGCCGGGCGGATCCGGGCAGCGGACGGCCCAGGGCGCCCGGCTTGGCGCCTGAGAGATTGACCAGGATCGCCCCGGCGGAGGTGGCTGCGTAGAACTCGAGCACGCGCGCGGGTCGGAAACGCTGCTGGGCGCGCTGCCAGATGCCCGTGGGCATGCCCGAGCCGATGAACAGGCGCACCGAATGGTGGCGCTCCCCAGGATGGGGAGGCGCGTCGACCAGCTCCCGGAGCATCGTCCAGGTGTAGGAGGCGACGGTGACGCCGTAACGGCGGGCCTCCTCCCAGAACGTCGCGGGGTCAAATGCGGTGGCCAGCGCCAACCGGGCCCCGCCGGCCACCGCGCCACCGATGCTCATCATCAGTCCCGACGGGTGATAGAGCGGCGTGACGCTGTAGACCGTGTCAGATGGACGGAGCGCGGCCGAGGAGGCGGTGCCAAAGGCGCTCATCGCCCAGCGGCGGTTGGTGATGCGGTGCATGCGCGTGTGCTCACCCTCCCCGGTGAACACGATGAAGGCGAGGTCCGCTCCCCGGCCGGGGTTGGGCTGATACCAGCCGGGCAGGGTCACGGCGTCGGGATCGATCTGCTCCATGTCCAGGGTCAGGGGCACACCGAGCTCGCGCGGTCCCCCGCCGCCCCCCAGAACGAAGTTGTGCACGGTGGCCAGCCCGGCGGCCAGGGGGGCGCGCTCGGGGTCAGCCACGATGTGGCGCAGCTCGGCCAGGCCGGCCTCGGTCACCAGGTCAGCGTCGGGCCGCAGCATCACCGCCACCGCCCCCAGCCGATTGATGGCCACCGCCAGCGCCAGCGCGGTCGGCCGGGCGGACATCAGCACCCCGACCCGCTCGCCCTGGCGGATGCCGATGGCGATCAGGCCGCGCACCACGTTGTCGATCCGCTCGTTGATATCGGCGGCGGTGTAGGCGCGGTCACCGAACAGGAAGAAGATCTCGTTCGGGGCGGCGCGGCGGCGCTCCTCCACCAGCAGCCCGAGGGATACCCGGGTGCCCGCACCAATCTGCTCCAGCCGCACCAGCCGCGGCAGCTGTCCGGCCGCCTCGCGAGTCACCTCGGCGACGCCGCCGAGCCTGCGGCCCGTGGCGGCCAGCGCCTGGCGCGCCACCGCGCCCGACACGCCGCCGGCAAGCCCCAGCCCGTAGCCGAGTCGCCCGGCGCCGTCACTCAGTCGCTCCGACACGCGGGTGGAGGCGTCGTCGCTGTCGGCGACCTCTGACAACACCGCGGGCCGCGCACCCTGGCCGGCGCGCCAGTGGATCCAGTCGGCCACCACGGGCCAGGTCTCGAGATTGGCGAGCTGTCCCACGACCAGACCGAAGTGACCGGCCTTGAGCGCCAGCTCATAGACCTCCGCGCGCGGGGCGGCCCGGCGGATCGCGCGGACCCCCGCCGCGGGCGCGATCTCGTCCACGGTGCCGACGACCGACATGATCGGGCAGGCGATGTCGGCCAGACTGAGCAGCCGGTCCTCGATCACGAAGCCGCCCTGGAGCATGCGGTTGTGCGTGATGAACTGCGACAGGAACTCGGCCAGCGCCGGACCGGGCCAGGCGACCCAGCCGTCGGCCTCGAGGAAACGCCGCTGCCCCTCACGCGGCAGCAGGGCCTCACGGTCGTGCAGGCGCATGATGAACTCGACGCGGTTGCGCACCGACTTGACCGGGTCGAACAGGCGGAAGCCGGTCCGGCTGGCCCAGGCGGGAAGGGCCGGCAAGAGCTGTCCGAGCACCCGGTCGGCCATCACCCGGGCGGTGAAGGCGGCCAGCGGCTCGGGCACCCCGAAGGGCATACCGAGCTGCGTGTCGACCGGCGAGCCGAAGGTGATCAGGGAGGCGATCCCGTCGTTGCGGCGGTAGGCCGCGGCCTGGTAGCAGAACATCCCGCCCTGGGAGTACCCGGCCAGGTGGACGTCCTGGCCGGTGATCTCGCGGACCTGGCTGATCGCGGCGTCGATGGCCAGCACGTGGTCAGTCAGGGTCCGCTCGAGTCCCCCCGCCTCGTGCTCGGGTGCTCCGAAGTCGACCAGCCACGGGTCGATTCCGTGCTCGGCGAGAATGGTCACGCCGCTGGTCTGGGGGGACACGTCATAGATCTCCGAGGCCAGCATCAACGGCGGGACGAGCAGGACCGGCGGGGCACCGGCGGTGTCGAACTCCGGGTAGTAGCGACGCAGCCGAAACACCCGGTGCTCGGAGATCACCGCGTAGGGCGAGGGCAGCTCGTCGGTGGCCAACCCGCCGAAGCGGGCGACTTCCAGTGCGTTCTGGGCGGCGGCGCCGAGGCGACGGATCGGCCGCGTGACCCTGTGAGGTAACAGCTCCATCTACGTTCGAGTTACATTCTCATTCATGAGCGAGGGGTATGAGACGGTCCTCTACGACGTCACCGACGGCGTGGGCACCATCACGCTGAATCGGCCCGAGGGACTGAATGCCTGGAACGGCCAGCTCGGAGTCGACCTACGCGACGCCCTCCGCGCGGCCGGCGCGGACCCGGAGGTCCGCGCCGTGGTGCTGACCGGTGCGGGGCGGGGGTTCTGCTCCGGCGCTGACCTGCGTGGCGGTTTCCCGCTCACGCCGGAGGGCAAGCCCGATCTCTACAACCACCTGCGGAGGATCTACAACCCGGTCATCCTCGGGGTGCGTGAGTTGGCCAAGCCGGTCGTGGCCGCAGTGAACGGCGGCGCCGTCGGCGTGGGCGCCTCACTGGCGCTGGCGTGTGACCTGATCGTCGCCGCCGAGTCCGCCTACTTCCTGCTCGCCTTCGCCAACATCGGCCTCAGCGTCGACGGCGGGGCGTCTGAGCTGCTGGCCGGACGCGTCGGCTTCACCCGGGCCGCCGAGATGGCCCTGTTGGCCGGTCGCATCCCCGCTCCCCAGGCCCTCAGCTGGGGCCTGGTCAACCAGGTCGTGCCCGATGCCGAGCTGCTCACCCGCGCCGGTGCCAGCGCCGCTCAGCTCGCCGCCGGGGCTCCCGGCGCCTACGCGGCGATCAAATCGCTGTTGAACCGGAGCTGCTTCGCCGGTCTCGAGGACGCCCTGGAGGCCGAGGCCGTGCTGCAGCAGACGCGGGCGGTGTCCGAGGACTTCGCCGAGGGCGTCAACGCGTTCACCGAGAAGCGCGCGCCCGTCTTCAGCGGCCGATAAAGGAGAGTTGACATGAACCTAGCCGAGATCCTCACCGCCACGGCGGAGCGCCACCCCGACAGCATCGCCATCAAGCTCGACGACATCGAGCTCAACTTCGCCTTCCTCGACCACGCGAGCAAGCTGGCGGCGGGCTTCCTGCGCGACCGCGGGGTCGGCCCCGGTGACCGCGTGGCGATCAGCCTGCCCAACGTCCCCTACTTCCCGGTCGTCTACTACGGCATCGTGCGGCTCGGCGCCGTGGCGGTGCCGCTCAACGTGCTCAACAAGGCGCGTGAGGTGACCTACTACCTGAAGGACTCCGAGTCCAAGCTGCTGTTCGCCTGGCACGACTTCGCCGGCGAGTGTGAGCCGGGCGCGGCCGCGGCGGGCGTCGAGTCGGTCATCGTCAAACCCGGTGAGTTCGAGGCGCTGCTGGGATCGGTGGCTGAGCCGTTCGACGACATGGCCGACCGCGACCCCAGTGACACGTCGGTGATCCTCTACACCTCCGGCACCACCGGTCAGCCCAAGGGCGCTGAGCTGACCCACGCCAACCTGGCCCGCAACGCCGAGGTCTCGCGTGAGCTGTTCGGGCTGTCGGACGGCATGGTGATGCTCGGCGCGCTGCCGCTCTTCCATACCTTCGGCCAGACCTGCTGCATGAACGTCGCCGTCAGCGCCGGCGCCACGTTGTCGCTCATCCCGCGCTTCGATCCCGCCAAGGCCCTGGAGATCATCCAGCGTGACCGGGTCACCATCTTCGAGGGCGTGCCCACCATGTACGGGGCCATGCTCAACGTCCCCAACCGCGAGCAGTACGACACCTCGACCCTGCAGGTCTGTGCCTCCGGCGGGTCCGCCATGCCGGTCGAGCTGCTCAAGGGATTCCAGCAGGCGTTCAACTGCAAGGTCCTCGAGGGCTACGGCCTGTCCGAGACCTCCCCGGTGGCGTCCTTCAACCATCCCGACCGCGAGCAGAAGCCCGGATCGATCGGCACCCCGATCGAGGGGGTCGAGATGAAGGTGGTCGACGAGAACGACGGCGACCTCGCCACCGGTGAGGTGGGCGAGATCGTCATCCGCGGCCACAACGTGATGAAGGGGTACCTCAACCGACCCGACGCGACCGCCGAGGCGCTGCGGGGTGGCTGGTTCCACACCGGGGACATGGCGCGGGTGGACGCCGACGGCTACTTCTTCATCGTCGACCGCAAGAAGGACATGATCATCCGCGGGGGCTACAACATCTATCCCCGGGAGATCGAGGAGGTGTTCTACGAGCACCCCGCCGTGCGTGAGGCGGCCGTGGTCGGCATCCCCGACGACGAGTGGGGCGAGGAGGTGGGCGCCGCGGTGTCACTCAAGGACGGCGCCACCGCGACTCCCGAGGAACTGCGCGCCTACGTCAAGGAGCGCGTCGCCTCATTCAAGTACCCGCGCCACGTCTGGGTGCTCGAGGACCTGCCCAAGGGTCCGACGGGCAAGATCCTCAAGCGCGAGATCAAGGCACCGGCAGAGATCACCTCATGACCCGGGTCCGGCCGGCGAC
>CAZZVR010000234.1:0-679 GCA_964657595.1 Burkholderia sp. PAMC 26561 | reverse complement strand
CCCCACGTCGGTGAGCTCCACGCCATGATCGTCGAGCTCGCGGTGTACGAGCGTGAGCTCCCTGAGCGGGTGCGGAGCACCGAGGCCGACCTGCACGCCGCCCTGTTCGGCGACCGTCCGGCGGCGGAGGCGCTCGTCGCCGAGGTCGACGGCGCGATCGCCGGTCACGCCATCTTCTACACGACGTACTCGACCTGGGAGGGTGCGGGCATCTGGCTGGAGGACCTCTTCATCCGCCCCGCCCACCGGGGCAGCGGGACGGGCGCGGCGCTGTTCACGCGGCTGGCCGCGCTCACCGTCGAGCGCGGATATGACCGCTATGAGTGGGTCGCGCTGAACTGGAACACGCCGGCGTTGGCGTTCTATGAGCGCTTCGGCGCCGAGCGCCAGGAGGACTGGATCCTGCACCGCCTCAGCGGGGCCGCGCTGGGTGCGGCCGCAGCCGCGGCCGGCGGAACCGAGCCCGCTCCGGCTCCGGCTCCGACTCCGACTCCCACTCCGGCCGAGCAATAGAAAGGCCCCGCCGTGAGGCGGGGCCTTCCCTTAGCAGGCCTGTAAGCCGGATCTTGTCGAGAGCAATCATCCATCTCAGCGGCCTACCCGGACCTTGGCGGGCAGCCTACGAACGGTCCTGCTCGGCCTTGCATCAGGTGGGGTTTACCTTGGCCGCCGCGTCACC
>CAZZVR010000233.1:0-5846 GCA_964657595.1 Burkholderia sp. PAMC 26561 | reverse complement strand
CGCGGGTCGCGGTGGCGGGCACGCTGCGTGACCTGAGCATCTCCGGCGCCGAGGTGTACCTGGCCACCACGGCGGGCCTGATGCGCGCGCCGGTCAGTGGCGGGCGCTTCACCCGCATCCACGGCGGTGACGTGGCCAGCGTCTGGGCCCAGGGACCCCAGGTGCTCGCCGACACGATCACCCGCACCGGGAACGCGCTGCTCATCTCCGGGAACGCGGGGGCGAGCTTTCTCACCGATCCCGCACCCGGGGGCACTGTCGAGTGCCATTTCGACACGACGGGGGGCGCCGATCTCTGGGCCCAGTGCGCGACCGGTACCGAGGGCGGCGTCTGGCGCTCGGCCGACGCCGGGGTGAGCTGGAGCGCGGTGAGCCCGCACGACGACATGGGGGAGCCCAACGGCGCGGCGCTGGGCGCGGCCTCGGGCTCGAGCGCCGTCTACGGCTACAACCGGGTGTTCCACACCACCGACGCAGGGGTGGACTGGTCACGGGTCAGCGGCCTTGGGGCCGCTGACACCGCGGTCGGCTACCTCGGCTTCAGCGACGCCCAGCACGGGGTGGCGATCGTCACGTCCGAGTCGGGCGCGGCGAGGTCTCGGCTGGAGGTCACCCGTGACGGCGGGGCCAGCTACCGCCCCGTGAGCATCAGCTCGGGTTGAGCCCGGGGGTGAAGCAGGTGGCGAGGCAGACCACGGGCGCGCTGACGGACAGATCGAGCGTGCCCGCAGTCGACACGTCGTGGTGGATGAGCTCGATGGCGCCCGGGTGCTCGACGCGCACCTCGCGCCCGTTGACGCTCACCACGCCGTGTCCGTCGAACACGCCCCACACCGCGCCGGCCTCGTAGGGGCCGCTGTAGGCGCCCTCGACATCGGAGGTCTGGGGGACCAGCACCGCGCCGGGCACGTCCTCGGGCCGCAGCGGGGCCACGATGTCGGCCTCGATGCCCAGCAGCTCCTGGATGGCCAGTTCGGTCTCGGCGTAGGCGCCCTCGCCGTAGTGGTACTCGAACAGCATCCCGTCCGCGTTCCACAGGTAGCGCGCGGGCCAGCCCAGGTTCTCGTAGTCCTGCCAGAGCTGGAAGTCGCGGTCGACCAGGACCGGATAGGTCACGCCGAGACGCTCGACGGCAGCGCGGACGTTGTCCGGGTCCGCCGACGGGGCGAAGCCGGAGGCATGGACGCCGATCACCCGCAGGCCGGCCTCGGCGTAGCGGGCGTGCCAGGCCTCGACGTAGGGGAGGGTGCGCAGCGAGTTGGGCCGGCAGAAGTCCCAGAATTCGATCAGCACCGGCCGGCCGCGCTGCTGGTCCATGCGCAGCACCGCCGCGTTGATCCAGGTGGCGGGGGTGGGGAACGACGGAGCGGAGATATGGTTCACGGGTGCGCGCATGGCCTGAGGCGATGGTATTTCGCGGCACCGATCGGAGTCTGGCGGGGTGGGGTAGACCGTCTGTCACGGGGCGTCGAGGCACGGGCGTCCGTGGCTATACTTCCTGAAGCAATGAATCCCGAGCGCCTTTAAGGAGTTTTTCGCGATGAGCCCGTCCGGAGCTGAGATCCTCCGCCAGATCAAGAGCACGATCGATGAAGTCGACCCCGGCGAGGTTCGCGATCGCCTGGCCCACGGCGCCATCGTCGTGGACGTGCGGGAGGCCGAGGAGTGGGCCGGCGGGCACATTCCCGGTGCCATCCACGTCCCCCGCTCGACCCTGGAGTCGCGCATCGAGGGTGCCGCACCGGACCGCAGCGTCCCCGTGGTCCTCTACTGCGCCTCGGGCAACCGCTCGGCCTGGGCCACGCGCAGCCTGACCGAGGATCTGGGGTATGAGAACGTCTCCTCGATGACCGGCGGCATCACCCTGTGGAAGGACCGCGGCTATGACGTCGAGGTCCCCAAGTTCATGTCCGCGGAGCAGCGCGACCGCTACTCACGCCACATCCTGCTGCCCGAGGTCGGGATCGAGGGCCAGCAGAAGCTGCTCGACGCCAAGGTGCTGCTGCTCGGCGCCGGTGGGCTCGGCTCCCCGACCGCCCTGTACCTGGCGGCGGCCGGCGTGGGCACGCTCGGCATCGTCGACGACGACGTGGTCGACCTGTCCAACCTCCAACGCCAGGTGATCCACAACACCGAGCGGGTCGGCGTGCCCAAGGTCGAGTCGGCCGCGGCGACGATCCAGGCGCTCAACCCCGACGTCAACGTGGTCCAGCACCGGGTCCGGCTCGACGCCGCGAACATCATGGACATCGTGCCCAACTACGACATCGTGGTCGACGGGCTCGACAACTTCCCCACCCGCTACCTGCTCAACGACGCGTCGGTGCGGCTGCGGATCCCCGTGGTGTCGGCCGCGATCCTCGGCTTCGACGGTCAGCTGTCGGTGTTCAAGCCCTATGAGGGCCCCTGCTACCGCTGCCTCTTCCCTGTCCCGCCGCCGGCGGAGCTGGCCCCGAGTTGTGGCGCCAACGGCGTCATCGGCGTGCTCCCGGGCACGATGGGCCTGCTGCAGGCGACCGAGGTCATCAAGCTCATCCTCGACGTCGGCAACCCGCTCATCGGCCGCCTGCTGATGTACGACGCGCTGGCCGCCAGCTTCACCGAGGTCAAGGTCCGCCGTGATCCGGCGTGCCCGATCTGCTCCAAGGACCCCGATGAGATCCGCGACGACGAGCTCGGGGTGTTCCCGGACTACGAGGCGTTCTGCGCCGGCGCGCACTAGGCCCGCCGCAGTACAGTCCGCACCCGCTATGGCCACCATTCGCATACCCCCAGTCCTGCGCGCCTCCGTCGGCGGTGAGCGCGAGATCCAAGCTGACGGCGCCAACGTCGGTGAGATCCTCGGCGCGATCGTCGAGGCCCACCCGGACACCCGGACCCAGCTGTTCGGGGCCGACGGCCAGCTCAACCGGTACGTCAACGTCTACCTCAACGATGAGGACGTGCGGGTGCTCGACGGGCTCGACACCACGGTGTCGGGGAGCGACACGCTGGTGATCCTGCCGGCCATGGCGGGCGGCGCCTGAGCTGATCTGAGCTCAGCTCACTTTGTGTATATGTGCCCGGCCTCCGTGCCGGGCACACGTGTTAAGAGACCCCGTGGCATCCCCCGGTGAAAACACGCGTTAGAGGCGTGGTCAGGTCGGGTACCATCGCCGTTACAAGCCGTTGCGAATCCCGCTACGTCTTGTAACAGACGACTAGGAGAACGGGATGACAACGATTCTTTTCGGCTCGATCGGCACGCTCGCCGACACGTCGGAGCTGCAGCGCGAAGCCTTCAACGAAGCTTTCGCACAGCATGGCCTGAGCTGGAACTGGGACCAGGCTGAGTACCAGAAGCTGCTCAGCGAGAGTGGCGGGGCCAGTCGCATCGCCGCCTACGCCGAGTCACACGGTGACACGGTCGACGCGGCCGCCGTGCATCAGACCAAGTCCGAGATCTTCCAGCGTCGTCTCCGTGAGGGTGGCATCGCGCCGCGTCCTGACGTCGTGGCCACGATCGAGGCCGCCCGGGCGGATGGAGCCAAGGTCGGCCTGGTCACCACCACCTCGGCGGAGAACATCGCGGCGTTGAGCGACGCGCTCGCCCCGGACGTCGACATCAACGGCTTTGACCTGGTGCTCAGCACCGCGGACGTCACCGCGCCCAAGCCCGCCCCCGACGTCTATCGCGTCGCCCTGGAGCGCCTCGGCGAGGGCCCGCACGACGTGGTGGCGATCGAGGACAACGTCGGGGGCGTCACCTCGGCGGTGGCCGCCGGCATCACGGTCGTCGGCTTCCCCGGCGTGAACAACACCGGCCACGACTTCGGCGCCGCGGCCACGCGCACCGATCACCTGACCCCCGGCGACCTCACCGTCCTCTCGGCCGGCCACTGACCATGAGCGATATCTCAGCCAAGCTCGAGGAGACCGGCGACGCCTTCCACGTCGAGGGCTATGAGCGCATCACCTTCGACCTCGTGTACGCCGACGGCGTGTTCGATCCGGCCAACCCACTGCTGGCCGACGCCTACCGGCGTCACGGGCGCTGCCTGATGGTGATCGACGGCAACGTGGACGACGTCTACGGCGATCAGATCGACGAGTACTTCGAGTCCCAGGCGATCGCGCTGACCAAGGTGCCGGTGCAGATCGCCGAGACGGAGAAGAGCCTGGCCACCGCGGTGCAGATCGTCGACGCGTTCGACCGCTTCGGACTGCTGCGCAAGGAGCCGGTCCTGGTCGTCGGCGGCGGTCTGACCACCGACGTGACCGGCTTCGCCTGCTCCACCTACCGCCGGGGCACGCCCTACATCCGGATTCCCACGACGCTGATCGGGCTGGTGGATGCCAGCGTGGCGATCAAGGTGGCGGTCAATCACCGCGACCTGAAGAACCGTCTCGGGGCTTACCACGCCTCCGGGCTGGTCGTGCTCGACTTCTCCTTCCTCGCCTCACTGCCGACCGCGCAGGTGCGCAACGGCATGGCCGAGCTGGTGAAGATCGGCGTGGTCGGGAACGCGCGCGTGTTCGAACTGCTCGAGCAGCACGGCGAGGAGCTGCTGCGCACGAGCTTCGGTCACCGTGACGGCTCGGAGGAGCTGCGCGCGGTCGGAGACGAGCTGACCCGCGGGGCGATCCGCACGATGCTCGAGCTCGAGGTCGACAACCTGCACGAGCTCGATCTCGACCGGGTGATCGCCTACGGGCACACCTGGAGCCCGACGCTCGAGCTGTCGCCCGAGACCCCGATGCTGCACGGGCACTCCGTGACCATCGACATGGCGCTGTCGGCCACCCTGGCCGCCCGCCGCGGCTACATCTCCCCGGAGGAGCGCGACCGCATCCTCGGCGTGATGAACCGCCTCGGCCTGGCCATCGACAGTCCGTACCTCAACGCCGAGCTGCTGGCCGAGGGCACCCAGTCGATCATCAAGACCCGGGACGGGCTGCTGCGTGCGGCGGTTCCCCGGCCGATCGGCGAGTGCTTCTTCATCAACGACCTGAGCGACGAGGAACTCGTGGCGGCGTTCGAGGCCCATCGCGTCCTGTGTCGTGCCTACCCAGACCGGGGGGAGGGGACCCAGGTCTTCATCACCCCGGAGACGGCGGACGTGTGAGCCAGGAGGCCACCGCCAAGCTGGCCCCCGGTCCGGCGCTGCGTCCGGTCACACCGGTCGGCATCCTCGCCGGCCGCCTGGACCGGGCGCTCAGCCTGGCCGAGACGACCGGGGTGCCCGTCGCCCTGCTCGATGAGCTCCGGGGTGCCGCCGCGCTGGCCGCCGGCATGGAGGCCTACGTCGAACGCTGCACCTCACCGGAGTCCGCGGGTCTCGCGGTGGTCGCGGAGCGCACGCGCGCCCAGGACTGGGAGCGGACCGAGACGTCGATCTTCCTCGAGGCCGAGATGCTGTCGGGCCACGTCGAGGGCCAACTGCTGAAGTTCCTCGTGGCGATGAGCGGCGCCCGGCGGGTCCTGGAGGTCGGCATGTTCACGGGCTACTCGGCCCTGGCCCTCGCCGAGGCCGTGGGTGCGGGAGGTCGCGTCGTTGCGTGTGAGCTGGACGCGGCGGTGACGGCGTTCGCGCAGGCGGGCTTCCGGGCGGCGACGGAGGCCGACCCGGCACTCGAGCGGGCGGAGATCGCCGTCCATCCGGGTCCCGCCGCGGACACCCTGGCGGCGCTCGCAGAGGCCGGGGAGCGCTTCGACCTCGTGTTCATCGACGCGGACAAGGCGGGGTATCTCGGTTATGTCGATCAGGTGCTCGACGGGGACCTGCTGGCTGAGGGCGGCACCATCTGTGTCGACAACACCCTGCTCCAGGGCGAGCCGTGGCTGGCCCGCGAGGGCTCGGGCCCCG
>CAZZVR010000232.1:0-5924 GCA_964657595.1 Burkholderia sp. PAMC 26561 | reverse complement strand
GATGAAATCACCCTTCTCAAACTTCACGATCCAGGCCAGGTCTGCTTCCAGCGGAACTTGGCGCTGCGGTACACGTAGGTCCAGTCGGCCCGCAGGCGCAGGAGACGGTCACGGGGCTGACGGGGCGGACCGGCGGCTCGGCGCGTGGCCGGAGGGGAGATCAGAGCGCTCGGATCGAGCCGTACCGTCATCCCGTCGGCGGCCAGCACCGCCAGCGCCCGTTGGGCGATGGCGATCTGGCCGAACGCCGTGGGATGGACGTGGTCGGCCATCATGAGATTGCGGGCGCGGAAGTCCCGCAGGTCGAGCACCCGGGTGCCGTGGGCCCGGGCGACGCGCTCGATGATCGCGTTGGCGTCAGAAATCCGTGGGGGATTGGGCGGGCGGCCCAGGGTCAGTGGCAGGGTGGCGGTCAGGGTCCGCTCACAGCGCTGGGCCAGAAAGCCCAGCGCGACTCCGAGGTGGGTGGCGAAGGCCTCGGGATCCCAGCTGGCCAGGCGGATGTCGTTGGTGCCGATGTAGAGGCAACCCAGGTCGAAGCGGGCCTCCGGATCGGCGTTGACGCGTTGGAACAGCGGGATCTGGCGCTCGGTGACGTCGCTGACCACGGCGCCGTCGACGGCATAGGGCGTGTAGGCCAACCCGAGGCCCCGGGCGGTCCACAGCGCCCAGGACTGCAGAGCCACCCCCTCCTGCAGTTCACCGCCGCCGTTGGTGATCGAATCGCCGAAGGCGAGCACCCCGGCGGCCATCTCAGGCGTCAGGCGGAGAAGCCCTCGAGCGCCGACAGCGGGCGCGGACCGGCGCCGACGTACAGCGCGGTCGGGCGGATCACCCGCTGCTCCCGCTTCTGCTCGAGGATGTGGGCCGAGTAGCCGGCGACGCGAGCGCAGGCGAACATCGGCGTGAACAACTCCGGGGGCACCTCGGCGAAGTCGAGCAGCACGGCGGCCCAGAACTCGACGTTGGTGGCGAGCACGCGGCCGGGCCGACGCGCCTGGAGCTCGGTGAGGGCCGCCGCCTCGAGTGCCTCGGCGGCCTCGACGCGCGGCGCCCCGAGCTCCTTGGCGAAGCGCCGCATCACCCGGGCGCGGGGATCCTCGGCGCGGTAGACCCGGTGGCCGAAGCCCATCAGCCGCTCGCCGCGGTCGAGCTTGCCCTTGACGTAGGCGAGCGCATCTCCGGTCGCATCCACCTCGTCGAGCATCGCCAGGACGCGGCTGGGCGCCCCGCCGTGGAGCGGGCCCGACAGGGCGCCGATGGCGGCCGACAGCGCCGCGGCTGCGTCGGCGCCCGTGGAGGCGACCATGCGGGCGACGTAGGTCGAGGTGCTGGAGCCGTGTTCGGCGGCGGTGGTCCAGTAGGCGTCGATCGCCGTGACATGACGGGGATCGGCCTCACCGCGCCAGCGCAGCAGGAAGCGCTCGGCGATCGAGTCCGCCCCGTCGATCACGCTCTGGGCGACGGGCGGACGGGTGATGCCCCGCGCGGACTGGGCCACGAAGGACAGGGCCATGACCGACGCGCGGGCCAGGTCGTCGCGCGCCTGCTCGTCGGAGATCTCCAGCAGCGGCCGGAAGTCCCACTGGGGGGCGAGCATCGCCACCGCGGCCTGGACGTCGACGCGGTGGTCGCCGGTGTGGGCGGTCAGCGTGTAGGGCTCGGCCGGCGGCAGGCCGGGGAGCAGGGCGCCGTCGACCAGCAGTCCCCACACCTGTTCAAAGGGCACGACGCCGGCGATCTCCTCGATGTCGACTCCCCGGTAACGCAGCGAGGATCCCTCGCGGTCGGGCTCGGCGATCTCGGTGGCGAAGGCGACCACGCCCTCCAGACCGGACTGCACCTCGTCATAGAAGTTCATCGTCACAGGCTACGCTCACGCCGTGCTGGAGCGCTCACTCCTCACGCGCTCGGCGCTCGAGCTCGCTGCGCTCGTGCGCGACGGCGAGGTGGCCGCCGCCGAGCTGACCGAGCTGTGTCTCGAACGGATCGAGGCGCTCGATCCGGCGGTCAACGCCTTCACCTTCGTCGACGCCACGGGAGCGCGGGCGGTCGCGTCCGCGATCGGCTCGGGAGATCCACGGCCGTTCGCCGGGGTGCCGATCGCGGTCAAGGACAACCGCGCGGTGGCCGGCATGCCGCTCACCTGCGGTTCGAACCTGTTCGGCGATTTCCGTCCGCCGCGCGACGCCTTCCTGGTCTCGCGGTTACGCCGAGCCGGCTTCGTGATCGTGGGCAAGACGGCGCTGCCGGAGCTGGGCGTCATGTCGGTGTGTGAGCCGGCCCGACATGGGCCCACCGCCAACCCGTGGGACCTCAGCCGTACGCCTGGCGGCTCCAGCGGGGGCGCAGCCGCCGCGGTCGCCGCCGGGATGCTCCCCCTCGCCCACGGCAACGACGGCGGCGGGTCGATCCGCATCCCCGCCGCCTGCTGCGGCCTGGTCGGGCTCAAGCCCGCCCGCGGCCGGGTGTCGGTCGGGCCCGAGGCGGGTCAGAGCTTCCTCGTCTGCGACGGGGTGCTGACGCGGGGGGTGGCGGACTCCGCGGCAGTGCTCGACGTGCTGGCCGGTTACGAGTCGGGGGACGCCACTTGGGCCCCGCCCCCCGGGGGGGCGTGGGCGGCGGCCGCCGCAATGGATCCGCCCGCCGGGCTGCGGATCGCCCTGGTGCTCAACCCGGCCCTGGAGTCCGACGGGCTCGATCCGATCTGCCGTGCGGCCACCGAGCGCGCTGCGGGCTGGTTCGAGGACCTCGGCCATCACGTCGAGCCGTTCCAGATGCCCTGGTCCCCACCGGATCTCCTGGACGATTTCACCAGCGCCTTCGGTCCCCTCATCGCCATGGGCGTGGTCGGGGGTGCTCAGATCCGCGGGCGCCCAGCCGCCGCGGGCGACCTCGAGACGCTCACCTGGGCGATCTACGAGCGCGCGCGCCGGCTGGGCGCGCTGGACTATCTGGCCGCCCAGAACCGCCTCGAGCGCCTGGCGCGCAAACTTGTGGCCGCGAGCGCCGGCTACGACCTCATCCTCACTCCGGCGCTGGCCCAGCGTCCGCCGCACACCGGTGAGATCCACGGTCGCGGACCCGACCCGTGGGACCACTATCGCCGCTCCGGCGCCTTCACGCCCTACACGGCGATCGTCAACGTCACCGGTCAGCCGGCGATCACGGTGCCGCTGTATGTCGCGCCCGACGGGCTGCCGGTGAGCGTGCAGCTGATCGGTCCTCCCGCCCGCGAGGACCTCCTGCTGTCGGCCGCCGCCGCACTCGAGCGGGCCCATCCCTGGCAGCCGGAGATGACCCGGCCAGCGGGCCCGGGTGGCCCCGTCACCCCCTGAGCACCGCCGGTGCGCATAAAATCCCGCACTCTCTCGGAAGCGAACCGACCAGAAGGAAGAATCCAGACACATGGCATACGTCATCGCCGAGCCCTGCATTGGCACCAAGGACAACTCGTGCGTTGAGGTCTGTCCGGTTGACTGCATCCACCCGACGCCGGACGAGCCCGACTACGACACGGTCGAGATGCTGTTCATCGACGCCGAGGAGTGCATCGACTGCGACGCCTGCGTCGAGGCCTGTCCGGTGGACGCGTGCTTCGCCGAGGACCAGCTCCCGGAGGAGTGGCAGAAGTACGCGCAGATCAACACCGAGTTCTTCCGCAAGCGCTGAGCTCGAGGGTGCGCTGTGGGCGCACCCCCTCATCGCGCCCGGGTCCCGCCGGGCGCTGACTGGCGTTCGGCGCCTGGCCCTTTGCGTAGACTCGCGCCGATGAGACGCGTCGCCCTGTGGTTCGGAGTATTGACCGTGACCCTCGTCGGAGGACTGTGCGGTCTGGGGACCGCCTCGGCGCTGGCCGCCACCGCGTCGGCCACCACCAGCCCCGCCACGGCGATCAGCCCGACCGGGGCGACGCTGAACGCCAGCGTCAACCTCCAGGGCGGGACCCTCGACGGGGCCGCGGGCGCTGTGAACACGGGTGGGAGCGACCTCACCGGCTGCTACTTCGAGTACGGGACGACCAGTGGCACGTACACGACCTACAAGAGCTGCTCGCCCACGCCCACCAACGCATCCTCGAGTGCGCAGGCGGTGACGGCCGCGCTGACCGGTCTGACGTCGGGCAAGACCTACTACTACAACGTCGTCATCGTGCTCGAGCCGGCCGGCCTCCCCCTGCCGGTGGTGGGCATCGTCACCGGCACCGACGTCACCGAGACCGGCACCGCGCAGAGCTTCACCACGCCGAGCCCCACGACGCCGCCGGTGGCCACCACGACCGCGGCGAGCAGCGTCGGCAGCGCCAGTGCCACCCTCAACGGCACGGCCAACCCGGAGAACTTCCCCCTCAGCGCCTGCAGCTTCAGCTACAGCACCAGCGGCGGATCGGCCACCTCGGTCCCGTGCGCGAGCACGCCGGCGGGATCAAGCGCCCAGAACGTGTCCGCCAGCGTGGGCAGCGGCCTCAGCTCGGGCACGTCCTACAGCTACAGCCTCACGCTCACCTACGCCAACGGCACCACGGTGACCTCCAGCACGACGTCGTTCACGACCCTGTCAGCCAGCGTCGGCGCCCCGTCGGCGCTCAGCGCCACCACGGCCACCCTGAGCGGCACGGTCAACCCCGAGGGTCAGACCATCAGCGCCTGCACCTTCTACTACGGGACCAGCGCCGCGAATCTGCAGACGGCGGCCTGCTCCGTGACGCCCAGCCAGATCACCGGTACCTCCGCCACCAGCGTCAGTGCGGCGGTGAGCGGGCTGACCCAGAGCACCAACTACGTCGACATCGTTGTGCTCACCACCTCAGACAACGGCATCGGTCTGTCCACGCCGGCCGCCTTCACCACCTTGACCGAGCCCAAGGCAGCCACCACCGCGGCCACCGCGATCGGTGCCACCACGGCCAGGTTGAACGCGACGGTCAACCTGGGCGGCCAGGGCATCCAGGCCTGCGCCTTTGAGTGGGGGGTCAACCCGCTGAGCAGCACCGCGACCGCCAGTGACCAGGCGCTGATCGAGCCGTGCACCACGAAGCCGGGCGCCAACGGCAACCAGAGCACCTCGGTGACCCTCAAGGGACTGGCGCCGGGCACCACCTATTACTTCCGGGTCATCGTCACCACCTACGGCGGATACGCGATCGCCAACACCGAATCGTTTAAGACGCTGACGAGCACGGTCAAGCCGGTGATGACGATCAAGAGCGCCAAGATCAACAAGCCAGGTAGGAGCGCCAGGTTCACCTTCGCCCGCAAGGGCAGCGTCGCGGTGACCAAGGGCTTTGAGTGTGCGCTGGTCAGGGTGACGAAGGGCAAGGCCGGTGCGGTGCACTATGCGAGCTGCAGATCCGGCCGGACCTACACCAAACTGGCCAAAACGAGCTACATCTTCTCGGTGCGCGGGGCCAACGCCGCCGGGTACAGCAAGACAGTCAGCCATAAGTTCACCATCTGAGGACCTTCCTCAGGCCCAGAACTTCCGGAGCCCGGGGGCGTCCGCGGCAGCTTGGCGCGTTCCCATGGCGACCGCCCGGGGAAGGGCCGCCGGCTCCATGATCTCGTCGAGATCGACCGACTCGGGGAGGCGCACCTCGACCTCGGTGCCCGTGGCGGCCAGCGCCTCCAGCTCGGCCCGCGTCGAGCCCGGGACGAAGGTCATGCCCGCCTCAGCGCCGGAGTCGTCGAGGAGCGAGAGCACCAGGGCCCGGCGGGTGCCCGCCAGCAGGTCGAGGTGCAGGGCGCTTCCGCTCACGCCTCCGTCCATGCACAGGCGATCACCGATCCGCTGGGGCGCATAGATCCCGGGCAGTGACGTGCTGGCGGCCATCGCCGCGGTGGCGGTGACGGCGGCCGCTGCGGTGATCACGCAGCGCTCGGCGGTGTAGGTGTCCACGCAGGTGATGGTGAGCCGCGATGACGGCC
>CAZZVR010000231.1:4668-5983 GCA_964657595.1 Burkholderia sp. PAMC 26561 | reverse complement strand
TGGTGCCGGCGCTGTGGACGCTGGGGGGGAACACGGCCAGCAGGTCGACGGTGGCGTCGGCCAGGCGCTCGGGGTTGAAGCGGCGGGGGTGGGCCAGCATCAGCCGGGCGGCGTCCTCACCCACGGCCACGAGCATCCGCGCGAGCAGCTCATGGTCGATGCCGCGCGGACCGCCCCGCACCGAGATCCCCCAGTCCAACAGCACGCGCAGGCGCCCGGCCAGTTCGCCCCGGGCGCGCTGGAGGCGGAAGTTGAGCTCACGGGAGCTGCCCGGCGGGGGCATCAGCACCAGCCGCCAGGAGCTCGGGTCCTCGCGCACCGCGGCGAGGAAGGCGGCGAAGCTGCCGGTGAGGAAGTGATCGGGGTTGGGGTCGGTGGGCACCCCGTCACCCAGGATCTCGGCGAGCCGGCCGGTGACGCGGCGGTCGGCGCGATCGATGAGCGCCAGCAGCAACGACTCGAGGTCGCCGAAGGTGTCGTAGATGACCGGGCGGGTCACGCCCGCGGCCTGGGCGATCGCCTCGACGGTCACGTTGCCGAAGCCGGTGTCGGCGAGCACCGCGTTGGTCGCGTCCAGGAGCTGCTCGCGCCGGGTCTCGGGCGACAGGCGCGGGGTGCGCTGAGCGGATTTGGCGACCGAGCGGGTGGGCACGGGGCTCAATCTACGCGGCCAGGCTGAGGATCGCCTCGGCCACCACGTCGGGATGCTGGACGTTGAGGACATGCCCGCCACCGCGGACCTCCTGGAGCCGGGCGTCCGGGATCTGGCCGGCCAGCTCCTGTCCCGAGGCGGGGGGCACCAGCGTGTCGTGGGTGCCGACCAGGACCCGCGTGGGTGCGCTGATCCGGGTGAGCTGCGCCTCGAGCACCGGGATCTCGCGCAGCAGCATGCGCTGCTCGATGAGGAAGGTGCGCAACGTCGACAGGCGCAGGCTGCGCCGGCCCTCGGCGACCAGGAAATCCGGCGGCAGGTGCGCCGCCCAGGCGATCCGCCGGGCCAGCGGCGGGAGTTGGAGCATCAGGCCGCTGCTCCACAGGAAGCCGGCGGAGGCGACCGGGCCGAGCACCGGGGCGGCGAGCAGGCGGTCGGCTGGCACCAGCGAGCTGGCGTTGGCGGCGGCCGACACCAGCACCAGGCCGGCGACCCGCTCGGGGTGGAAGGCGGCCAGCCACGCGGCGATCGCACCGCCGTAGCTGTGACCGACCACGATCGCCCGCTCGATGCCGCGTGACTCCAGTGCGGCCAGTGCGCTGACCGCACTGTGGCGGACCCCGCCGGCGGGGGTGCCGTCGTAGCCGGGACGCTGCAGGGCGA
>CAZZVR010000231.1:0-4658 GCA_964657595.1 Burkholderia sp. PAMC 26561 | reverse complement strand
AGGGCAGGGGGGGGCAACGTCACCGGAAGGTGGATCGTCTCGATCCGC
Source organism: Burkholderia sp. PAMC 26561 (assembly GCA_964657595.1). Lineage (GTDB taxonomy): Bacteria > Actinomycetota > Thermoleophilia > Solirubrobacterales > Solirubrobacteraceae > Palsa-465. The sequence continues at coordinate 4,610 of CAZZVR010000231.1, read as the reverse complement.
CCGGCCAGACTCTCGATCACCCAGTTCCAGTCCGCGGCGCTCCCGGGCTGACCGTGCAGCAAGAGCGCTGGCGGGGTGCTGGACATCCTCGCGCCATACTAGGGTGCGTGGCCACCGACGAGACGACCCGCGGACAGGAGCACGTCGACGTCGCGTCCGTGCTCGCCGGCCTGAGGTCCGATCCGGAATCGGCCGCCGTGCTCCTCGACATCGACGGCACGCTGTCACCGATCGTCGAGCTGGCCGCCGAGGCCACCGTCCCCCAGGCCACGCGTCAGTTGCTGATGCGTCTGTCGCGTCGCTACCGGGCGGTGGCGTGCGTGAGCGGCCGCCGGGCCTCCGAGGCGCGGGCGATGGTCGGGGTCGGCACGATCACCTACATCGGCAGCCACGGCGCCGAGCAGCTCGAGGCCGGCTGGACCGAGGCGGTACTCGATCCCGCCCTCGACGGCTGGGTCGATCGGATCGCCCGCTTCCGGCGTGAGAGCGACACGCCCGAACTGCGGCGCGCGCGGGTGCGCATCGAGGACAAGGGCCCGATCGTCGCCTTCCATTGGCGCGGGGCCGAGGACGAGGTGCTGGCTCGTGAGGCGGTCGACGCCCTGGCCGCCCACGCCGCCGGTGACGGACTCGACATCCACTGGGGCCGCAAGGTCATGGAGGTGCGCCCGCCGGTGCGTATCGACAAGGGAGCCGGCGTCCGCGCGCTGATTACCCGCACCGGGGTCACCACGGCGCTGTATGCCGGGGATGACGTCACCGACCTCGACGCCTTCCGGGCCCTGCGGGAGCTGCGCGAGGAGGGGGTCCTCACCCACTGCGTGTGTGTCGGCGTCGCCTCCGAGGACGGTCCGGCCGCCATCCGCGAGGCGGCCGACCTCGTCGTCGACGGAACCGCCGGCGTCATCGACGTGCTGGCGGCGCTCACCTTCGGCGAGTGAGCTCACCCGCGCGTTGCGCTTCGGTGACTTCCTCCGTACGACGGTCCTCGCCAGCGCGGCCGGTGCCAGCGCGCTGATCGTCGCGACGATCGCCAGCGCAGGCTCCCACGACGATCCGGGCGTGGTCTGGGTCGCGCTGGGCTGGTGGGTGGCGGCGACGCTGATCGGTATGTGGCTCGGGCGGGGCAGTGCCGTGTCGGACTCGATCCGCTCGCTGCTGGCCTCGGCGCGGACCCAGTCGGGCTTGCCCGAGCTCCAGGCCGGCCGCACGTTCCTCAACCGCCTGTGGCCACTCATGCTGTGCACGATCGCCGCGGCTGCGCTGTCTCCGTTCGTCGCCCAGGTTCCCGCCGTGGTGGGCGGCTTCATGATCATCTGGGCCTTCGCCTGGCGCCACCAGGCCTCCGCGGTGACGGCGATCGAGGACCGTGACGGCGCCCGCTTCTACGTCGACCGCACCCGGGCCTGGCAGGGCATCCGGCTGCTGCGCACCCCAGGATTCCGCAGCAGCCTGGTGGAGGTCGAGGGGATCTGATGACCCGGGCGCTGCTTATCCGCCGCACACCGGGCGTGATCTAGGATGCCGCCGGTGTCGACGTTCGGATACATCCCCAGCCCGTCCTCCAACGGCTTCCACATCGGACCGTTCTTCTTTCACGCCTACGGGATCATGTACGTGCTGGCGGTGGCGGCGGCGATCGCCATCTCCCGGCACGAGTGGGAGCGCCGCGGCGGCTCGCGCGAACTCGTCTATGAGGTCGCCTGGTGGGGGTTCCCGGCCGGACTGGTCGGCGGACGCATCTACTTCCTCATCACCACCCCGAGCCAGATCCCGCCGCACTGGTACGGCTTCCTCGCCATCTGGGACGGTGGTCTGGGTATCTGGGGTGGGATCGCCGGTGGGGTGGCCGTGGGCGTCTGGCGGATCAAGCGCCGGATCGGCTGGTCCGGGGTGCGCGACTTCCTCAACGTCTGCGCTCCCTGTCTGCCGGTGGCTCAGGCAATCGGGCGGGTCGGCAACTACTTCAACCAGGAGCTGTTCGGCAAGCCCTCGACGCTGCCCTGGGCACTGAAGATCTCCCCGGCCTACCGGCCGCCCGGCTACACGCAGTACGCCACCTTCCAGCCCAGCTTCCTCTACGAGATGATCTGGGACCTGCTTCTGGCCGGCTTCCTGATCTGGCTCGGGCGCAAGCGCATCGTGCGGGCACCGGGCATCTTCGCGCTGTACGTGGTCGGTTACTGCGCCTACCGGATCTTCGAGGAGACCATCCGCATCGACTACTCGGTGCGCATCCTCGGCATGCGGCTGAATTTCTGGGTCGCGCTGATCGGCGTGCTCGCCGGGGCGGCTTGGTTCGCCTGGGTCCAGTGGTTCGGCCCGCGCGCCCGTGCCGAACGCAGCGGTGGGGGCGGGGTGGAGTTCCGCCCGGTCGGACCGCGTGCCGGTCAGGCGGCATAGCGCGGCAGCAGCGCCTTGAGCTCCGCCCACGGGCGGGTGTTGGCGATCGCCTCAGGACCCAGCCCGGCGCGCCGGGCGGTGGCCACGCCGTAGCGGTTGACTGCGAACCCGTCCGTCCGGTGGGAGTCGGTGTTGATGACCAGCCACAGCCCCGCCTCGGCGGCGGTGCGCGCGTAGACCTCGTTGATGTCGCGGCGCAGCGGGTTGGCGTTGATCTCCAGCAGGGTCCGGCTCCCCAGTGCGGCGGCGAGCACGGCGTCGAAGTCGAAGTCATAGGGGGGCCGCTTCTCCAGCTGGCGCCCGGAGAGGTGGCCGATGCAGTCCACCCACGGGTGCTCGATCGCCGCGACGATCCGCCGGGTCATGTCGGCCGATGACATGCGGAAGGACGTATGCACCGAGCCGATCACCCAGTCGAGCTCGGCCAGCAGGTCGTCGGCGTAGTCGATGCTGCCGTCGGGCAGGATGTTGGCCTCGGTTCCGGCCAGCAGCTCGATTCCCTCCACCTCGGTGCCGCGGATCCGCTCGATCTGGCGCTTGAGCTCGTCGGGGGAGACGTCGGCGCCGAAGCCCATCGACGCCGAGTGGTCGGTGATCGCCAGGTACTCGTAGCCGTGGTCACGCGCCGCCGTGGCCATCTCGCGGATCGTCGCGCGCCCGTCCGAGGCGTTGGTGTGGGCGTGCAGATCCCCGCGGAGATCCTCGACGCTGATCAGCCGCGGCAGCGTGTGCGCGGCGGCCAGGGCCAGCTCACCCCGGTTCTCGCGCAGCTCCGGTTCGATGTAGTCGAGGCCGAGCCGGGCATACACCTCGGCCTCGGTGGAGCAGCGGTGGGTCTCCCCGCTGGCGTCGTCGAGCACGCCGTATTCCGACACGTGCAGGCCGCGGCGCACCGCGTGCTCGCGCAGGGCCACGTTGTGGTTCTTGGAGCCGGTGAGGTGCTGGAGCAGGTTGCCGAACTGGTCGGGCTCGACGATCCGCAGGTCGACGTTGAGCCCGCTGTGGGTACGCAGTCGCACGGCGTTCTCCCCCGGGGTCGAGGCGGCCTCGATCAGCTCGAGCTCGGCGGCGGCCCGCGTCAGGGCACCCGGGTCTGAGGCGGTGGCGATGATGTCGAGGTCCTTGACCGTCTCGGCCATGCGCCGGGCCGATCCCGCCAGCGCCACCCGGTCGGCCGCCGGGTGCGCCGCCAGCGCCGCGACGAGCTCCTCGGCGACCCCGAGCGCCTTGTCGAGCACCGTGCGACGCGCCGGCCCCTCGGCGTCGTGGGCGACCAGCGCGGCCAGGATCGCCTCCTCGGCCTTGGGCCCGAAGCCCTTCAGGTCGCGGATCTGCTGGCTCTCGGCGGCGGTGCGCAGCTTCTCCAGGCTGTCGAGTCCCAGCTCCTCGAACAGCCGCCGCGCCCGCTTGGGGCCGAGCCCGGGCAGGCGCGTCATCGCCACCAGCCCCTCGGGGAACTTGGCTCGCAGCTTCTCCAGTGCCGGGATCTGACCGGTGTCGGCGAGGGCCAGCACCTTCTCCTGGATCGTCGCGCCGACCCCGGGCAGGTTCGTGGCGCGGCTCTCGCGCGCCAGCCCGCTGACGCTGCCGGAGGCCTCGCGGATCGCCTTGGCGGCGTTGCGGTAGGCGACGATCCGGTGGATCACCGCCCCGTCCAGCTCATAGAGATCGCCGAGCTCCTCCAGGGCCTCCGCGATCTGGCTGTTGGTCGGATCGGCCACGGACAGAGCCGACCCTACTCGGCGTGACCGCCGCTGGTGGGGTCCATCGCCGCCAGCAGCCGCGTCAGGCGCCCCGGCGCCAGGCTGAGATCCTCGGCGCGCTCCTTGCGGTCGGTGGCTGCCCGCACCATGCGCCCGCCCAGGTAGCGCACCGGTTCCGGCGGCATCAGCGCGTGGGGTACCCGCCGCATCGCCGCCGGCAGGCCCGCGTCGCCCCCGTGGGTGACCATCTCGGCGAGGATCTCTCCGGCCAGGCGCGTCGGTCCGACCCCGTCGCCGGAGAAGCCGACCGCGGCCACCACGCCCGGCAGCTGTTTGAGCCGGACGAAGAACGGCAGACCCGACAACGAGTAGTCGACCGGGCCACTCCAGGCATGGGTCAACGGCACGTCCCACAGGCTGGGATAGATGCGCCGCAGCTGACTGTGGACCCCCTCCCGTCGCCGTCCCGGGTTGTCGAACCCGGGGCCGATCCGGGTGCCGAAG
>CAZZVR010000230.1:0-6003 GCA_964657595.1 Burkholderia sp. PAMC 26561 | reverse complement strand
CGTTCTTCGGGCTGCTGGGTCCCAACGGGGCCGGCAAGTCAACGCTGATCCACTGCACCACCGGGCTGTCACGGCCGACCTCCGGCACGCTGGAGGTGTTTGGTCATGACGCCATCAACCACTACCAGCGCGCCCGCGCCGCGGTCGGTCTGGCACCGCAGGAGATCAACCTCGACCAGTTCCTCACCGTCGCGCAGGTGCTCGACTATCACGGGGGCTACTTCGGGATGTCCAAGGGCGACCGCCGCGACCGCACCACCGAGCTGCTCGAGGCCTTCAGCCTGACCGACAAGCGCGACGACTTCACCCGCTTCCTCTCCGGTGGCATGAAACGGCGCCTGACCCTGGCCCGGGCGCTGATGCACCGCCCGCCGCTGGTCATCCTCGACGAGCCGACCGCCGGCGTCGACGTCGAGCTGCGTCTCGAACTGTGGAACTACATGGAGCGGGTCAACCTCGAGGGCACGACGATCATGCTCACCACCCATTACCTCGAGGAGGCCGAGCGGCTGTGTGACCGCCTCGCCTTCATCAACCGCGGGGAGATCGTCACCGAGGGGACGGTGGGTGACATCACCGAGCACTTCGGCGTGTCCTCGCTCGAGGATGCCTACCTGCGGCTGATCGGCCGCGACGAGCTGTCGCGGGCATGACCACCCTGGATCTGGACGCCACCGTCGGGGCCCGACGGGTGCGGATCGGCGCGCTGCTCGGGCGCGAGGTCGCCCGCTTCATGAAGATCAAGCGCCAGACCCTCGGCGCTCCGATCCTCGAGACCTTCCTCTACATCTCGGTGTTCGGCGCCGCCCTCGGCTCGGCCATCCACCTCATCCACGGCTACCGCTACATCGTCTTCGTGCTGCCCGGCCTGATCATGATGGCCTTTGCCACCAACGCCTTCGCCAACAACTCCAGCTCGATCCTGCAGCAGAAGTTCACCCACTCGATCGACGACCAGCTCAGCTCACCGGCCTCACCCTTCGAGCTCCTGCTCGGCTTCACCCTCGGTGGGTTCATCCGGGGCCTGCTGGTGGCCGGCATCTCCTACGCCGTGGCGGGGGCGCTGGCCAGCGAGCCGGTGCGCCACCCGGTCGTGCTCATCCCCTCACTCATCCTGGTGGGCCTGTTCTTCGCTCAGGCCGGGGTGCTGGTCGGGGTGCGCGCGCGGCAGTTCGATGACGTGGCGCTCTATCAGACCTTCGTCCTGCAGCCGCTGATCTTCCTCGGCGGCGTGTTCTACTCGGCGACGTCGCTGCCCCAGCCCTGGGGCACCCTGACCCACTTCGATCCGGTCTACTACATGATCGCCCTGGTCCGCTACGGCTTCATCGGCTACCACGAGATCTCGATCGTCGTGGCCTTCCTGGCGCTGTTGTTCGCCACCGTCGCCCTGTTCGGGTTGAACCTGTGGATCTTCACCAAAGGTCGCTACTTGCGGACGTAGTTCCGTGTCAGGGGGGTGAAAACCCCCGTCGATGTCCCTCTATGACACATATGAGGACATCGAGGGACATCGACCTCCTCGCTCGGGTCGCCGCGCGTCAGGAGGGACGCCTCACGCGTCAGCAGCTCAACCGCTGCGGGATCGACAACACGACCCTTGCTCGATGGGTGTGCGCTGGGCGGCTCATCCCGAGAATCCCGAGGGTCTTCGCCCTCGGGTACGTCTTAACCCGGTCGAGGCGCGCCTGTGGGAGGCGGTCCTCTACGCCGGCCCTGGCGCGATGCTCTCGCACCTCACCGCAGCCCAGCACCGCGGGTACATCAAGTACGCGCCCCTCACCCTCCACGTCAGCACCCCGCGCAAGATTGCCTCACTCCCCGGAATCACCGTGCACCCCCGCCGCGAGCTGGAGCGACACGAGCACGCCGGGATCCCGGTCAGCGCCCCCGGCCAGACCCTGCTGGACCTGGCGACGCTCAGGCCCGACCTGCTCGACCGAGCGTTGTCGCAACTGGACTATCAGGGCATCGAGCTGGCCACGGTTCACCGGTTCGCCCAGAGCGGCAAGCCGGGTGCCACCGCCCTCCGGGCAGCCATCACCTCCTATGACCCCAACTTCGCCCGTCTCAACGACGTCTTCGAGGTCGACTTCTACGTCCTGTGTCGCGAGTGGGGGATCGACCCGTTGCCGATCCCCAACGTCGAGGTGGCACCCAAGCTCGTGGTCGACGCACTGTGGCCTGATCACGGCCTCGGGGTCGAGCTCGACGGCCACGACAACCACAGCTCACACGCCCAACTCCTGCGCGACGCCGAGCGCGACCTCGTCTGTCGCCGGCTTGGACTGACCATCATCCGCTACCGCCGCGCCCAGATCACGCGTGACCCACAAGCGGTCCGCGCCGACCTCCAGGCCCAGCTCGCGCTCCGGGCATGAGGCCGCGGGCGCGGCGGCGAGGATGGGCTCGACGTGGCTCGCCAGGGTGGAATCGAGGTCGGCACGTTTTGGCAGCGGTTCGCGCGGGTTAGCCTCACCAGATATGGCTGCCACGCGCGAGTCGCCGCCCCCCGAACCCGAGACCCACCCCGGCCGGGTCGGCGTCCTCTACACGCAGCTGGGCCGCTGCGTCGTCCGCTTCCGCTGGGCCATCCTCGCGTTCTGGATCCTCGCCGTGGTGGTCACCACCGTGCTGATGCCGAGCCTGAGCAACGAGATCAACGGCAACAACTCGGCATTCCTCAAGAGCAGCGAGCCCAGCATCCGGGCGTCCACGCTGGCCGCCCCGCTGACCGGAGCGGGGATCGGCACGAAGAACACCAGTCTCCAGGTGGTCGCCGCCGCCCCCGCGCCGCTGACCCGCGCCGACGACGTCGCGCTCGAGCGGGTGGTCAAGCTGATCCAGAAGGTGCCGACGGTGCAGTCGGTGCGCCTGGCTGGGGTGTCCAAGGATTCCGAGGCCGCCCAGCTGCTCGTGCGGGCCGCCGCCAGCCAGTCCGACATCGCCAAGGACAAGACCCTCATCAACGACATCCAGGCGACCTTCGCAAAGGTGAAGCTCCCGGCGGGTCTCCAGATCAACCTGGCCGGTCAGATCGCCACCGCGGTGGCCAACCAGGACCAGTCCAACCAGCAGGGCAACCAGACCCAGATCTTCTCCGTGCTGTTCGTCATCGCGCTGCTGCTGATCGTGTTCCGCTCGCCGCTGGCCGCGCTGATCACGTTGATCCCGGCCCTGTTCGCGCTGCTCATCGCCAGCCGTGTGGTCGCCGCGATCGCCTCCTCCGGCGCGCTGCAGATCTCCGACATCACCCAGATCCTCCTCATCGTCCTGCTCATCGGTGCCGGCACCGACTACGGACTCTTCCTCGTCTTCCGAGTCCGCGAGAACATGCGCGACGGGCTCGAGCCCCATGATGCGGTGGCCAAGGCGGTGGTCGCCGTGGGGGAGTCGATCACCGCCTCGGCCGGCACGGTCATCCTCGCGCTGCTCACCCTGCTGTTCGCCACCTTCGGGCTCTACCACGACCTCGGCCTGCCGCTGGCCATCGGCGTGTTCATCATGCTGCTGCTCGGCCTGACGCTCCAGCCGGCGCTGCTGGCGATCTTCGGCCGCGCGGCGTTCTGGCCGGTGCAGCCGCGGCCCGGGCAGCAGAAGGAGGGCCTGTGGGGGAGGATCGCCACGCGCCTGGTGGCGCGGCCCGCGCTCACCCTGGCGGTCGGGGTGATCATCTTCGGGGCCCTCGCGCTCGGAGCGCTCGGCTACAAGGCGGGCGGGTTCGGCGGGGCCACCACCGCACCGGCGGGCACGAGCGCCAACGCCGGCAACCGGGCGTTGCTCCAGCACTTCCCGGCCGCCGCGGACAACCCCGCCAACCTGGTGTTCGCCTACCGCAGCTCGGTGTGGCAGGACCCGGCGAAGATCGCCCAGGCCGAGCAGAGCCTGAATGCGTCACAGCAGTTCAGCGGGCTGGCCGGCCCGCTGAACCCCAACGGCACCGCCCTCAGCCCCGCCCAGCTCACTCAGCTCTTTACCCGGCTCGGGCCGCCCCAGAAGCTGCCGCTGCGCAAGCCGGCCAACCTGAGGATCCCCACCGCCGAGTTCAACGCCTACCGGGCTGACGCGCTGTTCCTGTCCGCTGACGGGCGGACGATGCAGTTCGAGGCGGCGCTCAAGGCCGGCACCCAGGACTCCACTGCGGCACTGAGCGCCACGCCGCAGATCCGCCAGACGGTGACCCAGGCGGGGCGGGCCTCCGGGGCCAGCGACACCGGCGTGGCCGGAGAGGCCGCCGCGGTCTACGACATCAACCACGCGGCCGACTATGACCTGGCGTTGATCGTGCCGATCGCCATCGTGGCCATCGGGCTGCTGCTCGCCGCGGTGCTGCGCAGCGCCATCGCCCCGCTCTACCTCATCGTCAGCGTCGGCCTGTCCTTCCTCGCCGCGCTCGGGGCGTCGACGATCGTCTTCCTCGACTTCGGCAGCTACGGCGGCATCACCTTCGTGCTCCCGTTCCTGCTGTTCATCTTCCTGCTCGCCCTGGGCGAGGACTACAACATCCTCGTGATGACGCGCATCCGCGAGGAGGCGCGTCACCTGCCGCTGCGCGAGGCGGTCATCAAGGCAGTCGCACGCAGCGGATCGACGGTGACCACCGCCGGGATCATCCTCGGCGGCACCTTCGCGGTGTTCGCCGTGGTCGGCGGTGGGGGCGGGGGCGGTAAGGGCGCCAGCTCCTTCACCCCCATCGGCTTCGGCTGCGCGCTGGGCATCCTCATGGACACCTTCCTCGTGCGCACCCTGCTCGTGCCGAGCACGGTCATGCTGCTCGGCCGCTGGAACTGGTGGCCGTCCAAGCTCAGCCACGCAGACGCGGTCGCCCCCGCCCCGTCGGCTACCTTCACACCCAATGTCTCCCAAGATCGTCCTTCTCCCCGGTGACGGGATCGGGCCCGAGATCACCGCGCCCACGGTCGAGCTGCTCGACCACCTCAAACTTGACCTGACCTACGAGGAGCACGTCTTCGGCGGCGCCTCCATCGATGCCCATGGCATCGCGCTGACTGATGAGACCCTCACCGCGGCCCAGCAGTCAGACGCCGTCCTGTTGGCTGCCGTCGGCGGCCCCAAGTGGGACACCACCGACCCGAGCCAGCCCCGTCCGGAACAGGGTCTGCTCGGCCTCCGCAAGGGTCTGGGGCTCTACGCGAACCTCCGGCCGGTCAAGCCGATCCCCGCGCTCTTCGGGGCCAGTGCGCTGAGGCCCGAGATCCTCGAGGGCACCGACATGCTGGTCATCCGCGAGCTGACCGGCGGCATCTACTTCGGTGAGAGGACCCGGACCGACACCACCGCCAGCGATCTCTGCGCCTACAGCGCCGAGGAGGTCACCCGCATCACCCGGGTCGCCTTCGAGGCGGCGAGAACCCGCAGCAACCAGGTGACCTCGGTCGACAAGGCCAATGTCCTGGAGACCAGTCGCCTGTGGCGCCAGGTCACCCACGAACTGCACGACCGCGAGTACGCCGACGTCATCCTCAAGGATCTGCTCGTCGACAACGCCGCCATGCAGCTGGTGTCCAACCCGTCCGCGTTCGACGTGATCGTCACCGAGAACCTGTTCGGCGACATCCTGTCGGACGAGGCGGCGATGCTCACCGGCAGCATCGGCATGCTGCCGAGCGCCAGCCTCGGGGCGGCCGGCAGCCCCGGCATGTTCGAGCCGGTGCACGGCTCCGCGCCTGACATCGCCGGCCAGGGCATCGCCAACCCGCTGGCCATGTTCCTCTCCGCCGCCCTGCTCCTGCGCCACGGACTCGGAATGGAAGAGCCTGCAGCGGCGATAGAATCAGCGGTTGATCGTGCCCTGGCCGATGGCCTGCGGACGCGCGACCTGGGGGGGACGGCGGACACCGCCGAGGCCACCCGGGCCGTACTCGAACACCTCTAGAGGCCCGGCCCCACGGCCGGGCGAAGTAAGGAGCATCACGTGGAACAAGCGGACCTCATCTGGCAGAACGGGGAGCTCGTTGCCTGGGAGGACGCGAAGGTACACGT
>CAZZVR010000229.1:0-6033 GCA_964657595.1 Burkholderia sp. PAMC 26561 | reverse complement strand
CCCGGCACTGGTTGTCGTGGGTGTCGAGATCGCCGATCACGAACCCGCCGCCGTGGATAAACAGGATCGTCGGCAGCGGTCCCGTCACCTCTGGGCGATACACCCGTGCGGACAGTCCTCCGGCCGGACCAGGAAGTTCGATCTCCTCCACCGCAGCGACCGGTGGCACGCTCTCGGGATCGCGGAAGTCGACGGTCAGTGACCGAAAGCCCTGGCGGGCGGTCTCGGGGCTACCGGAGGCGAGCGACTCGCCGCCCATGGCCTCAAGCGCCGTGAGCATCTGCTGGATTGGAGGGTCAAGCGGCACGCGCGCATTGTCGCTCGCGGTCGCCGTCACCCGTCGCACACCGATCGAATCCACCCACGCTCCCAAAACGCCCTCTCGCCACCCCGCTGGCGCGGTGACCCCCTCCTCTGACCAGGAGCCGAGCTGCGGCGAGCGTCTTCTTTGTGGCAGGCAGTTGCTTCCGTGTGACGTTGATCTCACGGTCCACCCATACGGTGGCCCTGCCGTGGGACGTGGCACCGTCATCGAACTGAAGCGGAGCGCATATGCAGCACAGAGGAGTTCTCATTGCACTACGGACGGCCCGTTTGGCCGTGTGCCCGTTCATGGTCGTCGCCGGGTTGTTCTGGACGGGCGCCACGAGTGCCCCTGCCGCCGGGCTCAGCTCGCAGCTGCAGGCGCCAGCAATCACGTTGGCCGGCGGCTATCTCAGCCAGCTTGCCTGCGGTTCGGCGAGTGTCTGCACCGCAGTAGAGCCCAATGGCGCAACTTTGACGTTCAACCCGGGCGCAGCGGGTGCGGTCACCCAGGGGCGCCCGATCCACGCCAGCGGCGGCGTCGCGATCTCCTGCCCCAGCGCCGCACTGTGCGCTGAGGCCGACGCCTCAGGCCAGATCGCCACCTTCGCGCCGCGCAGGCCCTTGAGCACGCACACGTTCACGATGACCGGCGCTGACTATCAGACCGCGGTGGACTGCGCCGCCGTCAGCAGCTGCGTCGCCGACAGCTACATGAGCGAAGTGGGCTTTGACCCGCGGCACCCGGGCAAGCCGGCGTCGACTGCCTTCACTGCGAACGCAAACGGCGCGAACCCGAACGTGTCGTGCCCGGCCACGAGCTACTGCGTAGCTGACAACGGCAACTCTGATGAGCTCTCCACCTTCGCGCCGAGCCGGGCGGCCACGGCGAAGGTCTCGACGCTCAAGTCGACGTTGCAGCTGGGCGGGATCCACTGCACCTCGCACAGCTTCTGTGTTGCGTTGGCCGCACCCCAGCCCAGCGGCGGCGCGAACACCGCCTTCGTCACCTTCAACCCGGCCGATCCCGGCAACCCGAAGGTCCACGGGCTGAGTGAGAGCACCCTGGAGTTCATGACATGCCTGTCCGCGACTCTATGCGCGGCCGCGGGCAACCAGGGCGGTGTCCTCATCTTCGACCCCAAGACGCCCGGACATGTGCACCTCATCTCCACGACCACAGACCTGGCCGGGATCGCGTTCGCCGGTAGGTCGCTGGTGCTGCTCGCCTTGAACGGGACCAAAGCCGTCGTCGATCCGACCAAACCGCTGCGCTCAGCAGCGCTGGTCGGACTGAATAAAGCCATCACACACGGCTAGTTCGAATCCGCATGCCGGGCGGCGAAGCGACCGGACCGGTGCCTGCTTCGCCGCTCATGCGGCTGCCAGGTGAGGTGGCCCCTTTTGGCCGTCGCCGGCTCAATAGCGGCCGTCTCGTAAACGGTCTGCTCGAGCGGCGATGCGGCCGTCGGCGCCTTTATTCCGTCGCCAAACGATCCGGGTGGTGCGAGCCGCTCCAAATATCCGAGGCGCGTATGCCTCAGCCATCGTTCACTTGCCAGCGAGTTCTGCGGGTGGGACCCTGAGGATGTGTACGACCGATTCACAGAGCAGGCGGTCGAGGTCGTCGGCTTCGCCCAAGATGCGGCGCGGAACTCTGGACAGCACCAAACCGGCACGGAGCATCTACTTCTCGGCCTGCTCAATGAGCCAGACGGCGTCGCGGCACTCGCGCTTCGCGCAGTGGGCGTCGATACGGCCAGCGTCAGGAGTGAGATCCGCGTCAATTTTCCATGGCTGACCGACGAGCGGTTCAATGGCGAGGTCCCGCTCACTCCTCGCGCTGAAGCCGCACTCGAGCGTGCAAGAGATGAGTCTCGACGCCTAGCTCACGAATATGTCGGTCCCGAACATCTCCTCCTCGGCGTAGTCGGCGATACCGAGGGCGCAGGGCTCGAGATTCTCCATGCGCTCGGAGTCTCGCCCGGACAGATATCTGTTGTGGTGCAGGACCTGCTGCCGACCGGCGATCGAGTCGCTGTAATCCAGCGCGAGTTCGGTGTGCAGGTGCGCGGACATCTCGAAGGTTGGTTCGACCCTGCGCCGAGCAGCGCAAGCCGTCGGCTGATGATGCATGCGGCCACAGCGGCCCATCGAGACGGTCGAGACCTCATCCAGGTGCGCGACCTCCTATCGGCTCTCGCGGGTTACACCCACAAGGACGCTCTTGCTCAGGCCGGGGTGGGCAGTGAGGATTTAAGGCGGACGGTCGAGCTGAGGCACCAGGCGGACTCAAGCGGGAGCCGTTCACAGCCAAAGGCCGGCGATTGGACGACCCTCGTTCCAGACGATCAGGTGCGCGGACGCCTGTCAGCCGCCGGAACGAATGCAACCACCCGTAATAGCCATGAGGTCGATGTCGTCGACGTCCTGTTGGCGCTTGCCGATGACGAGAACGTCGCAGCGATTCTGGTCACTTACGGAATCGACGCAGCTTCAGTCAGGGATGCGCTGGCGCCTTGAGCACGGAGCGCCGGGCGGGGAGTGCTCGGTGCGGGCGACTGGTCGCGTCGCTGCTCTCAGTGCAGGTGGAAGAAGCGGTCACCTCGCCTAGCCTCTGATTCAGCGGCCATGCGGTCACCAACACGTGTAGTTTGCCCATCCGCAGATCAGGCCGCTACTTCCCACCTGGTCGGCTGGGACGGCCCGCATGTTCCATGTACCGCAAGGTTCGCTGGGTGCTCCAGGAGGTGCTGATGACTTTTCCGGCAGCGTTGAGCGCTTGAAGACGAACGCCTTGCTTGCGCTCGATCCGCTCTGCCCGCGCGCTGTAGGCATGTTCGATCACGAAGAATTGGAGATTGACGATCGGCGCGGTGCGCCCTGTCGTCACGTCACGTACCCGAACGGCGCCCTTGACGTGGACGGTGCCGAAATACAGGTCCGTCGCGTCCGTTGGGTAGTTGCGGGGGTCTTCTTTCGGAGTCGGTCCAAAGGAATCGTCGTAAATACGAAAGCCCGCACCGTAGCCCGAGGTGCCATCTGGCCCCGAGCCACAGCCCGGCACGATTCCCCCGAAGTTGTACTTGGCGTCCGTGCCGTAGGTCGTCCCAGCCCAGATACCGTCAGGCGCTTTGAACGCCTCACACGTCCCTCCGTTCCGGGTCCGCGCGACCCAGTACTGAACCGTTCCGACACGGGGAATGCTGAGCGTGGCGGCCTTGGTCGCGCTGGCTTGGATCACCCCATCGGCCGGGGGATGATTGTGGTTGTACTGATTCCAGACTTGAGGGTCGGCGCTGAACAGCGCACCGGCCGGATCGGTGCCGATCAACGACTCCACCCCGAGAACGCCGGCACTCGCAGCCCCGCCACAAGCAAGAACCCCGGCCACGGCAAACAGCGTGAGCCGGCGGCTCGGGACTCCCGCGAACACGGCTCTGAGCCGCGACGTCCATTGTGGTCGGTTGCTATGGCGTATTGCGGCTGCCTGCAGGTCCGCTCGAAGCTCGGGGATGAGGGTCATGCTGTCCTTTCGAGATGTCGGCGGAGGTTGGCGAGACCACGACTAACTCGTTTCCTGATGACTGCCTCGCTCGTCTGGTGGGCTCGTGCGATTTCGGCGTAGGAGCGGTCGTCAATGACGTGGGCTTGAACCACTTTGCGCTGGTCTGGCGGGAGGTTTGCGAGCAACTCTCGAACCCAGTCATCTGAAAGAATCGCCATCTCGACACGTTCTCGGCTGGCTTCTGACAGGTCAAGACGTAGGGCCATTCCGGCCCGCCGTCGTGCGGCCTCTTCGACTCGTCCACGCCGAGCGCTCTTGAGCAGAACGTTTTGGGCGATCGTGAACAGCCAGGGCGCGGCGGTCGGTCCGCCAGGCCGATAGCGATCCGCAGCGCCCAGGGCACTCGCAAATGTCTCTGCAGCTAGCTCGCTCGCAGTGCTCGTATCGCTAGTGCGGCGGACGAAGTACCCGACGATGGCTGTCTCGTAGCGGTCGTAGAACGACGCAAACGCCGCGGGATCGCGTCGCGCGTTCGCCAGAAGATCAGCGTCCTCGTTCTGGGACCAGTCGCTCATACCCCTGAAGAATCCACGAGCCAATGCTTTTGTGACAGCAAGGCCAAAAAGATTCTGGGAACCATGGTCCCCCGTGGCGGCTCCAGCTATCGATGGTGGTGGCCGGATTGCCGCTAGATGGGAGGCCCGATCAGGTGGCCGCTCTGGGATCGGCGCCGGCAGGAGCAGCGACGACGCCGGGCCACCCGACTAGCGGCAGAGGGGCCATCAACGCGGTGCGGCCAGCCCATCGCCGCTTCGCCTGCGACCATCGCTCAGTTTCCTGGGCTTACAGTTCTGGAGCTGTCCGGACCACTCTCGGTTGTTCAGGTCGTAGATGACGACGTCCAGGCACGCGTTCGCCGCTATGCGTGTCTGGGTGGTTGTCGTCTGCGACCCGCCGGGCTTATAGGGTCCCCCGGTATTGATCGCTGGGCCCCGATTGGCGATGACCCACGCTTCATAGGAGCTGCCCGGGCGAATGCTCTTGATGATCGGGAAGCGCTCGGTGACTGTCGCAAGAGTGGCTGAGCGCGGACTCGCTCCGAACGCGAATATCTGCGTCGCCTTGTTTTGCTTCATCGCCCGGATCGCTGATGACCCCGTCGGGACGCCGTCACGGTCCGCCAGTCGCCGAGCACTAGCACCGGCGCGAGTGAGTGTCACCCCCTGGGATGGGAATGACTCGCCTGAATGGATATGAACCGGCGAATCGGCGGAGACACGCGAAGCGTGGCGACTCGCTCCACACGCGCCGATACCGACGCTCAACAAGACGGGGCCGAGCGTGAGCAGTGCGAACTTCAGTTTCCGTTCCGATGGTCTCACCAGCCATCCCGGGAGAGTCACGCCATCATCCTCTCGCAATGCCGCCTGCCCCAAAAACGAACGGGAACAATGGGGGTTGCGAATGTCGTTCGGTGATTGCTGGGACCGTGCATTGTGCCTCGCGACGCCCCGACCGCCGTGGCTCTTCCGGCTGTTTCCATCGCCAGAGGTGATGGTGGCCGCTCTCCTCGGCGCCGTGTCCTCTGCAGGCACGACGCCTGGCCACCGGTGCAGCGGCCAAGGAGGCGTGATCGCTTCGTCGCGACCGATCAGTGGTCGCTGGTCAGCGCGGCCGGACATTCAGTTGCCCCTCCATTGCTGGAGCGGCCACGCCCCCGCCCGAGTCGCGGTAACTGCCCGAGAAGATGATTTTGCCGGTTTTTTTGATCTGATACACGACGGTCGCCGAGCCTTGGTTGCCGTAGCGCTGGGAGACCTCGCAGACGGCGGCCGGCGGAATCGCAAGCGGGTAGGACATGTCGGAGCCCCCGTAGCTGTTGGTGACCGCGACTACGGCTCCTCGCGCTACGAACTTCCTCGCTATGCCGGGGTCGCGCAGCGCAAGCGTGGCTGTCGGAGTCCTAACCCCTGTGGTGCACCGGTTAGCAACGAACTTGTCTGAATGCGATCCGCCGCATCCGGCTAGTGAGAGAACCAGCGCCAACGTCGTCACCCCACGGCGAAAGAATGCATGGGACCCGGAAGGGTAACTCGGCCCGCGGACCGTTATCAGGGAAGGATCCATCGGCGGCTCGACCACGCCGAGACTACGCCTAGCTCCGGATTTCATCATCGCCCAATGCCGGCTCTGCTCGCACGAGCACCGGCATCCGAGTCCAG
>CAZZVR010000228.1:0-6048 GCA_964657595.1 Burkholderia sp. PAMC 26561 | reverse complement strand
GGTCGGCTTGGCGCTGGTCGGCTCGGCAGGCGCCGACCCGGCGCCGGGAAGCAGCTCGGCGGGGAAGCGCGGGCGGGGACGAGCGAGGAAGCCTCGGCTGAGGCTGGTGACCATCGCGGCCAGCTGCTCGCGTTCATCATCGGCCAGTCCGAGGCGGACCGAGGTCTGACCCGAGCTGTTGCGCAGCAGCAGATCACTCGCCTGGGCCCGCCGGTCATACACGGCGGTGAACAGCTCATGCCCCGTGGGCAGGGCGCGCGCCAGCTGATCCAGCGCCCCGACGACCGTGTCGAGGTCCGGGCTGAGCTCGGCATCCGCGGTGTGTGCCGGTTCGGCGTTGGCGTCAGGCCCCATCTGCTGGGGTACCCTAGCGCCCGCCCCGAACGGCAAAACTCCTACAGCGGCGGGACCTGGGCGTTGACCTGGGCGCCGTGGAAGAGCTGGTCGTGGGCGGCGCAGGCGGCGGGAAACGTGAACTGGATCGAGTCGCTGCGCACGTCGTTGTAACTGGCGTACATGGTCATCAGCCCGACCGTGCCCACCGTGCAGCTGGCGTCGGTGCTCGAGGTGACTCTGACGCGGGTCTTGACCTCGTTCCCGGGGTGGCCCCACAGCATCGCCACGTGCGTGTGAAAGATGATCGGAGACACCGCGCGCATCACGATCAGCGACGCGGAGCCGTGCCCGTACTGGGCCTCACAGATCGTCCCGGCGATCTGGTTGGTGGCCAGGTCGATCGAGCCGTAGGCGCGGGCGTAGCTGCCACGGGCGGAGGTGAGTGGCGCCCCGGTGTGGAAGCCCCAGGGTGGGATGCCGGCCAGGCCGGGCAGCTCGGCGAAGCACGGGGCTCCGGCCGCGTCCGCCGGTGCGGTTCTCACCGCGAGGACCGTGAGAAGGGCGGTGATCAGGCTGAGGAGAGCTAACAGGCTCAGCTTCCGGGTGACCACGGTTCTCCCTGTATCGGCAGGTCCGGGGACCACCTTGAGCGTTTCGGGAAAAAGTTTTTCCCGCGGTCGCTCAGCCAAGCCTCAGCTGCGGTGCTTGGCCTGTTCCTCGATCGTGTACTCGGCGGTGGGAACCGCCTCCAGGCGTCCGTCGGGAATCGGCTCGCCGCTCTCGATCGACAGTCCGTAGGTCCCGGCCTCCAGGCGTGCCTCGGCCCGCTCCAGGGCGTCGAGCTGGCTGTGGAGGTCAT
This sequence comes from Burkholderia sp. PAMC 26561, assembly GCA_964657595.1. Classification (GTDB taxonomy): domain Bacteria; phylum Actinomycetota; class Thermoleophilia; order Solirubrobacterales; family Solirubrobacteraceae; genus Palsa-465. Next base: position 4,853 of record CAZZVR010000228.1, on the reverse strand, counting down.
CGGCTCGGCCCGCGTTGAACTCGTCCTGGTAGAGATCCTCAGAGCCCCGGTCCCCGGGATCGACCCGGTCGTCGGACTCCTCGGCTCCCTGCCCCTCCAGTGCGGCGAGCGCCTGCTCGATGCGGGTCCGCTCGGTGCTGAGCAGTTCGCGTGCGTGATCGGCATCCATGCGGTTTCAGGCCTCCTGATCGGGTGCGCCGGCTTGGGAGATGCGGCGGTGGCTGACCGCCTGGCGCCGCTCGATGGCGTGACTCGCCGGGTGGCTGACGATGGTCCCGACCGTATCCCGGTGGTGACAGTTGAGCGGTTCGGCCATCTCGGGTCGATCCTAGTCCCCTGGGTGGAGTTGAGTCCCAACCCCCTGTCGCGGCTCCCGGCCCAATGTCCGCCACCATCGTTTCCGGTGCCGTCGCCAGCATCGTGTGCGTCGCCGCCACGTCGCGGCGCCGTTCGCGGATCGGCGCCGTCGGTGTCCGCCGTTAATCAGGCGGCGGCTTGGCCGATCGCCGCGAAGTCCTCGTCGCTCAGCTCGATCGCCGCGCCCTCGGCATTCTCGGTCAGGTGCTCGACTGATGAGGTGCCGGGGATCGGCAGCATCACCGGGGAGCGCTTGAGCAGCCAGGCCAGTGCGAGCTGGGAGGCCGAGTGCCCGGTCTTCGCCGACAGTTCATCCAGCGGGCCCCCGTCCGCAGACAGCTTGCCGGTGGCCAGCGGGAACCATGGGATGAAGCCGATGTTCTGCTCGCCGCAGTAGTCGAGCAGGTCGTCGGCGTTGCGGTTGGTCAGGTTGTAGAGGTTCTGCACGCTGGCGATGTCGGCCACCTTCTGGGCCGCCGTGAGCTGGTCGATGTCGACCTCGGACAGGCCGATGTGGTGGATCTTGCCCTCGTCCTGGAGCTGCTTCAGCTCACCGACCTGATCCTCCAGCGGCACCCCGGAGTCGATGCGGTGCAGCTGAAACAGGCCGATGCGCTCGACGCCGAGGTTGCGCAGGCTGAGCTCGCACTGCTGGCGCAGGTAGGCGGGGCGCCCGACCGGGGTCCACTTGCCCGGGCCCTGGCGGGTCAGGCCGGCCTTGGTGGCGATGACCAGGTCATCCTGGTAGGGCGACAGCGCGTCATGGATGAGCTGCTCGGCCACCTGGGGGCCATAGGAATCGGCTGTGTCGATCAGGTTGATGCCGAGATCGACGGTCGCGCGCAGCACCGACAATGCCTTCTCGCGATCATCGGGCTCGCCCCAGACGCCCTTGCCGGGGAGCTGCATGGAACCGAATCCGAGCCGGTTGACCTCGAGGTCTCCGCCGATCTTGAACGTCCCGCTCTGGGTGGCTACTGCTGGGGTCATGGATGACGCTCCTGATGGGAGGGTGGAGGCGTGCCGAACCGGCGCGCGTGAAGAGGTCCAGGACCTAGTGTGTCCGCCAGGATGGAGAGCCAAACCGCAGCGCGTCAGGGCCTGTCGGCCGTGTCGGCGCCCACACTCGCCGAGGCGCTGCGGCGCACGGCCACCAACCACCCTGACGTCGTCGCCGTGCGCAGCGTGGACGACGCGGTCAGCTGGACCTGGCCGGAGCTGTTGGAGCGCTCCGACGCACTCGCCGCGGGTCTCAGCAAGCTCGGGGTCCTCCCGCGCGACAACGTCGCGCTGATGCTGATCAATCGACCCGAGTTCTATCTCGCGGACCTGGCGGTCGTCACGCTGGGCGCGACCCCGGTCTCGATCTACAACACCTACCCGGCCGCTGAGGTGGCCCATCTGCTCAACGACGCCCGCGCCGTGGCCATCGTCACCGAGCAGGCCTTCCTCGCCACTGTCCTGGCGGCGGCCGAGAAGGTCCCCAGCCTGCGTCAGGTGATCGTCGCCGACACCCACGGTGAAGACGCGCCGACGGGCACGCTGTCGCTCGCCGCGGTGTCAGCCGACCCCGACCCGGCCTTCGACGCGGCTGGCGCGGCGGCTGCCGTCAGGCCCGAGGACCTCGCCACCCTCATCTACACCTCAGGCACCACCGGACCGCCCAAGGGTGTGCAGATCACCCACGCCAACGTGATGGCGGCCTCTCGCGCGGTCGAGCAGGTGATTCCCTTCGGCGTGGGCGCGAAGGTGATCTCCTGGCTGCCGGCCGCACACATCGCCGAGCGGATGGCCCACCACTACATCCCGACCGTGTTCGCCGCCAGCGTCACGGTCTGTCCGGACCCGCGGGCCATCGCCAGCTTCCTGCCCCAGGTCCATCCCAACTGGTTCTTCGCCGTCCCGCGCGTGTGGGAGAAGCTCAAGGCGGGCCTGGAGGCGATGCTGGCCGCCCAGGAGCCCGCGGCCCGCGAGCCGTTCGAGCAGGCGTTCGCCGCCTCCCTCGAGCGCGTCAAGCTGCGCCAGGCCGGCCAGCCCGTGCCGCCCGAACTGGAGACGCAGGTGGCGCAGGCCGACGCGGCGATCTTCGCCAACCTGCGGACGATGCTCGGTTTGGATGAACTGCTGGCGGTCAACGTCGGCGCCGCGCCGATCGCCGTCGACGTGCTCGAGTTCTTCCACGCCCTCGGCATCGAGATCTCCGAGCTGTGGGGGATGTCGGAGACCTGTGGCCAGGGCAGCTGCAACCGGCCGGCAGCGGTGAAGATCGGAACGGTCGGCCCCCCGTCGCCCGACACCGAGGTCAAGCTCGGTGACGACGGCGAGCTGCTCATCCGCGCCGCCTACGTGATGCCGGGCTACCGCGAAAACCCCGAGAAGACCGCGGAGGCGCTGGACGGCGACGGCTGGCTGCACACCGGTGACATCGCCACCATCGACGCGGACGGCTACATCTCCATCGTCGACCGCAAGAAGGAACTGATCATCAACGCAGCCGGCAAGAACATGTCACCGGCCAACATCGAGGCGGCCCTGAAGTCCGGCGGACCGATCATCGGCCAGGCATGTGTGATCGGGGACGCCCGGCCCTACAACACCGCGTTGATCGTGCTCGACCCCGACTACGCACCTGTCTGGGCCGCCCAGAACGACCTGGCGGGAACCCCGATGGGCGAGCTGGCGCAGGCCCCGCAGCTCATCAGCGCGGTTCAGGCCGCCGTCGATGTCGCCAACGCCAAGCTCTCCCGGGTCGAACAGATCAAGCGCTTCATCGTCCTGGGGGAGGAGTGGGCGCCCGGCGGGGACGAACTCACCCCGACGATGAAGCTCAAGCGCAAGCCGATCGCCGCCAAGTACGCCGCCGCGGTCGACGCGTTGTACGCCTGACCCGAAGGTCAGCGGGTGGCCCGGATGCGGCCGCCCGACCGGCGGAGTGCCTCACGCCGTCTGGCCGGTGAACCGCTCGATCGTCCGGCGGCGCGCGACACAGCCCCGGTGGCGGGCGGCGGACGTCGGGGTGTAGGTGCCCGTGAGCGTGCCGGAGATCTGTGACACGGCGCCGTTGGCCGCGCCGGTGACGGTGACCGTGACGGCCTCGGTCAGCGTGTAGGCGTTCTTGAGCTTCACCGGGTGGGACCCACCGGTGCGGCACGAGGTCGCCGTCAGGGCTGGGCCGTAGGTGCTGGTCCCCTGATAGGCGCCGCTGGCCAGCAGGCTGAGCGGGAGCTCGATCCCGCCCGATGACTGCAGGTAGGCACCGCAGGCGAAGTACACGCACGCGGAGTTGAACAGCCACTGCGCCCGGGTGCTGGCGGCGTGGTAGTTGACCGCCTGCTCGACCACGTTGAAGGAGCCCGCGAGCCGCGGCTGGGCGGGATCGCCGGCGCTTCCGTAGGCGGAGATCAGCGGGATCGCGTCGAGGTCGACCCCGCTGCAGGCCGCCGGCGTCCCGGCATCCTGGACCCAGGTGACCAGGGCGGTCATGGTCGTGCCCGTGGTCGGAGCCGTGACGGTCTGCACCGTCGCGCTGGAACTCAGGGTGAGCGGCGTGCTGCTGACGAGGCTGGCACCCTGGAACACGCTCAGGCTCACGTCACTCACCCGGGTCGGATCCGCGACCCCGATGCCCACCTCCACGCCGATGCTCTGGCGCGCGTAGGCGGGCAGGGTCGTCGACACGATGCCCTGACCATTCAGACAGGCGGCCGGGGCGTCGTCGGCGGGTGTCGCTGCATCGGCGCGCGGGGCCGAGAGCGCCAGCGCCAGCAGGACCCAGAGGGCACCGACAACCGCCAGTTTCGTGGTCCGATGAGTCACACGCAGCATCGATCTCCCTCGGTCTCCGGGTCCGAGCCCGGGAATATACGGCCGGGCGAGGCGGCGGTAGCCTGCAACGTCATGGACGCGCATGGCTGACGACAACCCTGAGAAGACCAAGCCGGCGGAGCACGCACCGCCGGCTCCTGCGGTGAAGGTGACGAGCTGGACGGCGGGGGAGCAGACGATCGCCTACACCGCAACGGCCAGCTGGACCGTGCTGCGCAAGGACGACACACCGGCGGCGGAGCTGTTCTCCGTCGCCTATCTGGCTCCGGCCGAGGGCGACATACCGCGCCCGGTGACCTTCGTGTTCAACGGTGGACCGGGAGCGTCCTCGGCGTACCTGCACATGGGCGCGGTCGGCCCGACCCGGGTGGCCTTCCCGCCCGACGGCACTCTCCCGCGCATGCCGCCCCAGCTGGTGACCAACGAGGAATCGTGGCTGCCCTTCACCGACCTGGTGTTCGTCGACCCGGTCGGCACCGGCTTCAGCCGGGTCATCCCACCCGAGAAGGACGCCGGTGACCAGGCCAGGACCGAGGGCGACGCCGCTACCGAGTACTTCGGCTACAAGCGCGACCTGGAGTCGCTGTGTGAGTTCATGGGCCGCTGGCTCTCGGTCAACCATCGCTGGGGTTCGCCGGTGCTCATCGCCGGCGAGAGCTACGGCGGCTACC
>CAZZVR010000227.1:0-6062 GCA_964657595.1 Burkholderia sp. PAMC 26561 | reverse complement strand
AGCATCTTCATCGCCTGGGCCTTGTTCTGGGTCTGGGAGCGCTCGTTCTGGCACTGCACGACGATCCCCGAGGGGCGGTGGGTGATGCGGATCGCCGAGTCGGTCTTGTTGACGTGCTGACCGCCGGCCCCCGAGGCGCGGTAGGTGTCGATCTGCAGGTCGTCGTCCTCGATCGCCACGTCCCCCACGTCCTCCACCACCGGCGACACCTCGACCCCTGCGAAGGAGGTCTGGCGGCGGTTGGCGGAGTCAAAGGGCGACAGGCGCACCAGGCGGTGGACCCCCTTCTCGGCCCCGTAGAGGCCGTAGGCGTTCTCCCCCTTGACCTGGAAGGTGGCGGACTTGATGCCCGCCTCCTCCCCGGCGGAGGCCTCGAGCAGCTCGACGCCGAAGCCGCGGCGCTCGGCCCAGCGCATCTCCATGCGCAGCACCATCTCGGCCCAGTCCTGGGCGTCCGTGCCCCCGGCGCCGGCGTTGACCGACACCAGGGCGTCCCCCGGGTCATAGGGGCCCGAGAACAGCCGCTCCTCCTCCAGAGCCGCGAGACGGGCCTCGACCGAGAGCACCTGGTCCTCCAGTTCGGCGGCCATCGACGCGTCCTCCTCGGCCATCTCGGCCAGGGCGTCGAGGTCCTCGGCGTCAGCCTCAAGCCCGCGGAAGGTCGTCAGTTTGCGGGTGGCGCGCGCGTGCTCGGCACTGACCTTGGCCGCCCGGTCCTGGTTGTCCCAGAAACCCGGCGCGCCCATCTCCGCCTCGAGCTCGGCGGCGCGCTCGTTCAGCTGAGCGGGGTCAAAGATAGTCCGCCAGCAGCTTTAACTGCTCGCGGATGGCTGCGAGCCTCTGACCCAGAGGCTCTGTGGGCGGCGTGCTGCTCATGCGCTGAGCGAGGCTAGCAGCGCCCCGGGTCCTAGGATCGAGGTCGTGCCACCCCTCGACGAGAACCTCCAGATGCGTTCGATCGACGTCGGCGGAACCGAGCGCACCTTCTGGATCCCCGACGTCCGCCCCCGGGGCGACGCGCGACTCATCATGGTCTTCCACGACCGCGGCGACACCGGCCTCAAACTGGCGCGACGCAGCGAACTGCCCAGCGCCGCCACCGCCGCCGGCATCAACATCATCTTCCCCGACGCCCTCGAGCGGGTGTGGGACGACCACGGTTCGGGCCGCCGCGACGGGGCCGACGATGACCTGTTCTACACCACCCTGGTCGATCACCTGCGTCGGCGTGGCGAGTTTGGCGCCACCGCGCCCTACCTCATCGGGTTCGGTGAGAACGGGGCCGCCTTCACCGAACGTCTTGCCCGTGAGGGCGTGCACGACATCGCGGGGGTGATCTTGCGCGGCGGCACCGCCCGGGAGGCGAGCCGTCAGCTGACGCCGTCGCCGATCCGGCCCACGCCGCTGGTCCTCATCGACCCGCCCCGCGCCGGCTCGCGCCGTCCCGGCCTGCGCACGCGCCTGGCGCTCAACAACGTTCGCGGCCATGCGCTGATCAGCGCCGAGACCCTCCTGGAGGACTGGCGCACGGTCAACGCGCCCGCGGGGGTGAGGCTCGAGACGCGGGAACTCGCCGAGGACGACGCCTCGGGCGTCGTGGCACTCATGATGACCCTCTAGTGCCGTTTGGCGCTGCTACGCGCCATGGCACTTCTTGAATTTCTTGCCTGAGCCGCACCAGCACGGGTCGTTGCGACCGACCTCGTGCTCCTCGTCGACGCGGCGCTGCTGCACCGCGACGGGAGCCTCTGCGGTGGCCTGGGCCAGCGCCTCGGCGTTCCCGCCAGCGAGGAGCTCGGCCTCGCTGACCGCGCCTGACTCCGCGGCCGCGGCGGCGATCGCCTGGGAGCCGCGCAGCCCGGCGCCACCGGAGTAGCTGACCCGGCGTCCGCCGGTGGAGGAGCTCGAGGACGGCGCGCGGCGGGGTCGGCTGGGCGGTGGGGGCGGCGGCGCGGTGGCGGGGTCCTGCACCGGGTCGGCGGGCTCGACGTGGAAGATGAGGCGGGCGAAGTCACTCCAGATGAGGTTCATCAGGTCGCCGAACAAGGTGAAGGCCTCGTTCTTGTAGATGACCAGCGGGTCGGTCATGCCGCCCAGGGCGCGATGGTGGATGCCGTCGCGCAGGTAGTCCATGTCGTGAAGGTGTTCCTTCCAGCGCTGATCGATCACCTGCAGGAGCAGGAAGCGCTCGACCACGCGGGTCCACTCCTCACCGAAGGTCTCCTCGCGCTGGTCATACAGCGCGAGCGCCTCCTCCTCGAGCCGCAGAGCCAGGTCGTCACGATCGATCTTGCCCGGCTGGATCGATTCCAGCAGCGCGTCGGAGGGCAGGAACACGCCCTGGATCTGGGTGAGCAGCTCGGGGATGTCCCAGTCGTCGACGAAGTCACCCCCCGCGTACTCGCTGACCAGGCGCTGGATCAGGTTGACGATCTCCTCACGGGCGGCGTCGCGCATGTCGCGGCCCTCGAGGATCTCGTCGCGGTAGGTGTAGATCACGCGACGCTGCTCGTTGAGCACGTCGTCGTACTCGAGCGTGTGCTTGCGCTGGAGGAAGGCGTTCTCCTCGACCTTGCGCTGGGCCTTCTCGATCTGCTTGGAGAGCATGCCGGCCTCGATCGGCTCCTCGTTACCCTCCGCGTCGGTCGTGCCCAGGCGATCGAGGATCTTGTAGATGCGGTCACCGGCGAACAGGCGCACCAGCTCGTCCTCGGCTGACAGGAAGAACAGCGATTCCCCCGGGTCACCCTGGCGCCCCGCGCGGCCGCGCAGCTGGTTGTCGATGCGCCGGGACTCGTGCCGCTCGGTGCCGATGATGCAGAGACCGCCGGCCTCCTCGACCTCGACCCGGGCCGCCGCGACCTGCTCCTCGAGTCCGGGCAGCAGCTCGGCCACGCGCGCCTCGAACTCGGGGGTGGCGTCGATCAGCCCTGCCTGGCGGGCCTGCATCTGGGCGATGTGCTCGGCGTTGCCGCCGAGCTTGATGTCGACGCCGCGGCCGGCCATGTTGGTGGCGATGGTGACCGCGCCGGGCCGGCCGGCCTCGGCGACGATCTCGGACTCGCGCTGGACGTACTCGGGCTTGGCGTTGAGCACGGTGTGGGGAATCCCGCGCGCCTTGAGCCGGTCCGACAGCAGCTCCGACACGTCAACGGCGATCGTGCCGACCAGTACGGGCTGGCCATCGGCATTGCGCGATTCGATCTCGCGCAGCACCGCGGACCACTTGCCCTCCTTGGTCTTGTAGACCTGGTCATTGCGGTCGTCGCGCACCATCGGGCGGTTGGTGGGGACCTGGACGACCTGGAGGTCGTAGATCTTCATGAACTCGGTGGCCTCGGTGATGGCCGTACCGGTCATGCCCGCCAGCTTGTCGTACATGCGGAAGAAGTTCTGATACGTCACCGAGGCGAGCGTCTGGTTCTCCTCCTGGATCGCCACGCCCTCCTTGGCCTCGACGGCCTGGTGCAGCCCCTCGGACCAGCGCCGGCCCTCGAGGATGCGCCCGGTGTGCTCGTCGACGATCTTCACCTCGCCGTCGATCACCAGGTAGTCATCACCGTTCTTGAACAGCGACTCGGCCTTCAGCGCCTGCTGGAGGTGGTTGACCAGGTGGCCGTTCTCGGCGCGGTAGAGGTGGTCGATGCGCAGGAAGCGCTCGGCCTTGGCCACACCCAGTTCGGTGACCGACACCGTCTTGTACTTCTCGTCGAACTCGTAGTCGAAGTCGGCCACGAACGCCTTGCGCTCGGGCGGCAGAAGACCGTCGGGCGTCTTGCCCGGCACCATCACGCGAGCCAGCTTGGCGAACTGGACGTAGATGTCGGCGGCCTGCTCGGGTGCGCCGGAGACGATGAGTGGCGTGCGCGCCTCGTCGATGAGGATGTTGTCGACCTCGTCGACGACGGCGAAGGCGTGGTAGGCCGAGCCGCCGCCCGCGGGCTTCTCCCGCCCGCCGTGCTGGACCTTCTGCTCGAGGCTGACCGCCATGTTGTCGCGCAGGTAGTCGAAGCCGAACTCGGAGTTGGTCCCGTAGGTGACGTCGGCGGCGTACGCGGCCTGCTTCTCGTCGTAGGGCTGCATGTTCTGCAGGATCCCCACCGACACCCCGAGGAAGTCGTACAGCGGCTTCATCCACAGGGCGTCGCGCCGGGCCAGGTAGTCGTTGACGGTGACGACGTGGACGCCCCGCCCGCTCAGGGAGTTGAGCACCACGGCGGTGGTGGCGGTGAGGGTCTTGCCCTCACCGGTGCGCATCTCGGCGATGGCGCCGTCGTGGAGCACCATGCCGCCGATCAGCTGCACGTCGAAGTGACGCATGCCCATCGTGCGGCGCGACGCCTCGCGCACCAGGGCGAAGGTCTCCGGCAGCAGATCGTCAAGTGACTCGCCGCCGCGGGCGCGGGCCCTCAGCTCGTCTGCCACCTCACGGAGCTCCTCGTCGCTCGAGGCCTCCAGCTCCGGCTCGTACCCGGCGATGCGGGCGACGCGCTGCTCATAGGACTTGAACTTCTTCCCCTCGCCGATACGGAGGGCGCGGTCCAGGAAGGACATGTGTCAGAGGGTAGCGATCGCGGTGTGCCCTGAGGCACACCTCATGACTTCCACTTGGGTCGCGCCGGACACCCCCGACGCGACCCGCGGCGTGGGCGAGCGCTCAGGCGATCGTCGGGCCGGTGTACCCGCCGTCGAGCATCGCGGCGGCGGCACGGCCCATGGCACGCGCCTCGCGCCGGTGCTGGCGCTTCTCCTTGGTGCGCTTGACCTGAACTTCGAGTTCCTCGAAGGCGACGTTGATCGAGTGGTGGATCTCGCTGCTGGCGGCGCACGCCCTCAGCGTCTTGCCCTTGAGGTGCAGGGTCACGTGCACCACCTCGGAGTCCGCGGCGGACCGGGTCGACTCGTGGAAGACCTCGACCTCGAGCTCGGCGAGGGTGGAGACCTGTCGGTCCACCACCCTGAAGCGCCGGGCGACGTGCTCCTTGAGCTCGTCGGTCACGGGCAGGTTGCGGCCTTTCACATCGATTCGCATCGATGACCTCCTGGGTCGAGGTGGCCGCTCCCGTCAGGTGGCGGACACAGCCACGCAAGGTGCAATCTCCATGTAATACACCTCCAAGCGGTGCTTGTCGAGCCAGACGGGCATAAGAGATCCCAACGCCATGCTGGGGACAAAGGATGGAACAATCGTCCCATGGCCCCTCCGGTCATCTGGACCTTCGAGCCGAGCGTCATCGTCGGCGTCGCCGCCATCTCGCTTGCCTACATCTGCGGTTGGCGGCGCGCCCGCCTGCCCGGCCAGCCCCATCCTCCCGGCTATGACCGGTTGGCGCTGTTCTCGCTCAGCATGCTCTGCATCCTGGTCGCGTTGATCTCCCCCGTCGACAGCTGGTCCACCGACTTCCTGTTCGTGCACATGATCCAGCACCTGCTGCTGCTCGACTTCATGCCGATCGCACTCATCCTCAGCCTGACCAAGGGGATCCTGCGCCCGGTCACCCGCCGGGTGACGGTGATCGAGCGCAACATCGGACCGCTCGGCAGTCCCGTGTTCGCGCTGTGCGCCTACATCTCGATGATGATCGTGTGGCACATCCCGGGCCTCTATGACACCGCGCTGGCCCATCCGCTGCTGCACGTCCTCGAGCACCTCTGCTTCTCCACCGCCGGGTTCATGTACTGGTGGCATCTGCTGTCGCCGATCAAGGCGCGCAAGCACCTTGGCGGCATGGGCCCCGTGGCCTACATGGTGATCACCAAGCTGACCGTGGGCGTGCTCGGCGTGCTCCTCGCCTTCGCCCCGAACTCCTTCTATCCCTGGTACCAGCACCACCTCCACTACCTGAACCTCAGCCCGACCGTCGATCAGAACATCGCCGGGCTGGTGATGGCGCTGGAGCAGTCGATCGTCATGGGGATCGCCGTGGGGTACTTCTTCGTGCGGGCCCTGAACGAGTCCGAGGCCAGGGCCCAGCGCGAGGAGCGCTTCGCCGACCCGGCCACGGCGGGCGGGCGGGTCGAGGCGGCGCCGGTCTACGTGCCGCCGGTGGCCTCGGGGACCG
>CAZZVR010000226.1:0-6081 GCA_964657595.1 Burkholderia sp. PAMC 26561 | reverse complement strand
CCAGGTCGTCGGCACCGCCCAGGTCGGGGGCACCCAGACAGACCACATCCGGGGCACGCTGGCGGTCCGGCCGCTGCTGGCCGATGTCTCCAAGCTGCTGTCCAAGGCGTCGAGCCTCAGCACATCGACCGCCTCGTTGAAGGGGATCACCGCCGCCCAGCAGGCCAAGATCGCCGGCGAGGTCACCCACGCCTCCTTCGATCTGTGGACAGGCACCCGGGACCACACCATCCGCAAACTGAGCGTGACCGCGACGCTCCCGGTCACCGGCAGCACCCGGACCGAACTGGGCGGCATGACCCAGGCCAAGCTCACCTTCAGTCTGGCCTACAGCGAGGTCGGCCAGCCCCAGACGATCACCACGCCCGCCAGCTCGCAGCCCTACACCCAGTTCCAGTCGCGGCTGCGGTCGATCGTGCTGGAGATCGAGCAGCTCGTCGTCGGGGCCACCGGGTCCAGCACGTCGACCACCAGCTCGAGCACCGGCGCGACCGGCTCCAGCGGTGACTCGGCGTACAGCCAATGCGTCTCCAGTGCCGGCAGTTCGGTGGCCAAGATCCAGAAGTGCGCGGCGCTGCTCAACGGATCCAGTAGCGGCTGAGTCCCGAGCCGGCGGACCTACTCGTCCTCGTCGGGGTCGGGTTCGAGCTCGTCCTCCTCATACTCATCCTCGTCGTCGCTCACGCCGGCAAGGCCGTCGCTGTGCTGAACGGCGAACTTCTCGACCAGCTCATCCCGGCGGCGCTCGTCGACGGGCACCTCGTCGGAGATGATCACCCAGTCGGTTTCCTCGAGGTCCGCATCGGCGAAGATCTCGGCATCCAGCTCCGGCGAGTCGTCGATGACGATCAGCACTTCGGTCTGGGGGTTGAAATACGTGCCGGGGCGGATGATCAGTTCGTCCAGGTCGACACGGCGTAGGTCAGGCATCGCGCCAGACTAGCTGCCGGCGCGGACCGCGAGCAGTTTGGGGGCGCGAGACGGCAACGTCGTCGCGGCGACCGCGCAGCCGGCGTGTACTGGGGTGGAGGTCACGGGCATCGCCCTCAGTCCAGTTGGAAGTGGCCGTCGGCGTAGATCACCTGGCGGGAACCGTCCCGGAGGGTTGCGGTGATCGTCCGGTCAGTGGTGGTGACGATGTCGCAGTGCAGGCTCGCCTGGGTGTTGAAGCCCAAGCGCTCCCACTCCTCGTCACTGACGCCGGCCTCGTCGCCGCGGTAGCACTCGGTGATCGAGGCGCCGATGGCCAGGTGGCTGTTGCCGTAGGGGCCGCCGACGTTCTCGTCGTACAGGGTCTCGGCCATGAACCGGGAGATACGCGAGAGCCGTGAGTCGGTCATCGAGAACTCGCCCACCCGGTTACCGCCGGGCATGCCCACCATCGCCTGGATCTGATCGGCGCCTTCAGCGGCGTCGGCCCGGATCACCTCACCGTCGGCGAACTCCAGCGTGACGCCCTTGAGCAGCTTGCCGTCGTAGTAGAGGGGTTCGGTGAAGGCGATCGTGCCGTGGGTGCCGCGCCAGTCGGGGGAGGTGAAGATCTCGAAGCTGGGGATGTTGGCCCCGCCACCGCCGACCCAGGTGCGCTGCTCGCCCAGGCTGAGCCACAGGTCGGTGCCCTCGGCCTCGACGTGGAGGCGGTCGATGTCCAGGCGGTTGAGCCAATCGCGGTAGCGGTGGATCTCGGTCAGGGTGTCGAGCCAGCGTGCCACCGGGTCGGGGTCGTCGAGGAAGCAGGCCGAGATGATCTCGTCCCAGTACGCCTCGATGCTCAGGCCCGCCTCCTGGGCCAGCGCCTCGGTGCCCCACAGCACGATCGTCCAGGGCAGCTGACCTGCGCGTTCCTTGGCCTGGCGGATCTCCCAGTACTTGGCCTGGGCGGGTGCCTCCTTGGCCTTGGCGGCCGGGTCGACATCCTTGGCCGCGGTGGGGTTGCGGTCTCCGACGATGAACACGATGGCGTCGATGTCGTCGATCAGGCCCCGGGTGTAGCGCTCGGCGAAATGCTCGAGCTGGGCGTCGGAGGCGAGTTCGTAGTAGGCGGCGGCGAAGTTGTACGCGCCGTCGTTCTCGGGCCGGAAGTTGTGGATCACGTTGCCGCCCTGGCGCCAGATCTCGCGGCACACCTCGTAGTAGAGCGGCTTGGTGTCCTCCTGGCCGTAGACCATGACGGTCTCGCCCGGGGAGATGCCCGCACCGTCGCGCAGCCCGAACTGGACCGTGAGGTGCGCGTAGCGCTCGAGGATGTCTTGGGGTGGGGTGTAGGTCAGCGGATCCACTTTCGCGTGCGGAAGAAGATGATGAAGAGCACGACAGCGAGCACCTCGAGGCCGATGCCGAGAAACCAGAAGGCCCACTTGTGCGTGAGCACATGACCGGTGAGGGTGGTGAAGTTCTGGCCGAAGAAGCCGGTCAGGAAGGTCAGCGGCAGGAAGATGGTGGCGATGACGGTCAGCTGTTTGTTGATCTCACCCTGGCGGTTGGCCACCATCGCCGCGTACAGGTCGGTGGCCCCCGACAGCAGGTCGCGATAGGAGTCGACCATGTCCGCGACCCGGACCAGGGTGTCGTAGAGGTCGCGGAAGTACAGGCCGTCGTCCGGCTCCATCCCGGGCAGCTCGGCGATGCGATCGATGTGGCGGGCGAATACGTCGCGCGCGGGGGTGACCACCCGGCGCATCGCCACGAGGTCGCGTTTGAGCGCGAAGATGCGCTGCAGGACGTCGTCATCGGGTTTCTCGACGATCGTCTCCTCGATCGCGTCGATGTCGTCGTCGATGCGATCCAGCACCGGGAAGAAGGTGCCGGAGATCGCGTCGAGGATCTTGTACACGAGGAACTGCTCTGAGCGCACCTCGGTCGCGTCGTAGCGTTCACGCAGTTCGTTCAGCGCCACCATGGGCCGGCGGTGGATGGTGATCACGTAGTCACCGGAGATGATCACGTGCACCTCCCGCAGCAGATGGGTGCCGGAGGTCGCGTCGGGGTCGACGCCATGCACGACCAGGGAGGCATACCCGTCGAAGTCCTCATAGCGCGAGCGCTGGCCGAACTCCATGGCGTCCTCCACGGTCAGCGGGTGCAGGCCGAGCTGTTCACCCAGCGCGTCGATGCGCTCCTTGGTGGGGTCCTCGAGGTCGAGCCAGAAGTACTCCCCGGAGTTGAACTTGTTGACCACGTCGGCGTGGCTGGCGTTGTGCAGGCACGCGACGGCTTGACTCACGCGGGAGAGGTTAAACGTTGCGGGCGCGTCTCGGTCGGACGCGCCCGCGGGCAACCCGATGTGAACGCGACCGTCAGGCCACGGTGCGGTGCGGCGTCACCAGCGAGGACTTGACGACCTTGTTGGCCGCGGAGCCCTTGGGGTGCACCATGATGTAGATGCCGGCGACGATCGCGGCGACGCAGAAGGCGGCCGCGAGGATCCCGAGGATCCAGCCGCCGGTCCGCTCTCCGCTGGGGTTCTTCTTCTGGGCCCACTCGCTGCCGAGCAGGATCAGGCCGAAGGCGACGGCCAGTCCGGCTCCGGCGGCCACGGACACCAGGATGATGTGCCAGAGCGCGGAGCCGTTGATGAACGGCGTGCTCGCCTTGACCATCGTGTAACCGGTGGTTGAGGTTGGCATGGCGAGCCTCCTTAGCCCGCGGGAACGGGGACGGGGACGGGGATGGACAGTTCGTCGGTGCGGTCGAGGTCCGCGGCGCTGATGGGTGACTTCTGAGCCAGGTAGTAGATGAACCCTGCGGCGACGGCCAGCAGCACGGCGATCACGATGCCGCCGACGACGTACTGGGAGCCGAACAGGTCGGTGATCGCCCAGGCGACCGCGCCGACCACCCCGGCGGCCGGGATGGTGAACAGCCAGCCGGTGGCCATCTGACCGGCCACCTTCCAGTGCACGGCGGCGCGCCGTCCGACGCCGGCGCCCATCACGCCGCCGGAGACGACGTGGGTGGTGGACAGCGGGTAGCCGTAGTAGCTGGAGGACAGGATGACCGCGGCGGACGCGGTTTCGGCCGCGAAGCCCTGGGGCGCCTGGACCTCGGTGATCCGGTTGCCCATGGTGTTCATGACGCGCCAGCCGCCGGTGTAGGTGCCGGTGCCCATGGCCAGCGCGCAGATGATCTTGACCCACAGCGGCACGGTGAGGCTCGACTTGACCACGTAGCCATGCACCACGGTGACGTGCAGCAGGCCGTTGAGTGAGCCCCAGTGCCCGACGCCGCTGTAGTAGGCGATCAGGGCCAGGGTGATGACGCCCATCGTCTTCTGCGCGTCGTTGGTGCCGTGGGCGAGGGAGACCAGCGCCGCGGAGAAGATCTGCCCGAGGCGGTAGCCGCGCTTGGAGCGTCCCTCACCGATCTCGCGTACGAGCCGGTAGACGATGAAGGTCGAGATGGCCGCGACGCCGAAGCAGATGATCGGCGAGAGGACCGCGGGGACGATCACGCTGCTGACCAGGGCGCTCCACTTGACGGTGATGCCGGCGACGAGCGCGGCGCCGATGATCCCGCCGATCAGGGCGTGGCTGGAGCTGGAGGGCAGGGAGAAGTACCAGGTCACCAGGTTCCAGACGATGGCGCCGCACAGCGCAGCGAGGACGATGACCAGACCGCTGGAGCCGACGAGCGCGCTCACCCCGTGGGTGACCCCTCCGTTGGTCGCGACGCTGGAGCCCACCGTGGAGATCAGGCCGCTGGCGATCTTGGTTGCGACCGAGATGGAGATGAACGCGCCGGCGACGTTGAACACGGCGGCGAGGAGAACGGCCTGACGGGGCTTGAGGGCGCCAGTGGCGACCGAGGTCGCGACGGCGTTGGCCGAGTCGTGGAAGCCGTTCGTGAAGTCGAACGACACCGCAACCACGATCAAAATGATGAGGAGGATCAGCTGGGTGGTCATGTCCACCATTTCTAACCGGGACGATCGCCATGGTTGTGACCTCCATGTGAAAGGTCCGCAGAAAGTCGGGTGACGGAGCGGGTCACCCCTCCGGTGGCTGGCTCAGCGCTGGGTCATGCCCAGTTCGGCCAGTTCGCGCCGGACCTCCGTCTCGACGTCGAGGGGCTCTTGGCCCCGGCGCACGCGCCGTGTGTTGCGCAAGTGCACGAGCGCGCGGACCTCGTCCTCCACCTCAGGGTCGACCGCACGCTCAGCCGGCGGCGTGGGACCAGCACCGGAACCGGGATCTGCGGTCAGGCGGGCGACCTCTGCGTCGACATCGAGCGGGGCCTCGCCGCGCCGGGCGCGGCGCGCGTTGGACGCCTCGACCATCTGGCGGATCTCGGAGGTGCGCTCGGCGGCGGCGGCCTCTGAGCTCACCGGTCGCCCGGAGGTGCTCTGGGCGCTCTCCATGAACAGGCCGCGCTTGTGGTAGGCCTCCCACTGCTGGCCGGAGGTGGCCATCGCCCAGATGGCGGCCAGGACTCCGAGCCCCAGGACGGCCCAGAGCACATCGCCGAACAGGATGTGCATGGTCAGATTGTCGCGCCTCTGGGCCGGCGCGGGAAGGGTTCAGGTCTGGCTCACCGCGCAGGGGCCGCCCCGGGCACAGTGCCCGGGGCGGAACCAGGCTCGGTCACGCGTCATCCTCGGCGAGCAGGCGATACAGGTCCTTGCGGGCCTGCCCGAGGATCTCGACCGCCTTGGTGATCTTGGCCGGGTCGCCGTCCTGGACGACCTGCCCAGCGGCCTTGGCCACGCCACCGACGGCGCGGCGGAACTGGAAGACGGGGTGATCCTTGTCCGGACCGTCCTCCCAGGGCGCTGCCACCTCGCCGAGGTCGTCGATGTAGGTGTTCCCCTGGGGGGTGAGCGCGAACGTGGTGCCGGACTCGCCCTCCTTCTGGGTGCCGCTGATCAGTCCCTCGTCCTGGAGGACCGAGAGGGTCGGGTACACCGAGCCGGGACTCGGGGTCCAGTTGCCCTCGGACTTCTCGGCCAGGCCCTGGATCAGCTGGTAGCCGTTGGCCGGGCCGTCGGACTTCAGCAGGAGCAGCAGCCCGAGCCGGACGTCACCGCGCCGGCGCCGGCCACCCGGTCCGCCTCCGCGTCCGCGGCCTCCCCGCGGTCCGAAGCCC
>CAZZVR010000225.1:0-6148 GCA_964657595.1 Burkholderia sp. PAMC 26561 | reverse complement strand
GACCTCAACCGCGCCTTCCACGAGCGGCGGCGGCGGGAGGCCGGCCATGGGGCCGGCCACGTCGGGGCGGTGCTGGCAAGGCCCCCGGCGCGGCTGAGCGTGCGCCGCTCGGCGCGTCCGCTGCGGGTAGCCGTGGTCGGCTCAGGCCCGGCGGGCCTGTACGCCGCCGACGAGGTGCTGACCATCCCCTCCGCCGAGGTGACGATCTTCGAGCGGCTGTCTGAGCCCTACGGCCTGGCCCGCTTCGGCGTGGCGCCCGACCACCGCCGCACCCGGCGGATCTCGGGCCAGTTCGAGCAGATCCGCCGGGCCCGCGGGTTGACCTTCGCCCTCGATACCGAGGTCGGCGTCGATATCTCCCACGAGCAGCTGCTCGAGCGCCATGACGCGGTCATCTACGCGGTCGGCGCGGCCGCGGATCGCCGCCTGGACATCCCCGGGATGGAGCTGGCCGGGGTGAGCTCGGCCACCGCGTTCGTGGCCTGGTACAACGGCCACCCCGACGCGCGCGGGGCCCACTTCGACCTGACCGGTCCCCGGGCGGTGGTGATCGGCAACGGCAACGTCGGCCTCGACGTGGCACGCATGCTCACCACCGAGCCCGACCGCCTCGCCGACACCGACATCGCCCGCCCGGCGCTGGCCGCCCTGGCGGCGAGTCAGGTCACGGAGGTCGTGGTGACCAGCCGGCGCGGACCGCGCGAGGCCGCCTTCACCGTGGGAGAGCTGCTCGGCCTGGCCAGCGCGCCGGGGGTCGAGCTGGTGTGGGACCCCGACGTCGATGTGGCGGGCTCCAAGCTCGAGTGGGTGACGCGGCTGGCGGCCCACGTCCGCGCCGGGGAACGGCGCGTGCGCCTGGCCTTTGGCGTCGCGCCCACGCGGGTGCTCGGGGCCGGCGGGGTGATGACCGGCGTGGGGTTCGCCGACGCCGCGGCGGTGGCTGGTCCCACCGACCAGCCACCTGAGGACGTGATCGCGGCGGGGCTGTTGCTGACGTCGGTCGGGTACGCCGGGGTGCCGGTCCCCGGCCTGCCCTTCGACCCGGTCACCCACACGGTGCCGAGCGTGCTGGGCCGGGTGGTCGACCCGGGTAGCGGGACGCCGCTGGCGGGTACCTATGTGACGGGCTGGATCAAACGCGGCCCCAGCGGCTTCCTCGGCACCAACCGCGCGGACTCCCAGGAGACCGTGCGCTCAGTCGTCGAGGACTTCAACCACGACCGGCTCTCACACCAGGTGACCTCATGACCCCACCCACCCACGTCGACGTCCTCATCATCGGGGCCGGGATCTCCGGCATCGGCGCCGGCTGTCACCTGCGCCGGGAGCAGCCGGGCAAGCGGTTTGCCATCCTCGAGTCACGGGACTCCATCGGCGGCACCTGGGACCTGTTCCGCTACCCGGGCATCCGCTCGGACTCTGACCTGCAGACCTTCGGGTACGCGTTCCGGCCGTGGACAAACGAGAAGGTGATCGCCCCGGCGGACGAGATCATGGCCTACCTGCGTGACACCGTGGCCGAGTACCGCCTGGAGGACGACATCCACTACGGCTACCGGGTCCTCAGCGCCGACTTCTCCACCGCCGAAGCGCAGTGGACGGTGCGCGTGAGCGACCGTGATGGCGCCGAGTTCGAGCTGACGTGTGCGGTCCTGTTCGCGGCCACCGGCTACTACGACTACGAGGCGGGCTTCATGCCCGAGTTTCCCGGGCTGGAGGACTTCACCGGCCAGGTGATCCATCCCCAGCAGTGGCCCGAGGACTACGACGACGCGGGTAAACGTGTGGTGGTGATCGGCTCGGGCGCCACGGCGATGACCCTGATCCCGGCCCTGGCCAGGACCGCGGAGCACGTGACGATGCTCCAGCGCTCCCCCAGCTACGTGATCGCCCTGCCGTCCAAGGACCCGATCATCGCCGCGTTGGGGAAGGTGATGTCGCCCGAGCGGGCGTTTCCCGTCGCCCGAGCCATGAACATCCGTCGCCAGGCGGTGTTCTACAGCCTGTGCCAGCGCTTCCCGAAGTTCATGCGCCGGGTCATCCGCAAGCAGACCGCGGCCAAGCTGCCCGACGGCATCGACGTCGACTTGCACTTCAACCCGCGCTATGACCCGTGGGACCAGCGCCTGTGCGTCGTGCCCAACGGGGACCTGTTCCGCGCCTTCCAGAGGGGCAGCGCGTCGATCGTCACCGACACGATCGCCCGCGTCAGGGCGGACGGGATCGCCCTGACCTCGGGGGCGTTCCTGCCCGCCGACATCATCGTCTCGGCCACCGGGCTCAACGTGTTCCTGTTCGGTGGGGTCGTGCTGAGCGTCGACGGAAACGTGGCCGACCTGTCTGAGACGGTCGCCTACAAGGCAATGATGCTCAGCGGCATCCCCAACTTCGCCTTCGCCATCGGGTACACCAACGCCTCCTGGACGCTCAAGGTCGACCTGGTGTGTGAGCACCTCAACCGGATCCTCGCGTACATGGACGCCACCGGGAACGACAGCTTCGTGCCCGAGCCGCGCGCCGCGGAGGCGCTGGAGCTGCGGCCGCTGCTCGACTTCCAGGCCGGCTACGTGCAGCGCGCGGTGGCGCAGTTCCCCAAGCAGGCCACGCGGGATCCCTGGACGGTGCCGATGAGCTACGCCGCGGACCGCAAGCGCCTCATCGACGGTCCGGTCGAGGACCCGGCGCTGCGCTTCAGCCGGGTCCAGCGCCCCGTCACCGCGCCGGCGTAACGTGTTTTACATCACAGACTGATGTATCTCGCGACGGAGTGGAGGCTCCCTCCGGTAAGCTAGGTCGGCAGGGGGCCTGCGGACCTGCCTCTCAACGCCTGGAGTTGTGCGCCGCGGGACCACCCCTCACCCCGACTTCATCCATCTGAAAAGGAGATCATCGATGCGCCAGGGCCCACTCGCCGGCCGCTACCCCGCCGTGGCCGCCATGGTCATGTTCGCGCTGATCCCGTATCTGGCGCTGTCCGCGGCGCTGGGTCCGCTGGCCCCGACGATCACCTCCCACCTGCACATCAGCGCCCAGGAGTTCAGCCTGGGCGGTGGACTCGGCAACGCCGCCTACGCCACGGGCACGATCCTCGCGGTGCAGT
Source organism: Burkholderia sp. PAMC 26561 (assembly GCA_964657595.1). Lineage (GTDB taxonomy): Bacteria > Actinomycetota > Thermoleophilia > Solirubrobacterales > Solirubrobacteraceae > Palsa-465. The sequence continues at coordinate 3,048 of CAZZVR010000225.1, read as the reverse complement.
TCGCCCAGCACTTCCCCCAGCGCCGCATGATGGTCGGCTACGCCGTGGTGCTGGTGATCGGATCACTCCTGGAGGCCCTGGCCCAGGACGCGACGATGTTCCTCATCGGCCACATCCTCCAGGGCCTGTGCACGAGCCTGCTGCTCATCGCCGCCGTGCCGCCGCTGGCCATCGGCTTCCCTCAGGACAAGCTGCGCGACACCGCGGTGATCATGAACATCTGCATCTTCGGCGCGGTCGCCCTCGGACCGCTGGTCGGTGGCATCCAGGCCGAGGCGCACAACTTCCGCCCGCTGTTCTGGATCATCGCCGCCATCTCCGTCGGCGCGCTCATCCTCACCATTCTCACCTTCGAGGACTCCCCCGCGGCCAACCCGGACTCACCGACTGACCTGCCCGCCATCGGTCTCGCGGGACTCGGCTGCGTCGCGGCGTTCTTCGGCGCCTCGGAGCTGACCAGCCATGCCTTCCTCTCCTGGTGGACCATCGCCCCGCTGGTCGGCGGGCTCGCGGTGATCGTCATCCTGGTCATCTACCAGTCGGTGATCAAGCTGCCGCTGCTGACGATCAAGTCGATGCTGGTCAGCTCGATTCCGGTCGCGGGGATCATCGTGGCGCTGTTCGCGGCCGCCGCGTCCGTGTCGGCCACCGACCTGACGCTCACGGTGCTCGAGCCCCACTACAGCGCCGCCCACATCGGCCTGCTCTACCTGCCCGAGGTGGGTGGCGCGGTCATCACCGCGCTGGCCCTCGGGGTGCTCATCAGGCGCCGGGCGATCCACTATCTGCCGCTGTTCGGCATGTTCGCGCTCGCCGCGGGCATCGCCGTGTTCCGCATCAGCGTCCCCTCGAGCCAGGCGCTGACCCTGGTCGGCTCCGGCCTCACCGGCGTCGGACTCGGCGCGACGGTGGCCCCCGCCCTGTTCGTGGCCGGCTTCTCGCTCCCGTCGGCGAACCTGCAGCGCGTGTTCGCCATCGTCGAGCTGTTCCGTGCCGTGGCCGCGTTCATGATCGCCCCGATCTTCGCCCACTTCGCGGGAACCGTCGTGAAGAACAACCTCAACGCCGGCACCGGCATCGCCCTGTGGATCGGCTTGGGCATCGCCCTGCTCGGCGCGTTCCTGGGCGTGGCGATCTACCTGCTCAGCGGGGCCCGGCCCCAGAAGCCGGACCTCGACGCGTTCCTGTCCACCGGCACCGAGCCGGCCTGGTACTCACCACCGCTGCTCGCCGTGGCCCGCGGCGCGGTGGAGTCTCCGGCTCAGCGCGAGGCGGTGATGCACCCAGGCGGGGCGACCGCCGTGGCGACCGCTCCGGCGGCGTCCGCCCCGGTGACCAACGGCACCGGCACCAACGGCACCAACGGCCGCGGCCGCGTCCTCGTCGCCTACGACGGCTCAGATCTGGCCGAGCTGGCCATCCAGCAGGCCCACAGCCGGATCGAGCCCGGGGACGAGGCGCTCATCCTCACCGTGTGGCAGCCCGCCGACGTCGGCTTCTCGCCGGTCGACGGCCACCACTTCAACGCCGACGTCGCCACCGAGGTCCATCAGGCCGCGGAGGCGACCGCCGAGCACGGCGCCGAGCTGGCCCGCCGCCTCGGCCTGGACGCGCGTCCGCTGACCGTCGAGGCGGTGCCGACCTGGAAGGGGATCGTCAGCGCCGCGGAGGACCACCACGCCAGCCTGATCGTCGTCGCCACCCACCGTCACGACGGACTGGCGGGGCACCTCGCCGGCAGCGTGGCCTCCGCCGTGGAGAGCCACTCCGGGGTGCCGGTGCTGGTGGTGCACCAGCCCGACGCAGACTGAGTCGTTAGGAAACCGCGCCCGCGTCGCGCAGGGACGCGATGCGGGCGTCGGTGATCCCCCAGGCGGCGAGGGCGGTATCGGTGTCCGCACCGGTGTCACGCGGTGGGGTGGTGAGCCGGGCCGGGGTGCGGCTGAAGCGCGGGGCCGGTGCGGGCTGCAGGACCCCCTCATGCTCGACGAACACCCCCCGCGCCTTGTTGTGGGCGTGGGTGGCGGCCTCACCGAGTCCGAGCACCGGCGTGGCACAGGTCTCCTCCCCCTCCAGCAGGGCGGACCATTCGTCCCGGGTCCGGGTGGCGAACAGCGCGGCGAACTTCTCCTTGAGCTCGGGCCAGCGGGCCGGCTCGAACTGGGGATACTCGGCCGGGTCGAGCTCGAGCAGCTCGAGCAGGCGCGCGTAGAACTGGGGCTCCAGCGCGCCGACGGAGAAGAACTTCCCGTCCGCGGTCTCATACACCTCGTACCAGTGGGCGCCCGAGTCGAGGATGTTCGTCCCCGGGGCGTCGTGCCACATCCCGCCGTTGCGCATCCCGTGAATCAGCGTGGACAAGACGGCGGTCCCCTCCACCATGGCGGCGTCGACGACCTGGCCCTGGCCCGAGCGCTGGGCCTCGAACACCGCGGCCAGCACCCCGAAGGCGAGCAGCATCCCGCCGCCGCCGAAGTCACCCAGCAGGTTCATCGGAAACAGCGGGCGCTCCCCCGCACGGGCCATGCCGCCGAGCGCCCCGGCGATGGAGATGTAGTTGATGTCGTGCCCGGCGCGCATGGCCAGCGGGCCGTCCTGGCCATAGCCGGTCATCCGCCCGTAGACGAGCCGCGGGTTCTGCGCGTGCACGGCCTCGGGCCCCAGCCCGAGGCGCTCCATCACCCCGGGACGGAAGCCCTCGATGAGCACGTCGGCCGATGCGGTGAGCTCGAGCGCCAACTCGACCGCGGCGGGCTGCTTGAGATCGACGCCGACCGAGGGGCGCCCGCGGTTGGTCAGGTTCCACGTGCCCGCGCCGATGAACGAACCGCCGGCAGCGCGCTCGAGCCGGATCACGTCGGCCCCCAGGTCAGCCAGCATCATCACGGCGAACGGGCCTGGGCCGATGCTGGCCACCTCGACCACCTTGAGGCCTGCGAGCGGACCGGGCATCCGCGCAGTGTCTCAGGTCACGGGCCCGGAGGGATATGGTCTCCCAGATGGCGGGGCTGAACGCTGCGAGCACCACCGAGGCCACGGCGGTCGGAT
>CAZZVR010000224.1:0-6160 GCA_964657595.1 Burkholderia sp. PAMC 26561 | reverse complement strand
TCGGGGGCGCCCCGGGCCTGTTCACCGTGGACAACCTCGATGCCCTGCGCACCGGAGCCGGTGCCCCCTTCCAGGTCTTCACGCCGTTCTACCGCGCGTGGATGGCGGCGCCCCGGCGCGAGGTGACGGGCGCGCCGAGGTCATTGCCCACCCTCCCCTCCCCTCTCCGCCATGGCGCGGTGCCCAAGCTCGGCGACCTCGGTCTCAGCAGCGACCTGACCGATCCGATGCCCGGTGGGGAGAGCGCCGGACTCAAGCGGTGGGCGGCGTTCCGCGACGGGGGCCTCGCCGCGTACGAGACGGGTCGCAACGACCTGGCCGGCGACGGCAGCTCCAAGCTGTCGCCCTACCTCCACTTCGGCTGCCTGTCCCCGCGGCGACTCGAGACCGAGGTGCCCGAGGGTCAGGGGTCGGAGGAGTTCGTGCGCCAGCTCGCCTGGCGCGACTTCTACGCCCAGGTGCTGCGGGACTTCCCCACGAACCTGCGCCACGAGCATCAGAAGCGCTACCGCGACAAGATCCACTGGAGTGAGGACACCGCGGAGTTCGCCACGTGGCAGGCGGGGATGACCGGGTTTCCGCTCGTCGACGCCGGGATGCGCCAGCTGGCCCGCGAGGGCTGGATGCACAACCGGGCACGGCTGGTGGTCGGCTCGTTCCTCACCAAGGAGCTGGGCATCGACTGGCGCTGGGGTGAGCGCCACTTCATGGCCATGCTGCTCGACGGGGACGTCGCCTCCAACAACGGCAACTGGCAGTGGATCGCCTCCGTCGGGGTCGACCCCCAGCCGATCACCCGGCGCATCCTCAGCCCCAGCCGCCAGCAGGAGCGCTTCGATCCCTCGGGTGGGTACGTGCGGCGCTACGTCCCCGAGCTGGCCAACGTGCCGGACGCCCACATCGTGGAACCGTGGGAGATGTCCGAGGACCAGCAGCGCGAGGCCGGCTGCGTGATCGGGAAGGACTACCCCGCGCCGATGGTGGACCGCCGGGAGGCGCGCGCCGCCGCCCTGGAGCGCTACGGCGCCGCGGCCGCCAGCTGAGCTCGGGCCGGGCTCGGCGCGGCCGGCCACCCCGGGGAGCCCGGGACCGTGCCTAGGGCGCGAGGGCGTCGCTCTGGGGGTCGATGAGGATCTTGGCGTGGCGGTCCGGGTCACCCAGAGCGGCGAAGGCGGCCTCCACCCCGGCGAGCCCGACGGTCCCGGTGATCAGCGGACGGGGGTCCACCTTGCCGTCGGCGAGCATGTAGAGGGTGTCGCGGAACTCCAGCGGCGTGTACCCGAAGACGAACCGCAGGTCGATCTCCTTCTGGATCGCCTGGGCCGGGGTGATGGTGTCCTGCCCGACGCACACCCCGGCGACCACGACGCGGGAGAACAGCGGCGCCTGGGTGAGCACCGACTCGATCATGCCGGGCACGCCCACGCACTCGAAGATCACCGGCTGGGTGGGACCGCCGCCGAGCGTCTCAGCGACCCGCCAGACATGGCGCCAGTCGATCACCGGGATCTTCTCGAGCCGCTCCACGGTGGAGACGGCCAGCTCGAAGGCGGCTGGGGCGTCCCGCAGGACCCCGCGCAGCTTGACGCGGTCAGTGTCGAAGGGGGACTCCGCCGCCGGGTCGATCACCACGTCCGCCCCGCAGCGCTGGGCGAGATCGCGGCGCCCGGCGGAGAAGTCACTGGCGATCACGGTGTGGACGCCGGCGGCCTTGAGCAGCAGGATCACCCCGAGTCCGATGGGTCCACAGCCGATCACGATCGCCGGCTGGCGCTTGGACACCTCACTGCGGCGCACCGCGTGGTGGGCGACCGCCAGCGGCTCGGTCAGCGCCGCGACGTCGGCGTCGAGGCCGTTGGGGACCGGCAGCATCAGGGCGGCCTGGACGAGCAGCTGCTCGGCGTAGGCACCCGGTGCATGCGGGGACAGGCCGATCGAGTCGACGTGCTCGGCGTTGCGGATGAGCGGGACGGCGACGATCGGCGTGCCGGTGGCGATCCGCGCCTCGGTGCCCGGTCCGTACTCCGCCACCGTGCCGCAGTACTCGTGCCCGAACACCACCGCGTCCGTCGAACGGGCGAACCGGTGATACCCGACGCTGTCGGCGATCTCCGCCCAGCTGTCGACCCCATGGCGGGCGTGCAGATCCGAGCCGCAGATCCCCGCGCGGGTGACGGTGACGCGGGCCTGGCCGGCCGCGGGATCCGGGGTGGGCAGGGCCTCGACGCGAAGCTCGGCCTGCTGGCAGACGACGGCGTGCATGGTGGGCGGGAGTCTAGTGTCGCGAGTCGGACACTCGACTCAGGGCACTAGGCCCAGGCGCGCTGGCCGGCGTCAGCGGTGGCAGGCGCCACGCGCACGCGGTTGCCGCCGTCACGCTTGGCCTCGTACATGGCGAAGTCAGCGCGCTGGAGGATCATCGCCGAGCTCTCGGTGAGGGGAGCCGAGAAGGCGGTCACCCCGAGACTGGCCCGGATCGGGCGGACCGGCAGCCCGGCCGCGTCGGTGCGCGCATTGAGCGCACCAAGCAGCGTGTGGGCGACGTCGGTCGCGGTCTCCGGCGAGGTCCCGGGCAGCAGCACGGCGAACTCATCACCGCCGAGCCGGGCGATCACGTCGGTGCCGCGCAGCTGGCTGCGGCTGATCGCCGCCGTGCGGATGATCAGCTCGTCTCCCGCCTGATGGCCGTGGGCGTCATTGACCGCCTTGAGCGCGTCGAGGTCGAAGATGATCACCGCGCCCGCCTCGTCGCGGTGACGCTGATGGCGTCCGAGCTGGCGCAGGAAGGCGCGGCGGTTGAGCAGGTCCGTCAGCGGATCATGGTCGGCGAGGAACTCGAGCTCCTGCTCGTGACGACGGCGCTCGGTGACGTCCTGGACCTGGGCGATGAAGTGCGAGGGCGCACCGTCGGGGGCGCGTACGAGCGTGAGGTGGACGTCGACGGGGATGCGCTGGGCGCTCACCGTCTCATAGGACAGCTCGAGGGTGTGGGACCGCGCGGGGCCGCCGATCAGCTCCGCCCGGGCGGTCGCCTCGACGATGCGGTCCTCCTCCGCGATGAACGCGGCGGCGCCAACCGACAGCAGCGCAGCGGCGTCACGCCCGACCAGGGCGCACAGTGCGGGGTTGACCTCCTGGACCTCGCCGTCGAGTCCCTGGACCATCATCCCGATGGGCGCCTCGGCGAAGGCAGAGCGGAAGCGGGCCTGGGCCAGCTCGAGCTCGAACATGGTCCGCTTGTGCTCGGTGATGTCGACGCCGAAGGTCCCGAACGCCCGGACCTCCCCGTTCTCCATCACCGGGTAGCGGACCACATGGAAGTCCGCCAGGGTCCCGTCGGCCCGTTGGATGACCCGGTCGTGGGCCACGCTCTGACCCGTGCGGGCGATCGCCGCGTCGTCGTCGGTCACCCCGGCGTTGGCCCAGGTGCGCGTGGGACGCTGACCCACCAGCGCCTCCGGTGACTGGCCGACGATCTCCGCGCCGTAGCGGTTGATGTGGAGGTAGCAGCCGTCGGTGTCGCGCAGCGACAGGGCCGCCGGAGCGTTGTCGAACAGGGCCTGGAGGCGACCGGCGAGCTCACGGGTCCCGGCCTCGGCCCGGCGCACCTGGGCGATGAGCGGCAGCGCGACGCAGACCAGGGCGACGATCATGGCGACGGTGAACAGCGTCAGGGCAGCCCGGGGTCCCAGGACCCCGGAACGCAGCAGGGCGAACAGCCCGGCTCCGACGATCACCGGGGCGAGACCGAACAGAGCCAGGGCCCGGGCGACCAGGGCGCAGGAACCCCGGCCCCGGACCCCGCCGAGACGCGGACCGTCGGGCGACAGCGCCGCGATACCGACGCTCAGCACCACTACGCCGACCAGGGTGTGCAGAGCCACGCCGTTGCTGCCCGACACTCCGCGCAGCTCGACGATGCCGAAGAGATAACCGACGGTCACGAACACCACGACCACGGCGGTTCCCGCCAGCAGGACGAGGTGACAGCGACGCCCGCGCCCGGGCAGGCCGAGGCTGGCCAGGGCTGAGCCGAGCAGCAGCAGGCAGACGGCGGTCTGGGGTGACGGGCGGCCCGGATCGGTCGCCCCCGAGGCCCGGAACAGCCACTGGTCCATCCCGATCGGCCCGACCAGGTACTCCCAGATGACCAGCATGCCGAGCAGCGCCATGGCGGCGCCGAGGAGCCGGCCCAGGCCCCTCCCACGTCGGGCACTCAGACCCAGGAGGCCGGCGGCGCCCAGAGACAGTCCGATCGCCGTCCACGCGGTCATCACCGGGAGGCCCGAGAGGATCCGCTCGACCGGGCGGCTGTGACAGCACCACCCCACGAGCACGCCAACGCCGATGATCAGCGCGAGGCCGGCGCAGCCGCGCGCCACCGCACCCGACCTGGGGGACAGCTGCGTGACCTCGGAGTGAACCGCGCCCGGCGCGCGCTGAGACATCGGGCACCTATCGGCAGCCCGAGCCCCCACCTTGAGCCCCCACCGGGGCCCACCCCGCCTTGACTTGGTCCGGCGGGGACCCGATAGTCCCGCCGGTGAGTGAGCCTGCGGAGACCGAGCACGAGCTGGCCGAGCTGGTCAGCGGCGTCATCGGCGCGGCCCGGGGCATGCTGCCCTGGGAGCTGCCCCAGTCGGTGCTGGGGCGGGTGGAGCGCGCGTTGGCCCACCGCCACTCCGAGTACCGGATGCTGGCGTCCTCCGACGTGCGCCGCACGGCACGCTACCTGACCAACGTGCTCGTCCCGTCGCTGCAGCGGCGTCCCCCGGCGTGGCTGTGGCCACCCCTGCGCAGCGTGTTCTTCCACGAGACGACGATCGACCGCCGGCCCGATCCGGAGGGACGCTACGACACCTTCGCGAGCGAGGCGTGGTTCTTCATCAACGGGATCCTCACCGACCCCGGCATGGCCAGGTGGAACGCCGACTACCTCGCCCGCATCTTCCTCCGGCCCTTCACGGTGATCCAGAACGCCACCGACGGTCCCATCGCCGACCTCATCGAGTGCGTGGACGAGAAGGCGTTCGGGATGAACGGCGAGCCCGTCGACGTCGCCTTCCCCGAGGTCCACCGGGCGCTCAAGGACCCGACCCGCGAGCGGGTGGTGATCATCGCCCACTCCCAGGGGACGCTCATCGCCGCGGTCATGCTGCGCCTGCTCGGCCTTCTCTACGCGGAGCGCCACACGCTGATGAGCGCGTCGGAGCGGACCACCGAGCTCGCCCGTCTGCGCCACCGCGGCGTGACGCTGGAGCTGGAGGACTATGCCGAGGTGTCGCGGGCCGAGCTCGCCCGGCTGGAGATCTACTGCTTCGCCAACTGCGCCACCGAGATGCGCTACGTCGACCCGGTCCGGGCGCTGCCGTGGATCGAGAGCTTCGGCAACGAGCACGACCTGGTGGCGCGCCTCGGCATGCTGGCGCCCCATCTCGCCACCGGCCAGATCACCATCGACGGGCCCCGCTGGGTCCACCGCGGGAGCTGGGGGCACCTGCTCAACCTGCACTACCTGCGCCCTATCGACCTCGCCCAGGGCGGCAGCCCGGAGCCCGGCCCGCTGACGCACACCGCCGAGCCCTACGAACCCCTCGGGGCGGGCGCGGCCGACACCCCGCGGCTGTATGCCTACATCAACGGCGGCCGACCCGAGCCGGTCACGCCCGCGGGGTGACCGCGAGCGTCGAACCCTCGCGCGTCCAGGCGATCTGACCCGCCGCGGCGAGTTCACCGAGCACGTCGGGCATCGGCCAGTCGCCCCAGCGGGCATGGAAGCGGGCCGCGTTCTCGGCCAGGGCCCGGATCTGGCCGGCCCGGCGGCGCGCCGGCGGATGGGGCTGGTGATAGGCCCAGGCGCCGGCCACCTTCCACAGCGCCAGTCCGCGGGCGCGGGCGCGGCGGCCGAAGTCGGTGTCCTCAGCGCCCCAGCCGGTGAACGCCTCGTCAAAGCCGCCCACCGCCCGGTGCGCCCGGGGCGTGATGGCGAAGGACAGGGACCAGAACAGCTCGGGGCGGGACTCCGGCACGACGCCGGCCGGCGGGAAGGCGCGCTTGACGGTGCCCCGGGCGCACGCCGCCAGCGCCTCGTTCAGTCCAGTCGGGGGTAGCGGGGCCTCGAGCCAGCCGACCGGCCCCATGAGCAGCGCCCGGTCGAGAC
>CAZZVR010000223.1:0-6212 GCA_964657595.1 Burkholderia sp. PAMC 26561 | reverse complement strand
GCGCCACGACCACCACCGGCGCTACGACCACGAGCCCGGCGACGCCGAGCCCGGTCTCCGCACCCGGCATCGCGAGCCACCCAACGACCCCCAGCTCCCACGGCTACGGCGCGGGTCAGCACGGGTCACCGAGCCATGGGTCCGCTCCGCATGGAGCGCCAAGCCCCGCGACCACCAGCACGTCCACACCCACGACCCCGACTCCGACCCCGACCACCTCCACCCCGGCTGCGGCGCCGACCCCGACCCCGACCCCGAGCCCGAGCGCCGCGGGCACGGCTCCGGGGGGCTCTGGCTCGGGCCATGGGTATGGGTATGGCGGCCCGGGCGCCGGCGGGCCGGGCGGCGGCCACGGCCACGGCGGGCACTGAGTTCGGCGTCGGCCCAACGCTAGGGTGGCGGAGCATGACCCGCCGCTTCCGCCCCTGTGAGATCTGCGGCGCGGACGCGGCGCGCGTCTTCCTCCGTTCACCCCGGCTCGACGGACCGATGGTGCGCTGTGGGAGCTGTGGCCACCTGTATGTCGGGGCGCGGTCTGAGGACTTCACCTTCAGCGCCCGGGACCCCGACCGCAGCCAGGCGCTGGCCGCTCAGGTGGAGGCCCTGGCCATCGTCGATCACGCCGTGGAGGCGGCGGAGTCCGCGCGTCTGCGCCGGGCCGTCCAGGACGAGCGCCTGGCGCGGCTCACCCGGCATGTGAGCGGGGGACGTCTGCTCGATGTCGGGTCCGCGCTGGGGACGTTCCTCGAGGTCGCCGCCGAGCGCTTTGACGCCGCAGGCGTCGAACCCGACCCCGCCACCGCCCGCCAGGCACAGGCCCGCGGGCTGGCGGTGAGCAACACGAGCCTTGACGAGGTCAGCCGGCCGCCGGGCGGCTATGACGCGGTGACCATGTATCACCTCATCGAGCACCTCGACTCACCCCGTGCCGGCCTCATCCAGGCGCGCCAGCTCATCTCCGACGGTGGTGTGCTGATGATCGAGACGCCGACGGTCGACAGCGCCGTCTTCACCCTGGCCCCCGCCCGCTGGCGACAGCTGATCCCCGACCACTACCACTTCTTCTCGCGAGTCGGCCTGACGCGGCTGCTGCAGCAGACGGGATGGGCCCCGGTCGCCCACACCAAGGTGGGCCGCCGCGTCAGCCTGCGCTTCGCCGTGGACCGCTGGCGGCGGGCCGGCCTGCCCGCCGCGGGAACGCTCGCGGGCCTCGTCGCGGCCGCGGGACTGTCTGAGCGCACCGTGCGCATCGTGCCCGGGGACATCATGGAGATCGCCGCCCGCCCACGCTGATCAGCGCCTGGGCTATCCTCGGCCGCTCGCGTCATGAACTCCTCCGACTTCTCCGGCAAGCGCATCCTCGTCACCGGCGGCTCCGGCTTCATCGGCCGTCAGGTCGTGCGCGCCCTGACCGACGCCGGCGCGACGGTCCGCGTGGTGGACCTGGTGCCCCACCCCGACCCGGCGGTCGACACCGTCGTCGGCGACATCGCCGACCCCGCGGCGATCGAGGCGGCCTTTGCCGGCGGTGACTTCTACGGGGTGGTCCACCTCGCCGCGATCACCTCGGTGCTCAAGTCCGTCGAACGGCCCGAGGAGACCTTCCAGACCAACGTCGTGGGCACCCACCGCCTGCTCGAGGGCGCGCGCGCCGCGGGGGTCAGCGCGCTGGTGTTCGCCTCCACGGGCGGGGCGATCACCGGTCCCATGGAGGAGGCGAAGATCACCGAGCGGGCGCTGCTGCGGCCCCTCACCCCCTACGGCGCCACCAAGGCCGCCGCGGAGATGATGATGTCGGCCTACACCTCGGTGTTCGGGGTGCGCTGCACGTTCCTGCGGTTCGCCAACGTCTACGGCCCCGGGATGCAGGCCAAGGACTCGATCGTGGCACGCCTGATGCGCTGCATCCGGCTGGGGAACACCTTCGAGGTCTACGGCGACGGCACCCAGGTGCGTGACTACGTGCACGTGCTCGACATCGTCACGGCGATCAAGTTGGCGCTGCTCGATGAGCGCTGGTCCGGTCCGGTCCTCACCGGCTCGGGCACCTCGCTGTCGGTGCTCGACGTCGTCGCCGAGGTCAAGCGCGTCACGGGCGCCGACTTCGCGGTGACCCACATCCCCGCCAAGCAGGGGGAGATGCCGGCGGTGATCATCGACAACAGCCGGGCCCGCTCCCTCGGCTGGGATCCCCAGTACGACTTCCCCACCGGGGTAGCCGGAGTGTGGGAGGAGTGGCGAGATGCCAACCTGGTGACGCCATGAGCGCGGTCACTCCGGAGCCCTTCCAGCTCGAGCCGGCGCTGGCCCAGCTTGACCCGGTCGAACGTGACGCAGCCCGCGCGTTCCTGACCGCGCACCCGCCCCAGCAGGGCGCGCCACTGGTCGTGGTCATCCCCGCCTTCAACGAGGAGCCGACCGTCGCCGAGGTGATCCGTGAGGTGCCCGCTGAGGCGGCGGGTCTCGCCCTCGAGGTCGTCGTCGTCGTCGACGGCGCCCGCGACAACACCGCGGGCGAGGCGGCCTCGGCGGGTGCTCTGGTGTGTGACGTGGCGGTCAATCGCGGCCAGGGGGCCGCGCTCAAGCTCGGTTACTGGCTGGCCCGGGCCCGGGGGGCCGACATCATCGCCACGATCGACGCCGACGGCCAGTACGAGACCGCGGAGATCGCCCGGGTGGTCCAGCCGATCATCGACGGCCGGGCGGACTTCGTCTCTGGCTCGCGCCGGCTCGGCACCGAACTGACCACCGACTTCACCCGGCACCTCGGCGTCATCGTGTTCGGCCTGATCCTGTCGGGGTTCACCCGCCAGCGGATCACCGACCCCGCCTGTGGCCTCCGGGCGATGCGCGCTCAGGTCACCGCCGACGTCACCCTGGAGCAGCCCCAGTACCAGGCCTCGGAGCTGCAGATCTCCGCCGCGCTGAACGGCTACCGGCTGGCCGAGGTGCCGACCACGATGCGTGACCGCGAGGATCACGCCACCGGCACCAAGAAGGGCGGGAACTTCGGCTACGGGGTGCGGTTCGCGCGGGCGGCGTTCACGACCTGGCGGCGGGATCGCCACGCGGCGCGGAACCGGCTCTCGCCGGTGAACACCCAGCGGTCATAGACCACGAACTTCGCCACGAAGAGGATCGCCTGCACGAGCACGTAGGCGGCGGTCACGAGCAGCGACCGCAGGCCACTGTTGGCCGAGACATGGTGCTGGACGTAATGCTGCGTCAGGCCGGTGCCCAGGGATGAGGCGGCCAGGGCGATGAGTGAGACGACCGTGTAGCCGACGACCTCCCGGACCACGTCCATCTCGCCGCTGCGCTCCCAGGCCCAGCGCCGGTTGAGGATCCAGTTGGGCACCGCACCGGCGAGGAACGCGGCGACCGAGTCGATCGTCGTGTTGTTGGAGCCGACCAGCAGCAGCAGCTCGAACACGATGGTGCTGGTGGCCAGGGCGATGACCGAGCCGATCGAGTACTTGGCGATCTTCCCGAACCACTTGGACGACTCCAGCCGCTGATACAAGCTCTCGGAGCTGACGGGCGTCGGTTTGTTCGGTTGGCTCGGGTTCACTGGATACTCAGCTTATCTGCGAATGAAGATTCTCAACCGCCCAGCGGACATCGACCTGACAGACGACCTACTTGTCCACGGTGACAACCTGCCGGCACTGATGGCGCTGCCGGAGGCTGCCTTCGACCTGATCTACCTCGATCCTCCCTTCAACACGGGGCGCGCCCAGGCGCGCCGCACCCTCAGCGTCCGTCGCGCCGACGGCCCCGCGGGGGCGGACACGGGGGCCTCCACGGGCGGCCAGGTCGGCTTCGGCGGGCACCGGTACGAGTCCACGCTGCTCTCGCGCCTCGCCTACGACGACACCTTCAGCGACTACCTGGCCTTCCTCGAGCCGCGCCTGCGCCGCTGCCGCGAGCTGCTGGCCGACCACGGAACCCTCTACTTCCACATCGACTACCGCGAGGCCCACTACTGCAAGCTGCTGCTGGACGAGATCTTCGGCCGGGACGCGTTCCTCAACGAGCTGATCTGGGCCTATGACTACGGGGCCAAACCACGCCGGCGCTGGCCGGCCAAGCACGACACGATCCTCGTCTACGTGCGGACCCCGGGCGGCCACCACTTCGACGACGCCGCCGTCGACCGCGAGCCCTACATGGCACCCGGCCTGGTCTCCCCCGAGAAGGCGGCCCGCGGCAAGCGTCCGACCGACGTGTGGTTCCACACCATCGTGCCGACCAACGGCCGGGAGAAGACGGGATACCCGAGCCAGAAGCCCGAGGGGGTGCTGCGGCGCATCGTGTCGGCCTCCTCTCGGCCGGGCGGCTGGTGCCTGGACCCCTTTGCGGGATCCGGCACCCTCGGCGCGGTGTGCCGCGAGTTGGAGCGCCGCTACGTGCTCATCGACGTCAACCCGGTGGCGATCGACGTGATGCGGGCGCGGCTCGCCTGACCGCGTCCGGTGGGTGCCGGACCGGGCGGTTGGAGTCGAGCGATTCGCGGACGCGGTCGGCGTTGAACCAGGCGACCCACCGCAGCTGCATCGCCCACTTCCGTAGGCCCGTGAAGCCTGACTGTTAGCGTGGGTAGGAACCGATGCCCCGGTCGGCTCGAATCGATGCCGACACACGCTCCCATTCAGGGGCCGGCCGTGTTTCGTCCCTGCAAACGGCGCGATCTGGCGAGGCGCGTTGTGGCTGGCCACCGAGGTACGTGACGTACGTTTTCGACAATCCGCCGTCCGAGGAGCACGCATGAGCGATACCCAGAGACTCGATGGCATCCGAGCGCATCGTTGGCTTCTGCCTCCCAAACCCAAGAAGCCGCTCAACCCCGCCCTCCTGAAACATGCCGAGGGGCGGGCACGGAGCACTCAGAACCGGGTGTCGGATGCGATTACCCGCTTCGCCGGCTCGATGGCGTTCGTCTACGTGCACGTGATTTGGTTCTCATGCTGGATCGGCTTGGCTGTCGAGGCCTATCCATTCGCGCTCCTGACGATGATCGTCTCGCTCGAGGCGATCTTCCTGTCGACCTTCGTGCTCATCAGTCAGAACCGGTCCGACGCCAAGCGGCAGGTGATTGCCGACCAGGAATGGACCACGGTGCAGGACGAGCAGCACCAGAACAGCGATCTGCTGAGTCTCTCGAAGCATCAGGATGAGCAGAACCGCAGCCTCCTCGACCTCTCAAATCAGATCCTCGCCCTGACCAAAGAGGTGCACGGATTCGCCGACGTCGCGCGAGCGGACATGCAGCACGGTGGGGGGAAGCGCTTGGATCTCTCACAGCGCCCGGCAGCGGTCACTGAAACCTCTCCCAACCGGTTGACCGACCGCTGAGCGGGCGACCACGACGCAGGTGGTGACAAGAGACGAGGTCGCGAGGACCGTTCGCGTCGTCCTGCGCGGAGTCTCCGCCCGGGATCTCTCAGTTCCCGAAGCGGGCCATCAGGGGCGCCACGCGGTCCTGGAGCTCCTCACCCGACAGACCCGGCACCTCGAAGCGGGCGCTGCCACCGGCGGTGTGCACCACCAGCCGGGGCGCGTTGTGACGCCGGCGACGGCCGTGCGGCACCGTGACCTCGAGCGCGGCGATGTCGGTCCAGCCCAGGCGCCCCACGATCGTCCCGTCGTCCTGGAGCAGGTCCAATCCCTCCTCCGACAGCCGCAGCGCGATCTCCTCCGATGACGGCAGCGAGGCGACGCCACCGAGGTGGACCGCGCCGAACTCGGCGACCTCCTCCTCGTCGAGCGGAAGCTCGAGCGCGTCCTGTTCGAAGGTGAACTCATCCGACACCGGTGCCTCGGCGTCCTCGGGGTCCGCGATCGCCTCGGATGCCCCGATGACGGGAGCCCCGGCCATGAACTCCTCCGCGAAGTCGGTGGCACGGTGGGCCAGGACCTCATCGTTCGGCGCCTCGGGCACGTCCGGCGCCGTGAGGTCCGCCGCGGCATCGGCATCGGCGTCGGCGGGCGCCGGCTCGGGCTGGAGGGCGTCGTAGGCCATGGTCGGCTGATCAACGAGCGATAGGGCCTCCTCCGGCTCCGCGTCCGCGTCTGGTTCGGGGTCGGCCTCAGGCGATGCCGAGGGCATCACGGTGGCCAGCTCCGCCTCGACGGCGAGCGCCTCAGCGGCGGTCAAATCGGAGTCGGCGAGCTCGTCCTCCGCCAGCTCGGCCTCGGTCAGCTCAGCCTCG
>CAZZVR010000222.1:0-6247 GCA_964657595.1 Burkholderia sp. PAMC 26561 | reverse complement strand
CAGCCGGGTCGCCGAGCCGTCGGCGCCATGTCAGTCGACCGCCGCGTCGGAACGGCGCAGCACGTCGGTGAACCGCTTGGGCACGGCGGCGCGGTCACCCTGTTCCCACAGCGTGATCACCACCAGCTCCGCGCGGTCGGGGCGACACACGTAGATGAGCTCGCGATCCTTGACATCGCGCACCAACAGCGCGCCGCGCTCCCCCGGCTCGACGCGACCCGCGGCGTAGGCCCGAGCGACCCGGGCGGCGATCTCGACGCGCTCATCCAGGCTGCCGCGGACCCGTTGGCGGTAGCGCTGGACGGCGTGATCGGTGACGGCGACGAGCATCAGCGAGAGCAGGCTAGGCCATCGTGGCGACAGCCCGCCCGGCGGCCGGTCGGGCAGCCCATGCTGCCCGATGACTCAGCGCTGGAGGAAGTTCCCGCCGTGCACGAAGGTGGAGATGTCGTTGGAGAAGCCGATCACCACCAGGCAGAGCATCAGCGCCAGTCCGACGTAGCTGGCCCGCTCCATGGTCACCAGCGAGATCTTGCGTCCGCGGCGCGCCTTCTCCACCAGGGCCCAGAAGATGTGTCCGCCGTCGAGGGGCAGGAAGGGCAGCAGGTTGAACACGGCCAGGGCGAGGGACACGCCGGCGATGATCCCCAGGCCGTCGACAGCGCTGCGGGCGGTCGCCTGCTCGGTGATCGTGGCGATCCCGGCGATGCTGTGCAGCTGCTTGCGGTCCTTGGACTGATACAGATGCCCGAGCGCGCTGAAGGTGGCGGACACCTCCGTCCACATCTGCTTGACGCCGTAGTGAGCCGCCGATCCGTAGGAGATCGGAGCGATCCGGACGTTCGGTGAGTAGACAAAGCCGACCAGATTGCGTTTGGCGGCGGTGCTGTAGCGCGGATGCAGGTCGAGGCGCACCAGCTGGCCCTGGCGTCGGACCACCAGCTTGACCGCGGGGCTGGCCACGCAGCCGTTGGTCGTGGCACCCCCGGCGCACCGGGAGGCGTCGATCGCCGCCTCGTAGCTGTTGACGCTGGTCTTGCCATCGACCGACACGATGCGGTCGCCGGCCTTGAGGGCGCCCCGGGCGGGCGCCGCGGTCACCGAGCTGACGGTCGAGCCGCGGGTCAGCACCTCCTGACCCTCGTGGTGATAGATCGCGGAGAAGATGACGAAGGCGATGATGAGGTTGACCAGCGGCCCGGCGGCGATGACCACGATGCGCTTCCACACCGGCTGGTTGACATAGGCGCGCGCCTGCACCGAGGGCTCCTCGAAGACCTCCTCCGGGCTCATGCCGGTGATCTTCACGTAGCCGCCGAGCGGGATGACGCCGATGCCGTACTCGGTCTCGCCGATGCGCGTCTTGGCCCACATCGGCCCGAAGAACAGCGAGAAGCGCTCGACGCGCATCCCGACCGCCTTGGCGGCGACGAAGTGGCCGCCCTCGTGGAAGACGATGAGCGCCATAAAGCCCAGAATGGCCCAGACCCAGGACATCGTCGGTCAGTGTGGCAGGACGCTCCGGGGACTTCGCAGACTCTTAAGTCGCGTGCCGGGGCCGGGCGGGACCTGGCACGCAGGCGGCTCAGGCGCGCCGGTACCGCTCGACGTATTCCCCCGCCACCGCGCGCGCCTCGGCGTCGGCGCGGGTGAGCGTCTCAAAGCCGTGGATCACCAGGGAGCCGAGACGCTCGAGGGTCTTGTCGATCACCGTGGGGATCTGGGTGAAGCCGAGTCGGTCAGAGAGGAACGCGTGCACGGCCACCTCATTGGCGGCGTTGAGCACGCACGGCGCGGTGCCGCCGGCCTCCCCCGCCTCGCGCGCCAGGCGCAGGCACGGAAAGGCGTCCGTGTCGGGGGTCTCGAAGTCCAGGTGACCCAGGGCCGCGAGGTCCAGCGGCGCGATCGGCAGCTCGGCGCGCTCGGGGTGATACAGCGCGTAGGCGATCGGCACCCGCATGTCCGGGTAGCCCATGTGCGCCAGGGTCGCGCCGTCGATCAACTGCACGAGGCTGTGGACGATCGACTGGGGGTGGACGACGACGTCGATCTCGCGGTAGGGGGTGCCGAACAGATGGTGGGCCTCGATCACCTCGAGCCCCTTGTTCATCAGGGTGGCCGAGTCGATGCTGATCTTGGCTCCCATCGACCACGTCGGATGGGCCAGGGCGTCAGACACGCCCACGGCCTCCAGCTCGGCGGCCGAGCGGCCCCGGAACGGTCCCCCAGAGGCGGTCAGGATCAGCTTCAGCACGGTGCCGGCGCGTTCGCCGTGGATGAGCTGGTGCAGCGCGGAATGTTCGGAGTCGACCGGGATGATGCGCGCGCCGGTGGCCTCGGCCAATTGATTGATGAGCTCCCCCCCGACCACCAGCGACTCCTTGTTGGCCAGCGCCAGGTCGATCCCCTCCCCCAGCGTCGCCACGCTGGCCAGCAGTCCGGCGGCGCCGACGATCCCGTTCAGCACGAGGTCACACCCCGAGTCGCGCACCAGCGCGACGATCCCGTCGGGTTCGGACAGGACCTCACCGTCGGTCCACACCTCCGAGGCCCGGGCGGCGGCGTGGGGGTCCGCCAGGGCGATCCGTGAGACGTTGAATCGGCGGGCCTGGTCGAGCAGCGGCTCCCACGCGGTGGCGGCCGACAGGCCGACCACGACCAGCTCACCGCCGGAGCGCTCGACGACGTCGAGGGCCTGGACGCCGATCGACCCGGTGGCACCGAGGATCACCACCCGCCGTGGCGTCATGCCTGCACCGCGGCCCAGATGAAGTAGCCGGCCACCACGGTGAAGGCGACGGCGTCGAGGCGGTCGAGCACGCCCCCGTGGGCGCCGAACAGCCGGCCGGCGTCCTTGGTTCCCGCATCGCGCTTGACCAGGGACTCGAACAGGTCACCGATCGGGCCGAGCACGGCGATGGCCAGCCCGAGCTCCAGCGCCTGGCTCTGGGTCATCCAGGCGGTCTGGTAGAGGTGGGCGACGAACACGGCGAGCACCGCCACGATGATCCCCACGATGAGTCCCTCGACCGTCTTCTTGGGCGACAGCTCAGGGGCCAGGGGCCGGTGCCCGAAGGCGCGTCCGCCGAAGTAGGCGCCGATGTCACCGAAGAAGGTGCCCACCATCACGTCGATCACCACGCCGCCCCCGTGGGGCAACTGGCGCAACAGCACCGCACAGGCGAAGGCGATCCCCAGCCAGAAGATGCCCAGCAGGGTGCCGGCGATCGACACGGTGGCGTCCTTGATCGACGGGCGCGTGGCCACGACCACGAGCAGCACCGGCAGGGCGAGCAGGGCGACCGCCATGGTGTCGCGCAGGCCGCCGTAGCGCGCGGCGACGCACATCCCCACCCCGATCACGTAGCCGACCCACGGGACCGGCCGCCAGCGCTCGAGCATCTTGTAGAGCTCCATCATCCCGAGCACGGTGAACAGGCACATGAACAGGGTCCAGCCGGTTCCGCCGAGGTCGACGAAGCCGATGGCGATGATCGCCGCCGGCACGGCCACGATCACCCGGGCCGACAGGTCAGAGCCGCTGGATCTCCGCGGCGACGGCTCGGGCTGACGGGACCGGCGTGGGCGCGCGGGCCCGCCGCCGGCGCTGCGCTGGGGCTGGGGCTGGGGCACGCTCACCGCCCCCCGAAGCGCCGCTGACGCCGGGTGTACTCCGCCAGCGCGTCGGCAAAGGCGTCGCGGCTGAAGTCCGGCCACAGCTCCTCACGGAACACCAGCTCGCTGTAGGCCGACTGCCACATGAGGAAGTTCGAGATGCGTGACTCGCCGCTGGTGCGGATGATCAGATCCGGGTCGTGCATGTCAGGCGCATAGAGGTGGGAGCGGAACTCCGCCTCGGTGTGTCCCGAGAACGTGCGCGCCGCGTCGATGATCTCGGCCCGACCACCGTAGTTGAAGGCGACGAACAGCGTGATGCGGTCATTCACCGCGGTCTCGGCCTCGGCCCACTGCATCATCTCGACCAGGCGCTCGGACACCGGCTCGCTGCGGCGGCCGATGAAGCGCATGCGCACGCCCTGTTCCTTCAGTTCCGGTGTCTCGGCCTTGATGCGGCGGGTGAACAGGCGCATGAGACCGGCCACCTCGGCCTTGGAGCGCGACCAGTTCTCGGTGCTGAAGGAGTACAGGGTGAGCTCCTGGATGCCGAAGCTCACCGCGTCGCGTAGGCGCGCCTTGACGATGTCAGCGCCGGCCTCGTGCCCGCGTGCGGCGGTCAGCCCACGCTGCTTGGCCCAGCGCCCGTTGCCGTCGGTGATGATCGCGACGTACCGCGGCTCTTCCGAGGTCATCAGACCTCGAGGATCTCGGCTTCCTTGGTCTTGAGCACCTCGTCGAGCTCCGCGACGCGGGCGTCGGTCACCTTCTGCAGGTCGCCCTCGGCCCGGTGCTCGTCGTCGGCGCCGACCTCACCCTCATCCTTGAGCTCGCGCAGATCCTGGAGTACGTCGCGACGGATGTTGCGGATCTGCACGCGCCCCTCCTCGGCGATCCCGCGGGCCACCTTGACCATGTCGCGGCGGCGCTCCTCGGTCATCTCGGGCAGCTGCAGGCGCACGACCGCCCCGTCACTGTTGGGATTCAGGCCCAGGTCGGATTCCGAGATCGCCCGCTCGATCGCCTTGATCGACGATTTGTCGAAGGGCTGGATGCTCAGCAGGCGCGGCTCGGGCGCGTTGATCGTCGCCATCTGCTTCAACGGAGTGGCGGTGCCGTAGTAGTCGACCGAGATCCGGTCCAGCAACGACGGGTTCGCCCGTCCGGCCCGTACGGAGCCGAGCTGGTCGCGCATCGCCTCCACCGCTTTGGCCATGCGCTCGCGCGCGTCGTCCAGCAGGCCGCTCACCAGATCGTCGGTCATGTCCTCACCAAGGTTCCCACTCGTTCACCGGAGACGATCCGGTTGATGTTCTCGCCTCCCGCCATGTTGAACACGACGATCGGCAGGTTGTTGTCCATGCATAGCGCGAAGGCGGTGGAGTCCATGACCTCGAGTCCGCGCGTGAGCGCCTCCCGGTGGCTGATCTCGGGGATGAACTCGGCGTCGGGGTTCTTGCGCGGGTCGGCGCTGTAGACGCCCTCGATGCCGTGCTTGGCCATCAGCACGACCTCGGCATGGATCTCGGCGGCACGCAGGGCGGCCGCGGTGTCGGTGGTGAAGAACGGGTTGCCCGTGCCGGCTCCGAAGATCACCACCCGCTTCTTCTCGAGGTGGCGGATCGCCTTGCGGCGGATGTAGGGCTCACCGACCTCGGAGATCGGGATGGCCAGCTGCACCCGCGTGGCCACCTCGGCGCGTTCCAGGGCGTCCTGAAGGGTCATGGCGTTGAGCACCGTGGCCAGCATCCCCATGTAGTCGCCGGTGGCCCGGTCCATGCCCTCGGCCGCGGCGGCCAGGCCGCGGTAGATGTTGCCGCCGCCGACCACGATCGCGACCTCCACGCCGCGGCGGTGGACCTGGGCGACCTCAGCGGCGATCTCGCGCACCCGGTTGGGGTCGGTGCCGTAGGACATCTCGCCCATCAGCGCCTCACCCGACAGCTTGAGCAGCACCCGTCCGTAGACGGGTGCCGGTTCCTCGTTCTCCTCGGTGGCCACGTGCGGTGGCAGCCTAGCTACAGCGCGCCCAGCGCGCTCTAGCTGCCGACCTGGAAGCGCGTGAAGCGGCGGATGACCACGTTCTCACCCGTGTCGGAGGCGAGCTTGGCCCGCAGCTCCTCGATCTTCTTGTCCTCGTACTTCGGGTTCACGTGCACCTGGCGCAGCAGCACGTTCTCGTCGAGGAACTTGTTGATCTTGCCCTCGACGATGCGCTCGCGCACGTTCTCGGGCCGGTCCAGGGACTGCTCGGTGGCGATGCGCCGCTCGGACTCCAGGAGTTCGGCAGGGATGTCCTCGTCGGTGACCCCGGCCGGGGACGCGGCGGCGATGTGCATGGCCAGGTCCTTGGCGAACTGGATGAAGTTGTCGTTGCGGGCGACGAAGTCGGTCTCGCAGTCGACCTCCACGAGCACGCCGACCGGCGCGCCGCCGGCGGTGTGGACGTAGGACTGGATGGTGCCCTGGGTGGCGTCGTTGCCGGCCCGCTTGGCGGCCTGGGACTCGCCGCGGGCGCGCAGCAGCTCAACTGCCGCCTGGACGTCGCCCTCGGCCTCGACCAGGGCCTTCTTGCAGGCCATCATCGCCGCGCCGGTGAGGTCGCGCAGCTCCTTGACCTGCTTGGCGCCGA
>CAZZVR010000221.1:0-6248 GCA_964657595.1 Burkholderia sp. PAMC 26561 | reverse complement strand
TCACAAAGGGTGAGCGAGGGGACTCGAACCCCCGACCGCCTGGACCACAACCAGGAGCTCTACCAACTGAGCTACGCCCACCACGGGGCCCATCAATCTAGCAACGGGAGCGGCCCCGATCGGCGCTCGCCGGCGGGAAGCCGCTGCGCGTGTCCGAGCTGCGTCTGCCAGCACTCGGATCGGCGGCCGTTCCCGAGCCGCGTGTCACGCGGCCCGGGGCGACGTCGTCGCTCAGCCGATGATCTTCAGCGTCGAGCTGGCGACCTGCCGGAAGTGACCGCTCTCGCTGACCAGCCACGAGAGCCGCGTCACGTAGCTGGCGCGCACCTGGGCGGGGAGATTGAGCGCGTAGCGTTTGTCAGAGAGGCGGCCGAACGACACGCAGCCGTGGGAGCCGCCGAACGGCGCCGGGCCGGAGTTCGTGTAGCAGGCCTTGGTCAGATGAGGGCCGGTGTGGCTCTGGAACACGAAGGTCGCCCGAAAGTTGCCGCGGCGCCAGCGACACTGGGTCGCGGCGGGGTAGGGGGCATGGTCGCCGCAGGATGCGCGCGCCGTGAACTTCACGGCGGCGGTGTGCACGGCGCCCGCGACCGGAGCAAAGACAAGCGCAAGAGCGCCGGTCAGGGCGACCGCAAGGCCCCAACGGCGAGCTGTCATCAGCAAGGCGACCTCCTCAGATCATCGTGGTCCGGCCGATGCTACCCCGGCGGTGCGCCGTCGACGACCGCCCGCCCCACCACCTCCGAGGCTCTGCCATGGCCGGTCGGGTCGGCTCCCTGTGAGACGGCATGTACACGCCCTCGAGCTCCCACAGGTCACCGCGAAGGCGCCAGTGCAGCTGGCGGTTCTGGGCTCCGGGGGGTGCCAGGAGAGCCTCCTGGACCGCGTACCCGTGGCGCCAGGCGTGACCCGCCAGCCTCGGTATCGGCACGGTGCCGACGGTCGCGGCCAGCACGATGGCGGCGAGGACGGCGGTGGTGCCCAGGATCGACGTCGGTCCCACCGGGTTGGCGAAGAGGATCCAGCCGATCGCCGCTCCGACCACCGGCTCGAGGTTGACGAAGGCGCCGGCCAGCTGAGGCCGGACCTTGGCTTGGCCGTGGGCGAACAGCCAGAACGGCAGCACGGTGCCGCCCAGGGCCAATGCGACAAAGGCGAACACCGGTCCGGTGCTGGGCGGGGCGGAGGGAAGCTGTCCGGTGCTCAGCGCCAGGGGCAGGGCAAAGCCCGCGGCGGCGAAGAACTGCACGGCGGTCAGCGCGGCCGGATCACGACCTTCGAGCAGCCGTGGCTGGGCGGCGATGAGGCCCGCGGACAGCAGGACCGACACCAGCACCAGGCCGTCGCCCTCGACGCTCGCGCCACCACCTCCGGCACCGGCGATCAGCGCGATGCCGAGCAGGGACAGCCCGAAGGACAGCCACTCACGCCGGGTCGCATGGCCGTGGCCGGCCGCCAGGGAGGTGAGCGCCACCAACACCGGCGCCACGCCCATCAGCACCGAGGCATGACTCACCGACGTCCTGGCGATACCGGCGCTCTGCAGCGCGACGCAGGCGCCGAAGCCCACGGCTCCGCCGAGCCCGACCTGCCAGGACAGGGCGGCACGCAGATGCCCGCGCGCGACGACGGCCAGGACGAGCCCGGCGATCATGAACCGGCCGAAGGTCAGCCAGGCCGGGTCCAGCCAGTCGAGGGAGACCTTGGACAGGGGCACCGTGGCGCCCCAGAGGACGCCGGATGCGATCAACGCGATCAGGGCATAGCGGCGTGAGGAAGACATGACTGAATGATGCCTCAGGTCCCGTCTCAAACCGCTGAGTGTTTGACATCTGCCCTATGAGACGATCAAATATTGCGTGAGATGCCCACATCGCTTGATTTAATTGATCTGCGTCTGCTCGAGGAACTGCAGCTTGACGCCGACCGCTCGAACGTCGAGCTGGCGCGCGTCGTGGGGCTGTCACCCGCCGCCACCCTGCACCGGGTCCGGCGCCTGAAGGAGTCGGGCGTGATCGAGCGGATCTCCGCCCAGCTCAACTGGACCAACGCGGGCTTTCCCATCCAGGTCTACGTCGCCGTGACGCTGCGCCGCCACGACGATCGCACGCACCGACAGTTCGCCGAGGCGGTCCGCGGCATGCCCGAGGTGATCTCCGCCGACTGGGTGACGGGGGAGACCGACGCCCTGCTGATCATCGTCGCCCGGGAGATCGCCGAGCTTCAGCGGGTGCTCGTGCGCCTGTCCACCCGCGGGGGCGCCTCGCGGGTCAACACCTACCTGCGGCTCGAGGAGCTGAAGGCGCCGGTGCCCCTGCCGCTCCAGGTCACGCGTTAGCTGATCGGCACCGTGCGGCTGTAGTAGACCGCCCGGGTGGCCCGGTCGCCCCAGGCGAGTCGCACGCTCCCGCGGCCGGGGATCTTCACGTGCGCGAGGATGAAGCCCTCGGGGTTGGAGGTCCTGAGGTCGCCCAGCGCCGTCCACGTCGTACTGCCTCGGGCCTGGAACTCCAGCACTCCGGCTGAGTCGGCGCCCACCGCGGCGGGGCGGATCTCGGCCCACACGGTCACTCGCGATCCGGGCTGCTGACGCGGCAGCCAGATGGGCAGGCGGAAGGCCCCGTACGCCGGCTTGGGGGCACCGTTCTCGAACTCGAGACCCGAGTCGAAGTTCGACCAGTAGGCGGCGCTGCCCGGCGGCTTGCCGGCGATCGGCGGCTGGTCATAGAGCAGCTCCTGGGCCATCGCCTTGACCCGGGGCATGCGGTAGCTCATGTACCAGCCCTCATCCAGCCAGGTCTCCTGCTGGGCCAATGACGTCTTGACGTAGGGGTTGGGCGGGTTGGACTTGAATCCGTACTCGGTGACATAGATGGGCAGCCCGGCCGGCTCGCCGTAGGCGGCGTCAACGGCATCGAGATTGCGTTCGAGCACGCCGAGGTTGGCCAGGGTGATCGTGTCGGGTGCGTCGGCGAACGGCGTGCGGGGATCGTGGTTGAAGCTGTAGGGGTGGTGGGCCCAGCCGGTGGCGGCGAACAGGCCCGGGTTGTCGATCACGAACTGCCGGGGGTCACCCGAGGCGGGACAGCCGATCCGCGTCGCGCTCGCTCCCCGCAACGGGACATCGGAGGCGTTGACGCAGAACAGGGCGCGCAGGAACGGGATGGTGCGCGTGTTGCCCCGTGACGCCGTCTCCCCGATGAGGATCGTGTCGCTGCCATGTCCGGTCTCGGCCAGGGCGGTGTAGCCCGCATTGATCAGGGCACGCTCCATCACCGGGGAGCGCAGCACCTGGTGGTGATCGACGGTGGCGGTCTGGGGGCTCAGCCAGCCGATCTCGTTCGGCTCGTTCCAGATACCCCACATGTGCACCGCCGGCAGCGTCGTCTGGCTGCCCGCGACCTCCGCGGCGCCGGCGCCGGCCGGATGCCTCAGGGACCCCAGCACCGATCCGACCGCGGAGGCGGCGCCGGGCGCGGATGCGGACTGGGCCGGCAAACTCACCGTGAATGCGCCGTTGTAACGGGCGCCCACGGCAACGACGAACTGCTCGAAGTCCGACGCACTGGGTTCATGGGACCAGGCGTACTGGTGACCTGAGACGCCGCGGGACACCGTCGCCCACAGCGGGGCCGGGGCGGTGAGCTGGAAGTAGACGCCCAGGCCAAGCGCCGTCGCGTCCTGCACCAGGGTGTCGTAACGCGCCCAGTTGCCGGCTGGATAGGCGCTCGGGTCGCTGGCGTCGAAGTCAGGCTCGGTGCTCGCGTCCGGGTCGGGGGCCACCAGCGACCACACCATCGACACCTTGATCGTGTTCACCCCGAGGGCGGCCACCTGCTCGAGGTTGCGCTCGACCGCGGCCGGGGGGGAATAGATGAAGGCGTAGTCGTCCATGAGGATCGACGGCTCGGTGGTGTCCGCCCGCGCCGCACCGGGGGTCGCGCCGAGCCCGGCGCAGGTCCCGAGGCCGGCCAGCGTGGTCACGAGAACGAGGACGCCGGCGCGGCTCCGGTGGCGGCGCAGATACAGCGCCAGCACCACGAGATCGATCAGCCCCGACACGAGGAACGCCACCGGTCCGGTGACGAGTCGACCCGCCCATCGCCCTAGCACGGCAAGGAAGCTATCGTCTCACCCCTCATGTCCGTCGCATCCCCAACCGTCACCACCAACGTCACCGAACTGCCCGAGTCGCGGGTTCGCGTTGACGCCGAGGTCGCCGCCGCCGAGGTTGAGCGCCGCGTCCAGCAGGCTGCCAGGGAACTCGGCAAGACCCTGCGTATTCCCGGCTTCCGCAAGGGCAAGGTCCCGCCGCCCGTCGTGATCCGTCGTCTCGGCCGCGAAGCGGTGCTGGATGAGGCGATGCGCGCCGCCCTGGGCAACTGGTACGCCGAGGCGGTGGATGCCGCCGGCATCGCCCCGATCGGCGAGCCCGACATCGACTTCGGCGACCTGCCCGAGGCCGGCCAGCCGCTCACCCTGAAGATCGAGATCGCCGTGCGCCCCAAGGCCAAGCTGGGTGAGTACAAGGGTCTCGAGGTGCCCAAGCGCGAGGCGACCGCGTCGGAGGAGGCGATCACTGCCGAGCTCGAGCGCCTGCGTGACCACAACTCGACGCTGGAGACCGTCGACCGCCCGGCCGCGACCGGTGACCACGTGGTGATGGACTACCTCGGCAAGGTCGACGGGGTTCCCTTCGAGGGCGGTGAGGGCCGGGACCAGCCCCTGGAGCTCGGCTCCGGCCAGCTCATTCCCGGTTTCGAGGACCAGCTCGTCGGCGCCAAGGCCGGTGACGAGGTCCTGGTCGAGGTGAGCTTCCCCGACGACTACGGCTCTCAGGAGCTGGCCGGCAAGCCCGCCACCTTCGAGGTCACGGTGAGCGAGGTGAAGGAGAAGCGCCTGCCCGAGCTCGATGACGCCTTCGCGGATGATGCCGCGGGGTTCGAGACAATCGCCGAGCTGCGCGAGGACATTGCCACCCGCCTCAAGGACTACGAGTCCAACTCCATCGATCAGGAGTTCGAACGTGCGGTGCTGGACGCCGTCGCGGCCAACGCCGAGATCGACGTACCCCACCCGTTGATCCACGCCCGTGCCCACGAGATGGTGCATGAGATGGTCAACTCGCTCGCCCAGCAGGGGATCTCGCCCGAGATGTACTTCCAGATCACCGGCAAGTCCGAGCACGAGATGTCCGACGACGTCGAGCCCGAAGCCGAGCGGTCACTCAAGCGCGAGGCCGTGCTGGCCGCCGTCGCCGAGGCCGAGCCGATCGTCCCCACCGACGAGGAGATCCTCGAGGCGCTCGAACCGACCGCCCAGCGCAGCGACACCACGCCCCAGAAGCTGTATGACCAGCTGGTGTCCACCGGGCGCCTCGAGCGCATGCGCGAGGAGCTGTCGCACCGCAAGGCCCTCGAGCTGCTGATCGCCGAGGCCACGCCGGTCGCCGCCCCCGATCCCGAGCCCGAAGCCCAGGACGATGCGACGGTCGACGCCGCCGAATCCGCAGCGTCACCGGAGGTCGAGGACGCGTCAGAGCCCGAGGTCGAAGCGGCGCCAGCCGGTGCTGCTGAGCCCACAGCCAGCAGCACCGCCACCGACGCCGGCAACGACGCCTGAACCCGACCTGCCGACCGAGGTCGATTGCTAGAGTCGGCCGGCAGGATTCCTTACGCCGGAAAGAAATAAGCGAGGACCATGAGCCCACTCGTACCAATGGTTGTTGAGCAGACCTCCCGCGGGGAGCGCGCGTTCGACATCTACAGCCGTCTCCTCAACGAGCGGATCATCTTCCTCGGCACGCCCGTGGACGATCAGATTGCCAACTTGATCGTGGCGCAGCTGCTGCATCTCGAGTCCGAGGACCCGGACAAGGACATCAGTCTCTACATCAACTCGCCCGGCGGGTCGGTGTACGCGGGTCTGGCGATCTACGACACCATGCAGTTCATCAAGCCCGACGTGCAGACGATCTGCGTCGGGATCGCGATGAGCATGGGTGCGCTGCTGCTCAACGCCGGGGCTCCCGGCAAGCGCATGGCGCTGCCCAACGCCAAGATCCTCATCCACCAGGTGTCCGCCGGGTTCCAGGGTCAGGCGACCGACATCGAGATCCACGCGAACGAGATCATCGACCTGCGCCGCAAGCTGGACGAGATCATCTCCGAGCACTCGGGCAAGCCGGTCGAGGAGGTCCGCAAGGACACCGAGCGCGACCACTTCCTCACCGCCGAGGAAGCCCGGGA
>CAZZVR010000220.1:0-6275 GCA_964657595.1 Burkholderia sp. PAMC 26561 | reverse complement strand
CACGGCCCTGGGAGGCTCCCCCGCAGATCTGCGAGGCTCTGAGGTATGACCGGTTCAGCATCCAGACCAGCCGGAGTGCCCGCGGATGTGGCTGTCTGGCTCGACGGCGCCGGTGAGGCGCGCCTGTGGCTGCGGGCCACCGCCGCGCTCAAGCGGGCACGCAGCCGCGGCCATAGAGACCGGGCCGGGACGATCGCCAGCGTCACCCGGCGGCTCAGCGCCGCCGTCGACCCGACCGCGGTCGTCTGCGCGTCGCGCAGCGTCTCCGACGCCTGGTTCGTCCTCGAGCAGCCTGCGCGGAACGGTTGCGCCCTCGCCGCGCTCGGCACGGCCGCCGAGCTGAGCGCGGCCGGCCCCGACCGCTTCGGCGCCGTGGCGCGCCGGTGGCGCGAGCTGGTGACGCACTCCTGCGCCGATCCCGTGCCCGGACCGCCTGCGCCCTCCGGGGCCGGGCTGGCGGCGGTCGGCGGCTTCGCCTTCGCGGACCGTGTCACCGCAGCCGAGTGGCGCGGCTTTGACCCCGCCTCACTGGTGGTCCCAGAGCTCAGCCTGGCCCGCAGCAGCGGTGCCACATGGCTCACCGTCAACGCGATGGTCGAGGCCGACGACACCGTCGACGACGTGATGGAACGCGTCCTCGCCCGGCTCGCCAGCCTGTCCGAGCACCCCCTGCCGCTGCTCGATCCGGCCCCGGCCGGTGAGTATGAAGTCGCCAGCGCCATGCCGCCGGCCCACCACGAGGAGGCGGTCGCGCGGGCGGTGCAGCGGATCCGCGCCGGTGAGTTGTCAAAAATCGTGCTCGCCCGGGAGGTGCGCGTTCACGCGCCGCTCGACCACGATCCGGCCGCGGTGCTCGGCGTGCTGCGCGAGGGCTTTCCCGAGTGTTTCATCTATGCCGTCGGGCGCGGGCCGGCCACCTTCCTCGGCGCCACCCCCGAGCTGCTGGTCCGCCGCCAGGGCCAGCGCGCTTCGACCGTGGCGCTCGCCGGCTCGACCCGTCGCAGCGCCGACCCGGCCGTCGATGACCACCTCGGTGAGCGGCTCCTGCAGAGCGCCAAGAACCGTGAGGAGAACGCCATCGTCGCGCGCCGCATCGCCTCGAGCCTTGCCCCGCACTCGGTGTGGGTGACGGTCGCGCCGGAGCCCGTGGTCATCAAGGTGGCGAACATTCAGCACCTGGCGGCGCCGGTCCGCGCCCAGCTGGCTGAGCCGATTGACGCGGTCACCTTGGCCGGGCTGCTGCATCCGACCCCCGCGGTGGGCGGTGAGCCCCTCGCGGTCGCCCAGCGGCTCATCCCAGCCCTGGAGGGCTTTGACCGAGGCTGGTACGCCGGGGCGATCGGCTGGATCGACGCCACCGACGACGGCGAGTTCTGCGTCGCCCTGCGCTGCGCGCTGCTGCGCGGCCGCCAGGCCTCCTGCTACGCCGGGGGCGGCATCGTCGCGGACTCAGACCCTGCCACCGAGCTGGCCGAGACCGAGATGAAGCTTCAGGCGCTGCTGCCGGTCCTGGCCGGCTGAGCGCCGAGTGCGGCCGCGCTGGCCGTGGCGATCTCCGCGTGCAGCCGCCGGTTGGCGGCGCGGTCGGTGCGGACCTCGATGATCGTGCTGGTGTCGTCGCTGAGCGCCCGGTCGAGGGCGGCGGTGAAGCCGCCCACCTCGGTCACCGCCACATGATCGAGGCCGTAGAACTCTGCGGCGGAGCGGAACGCCAATCCGTGCGGGGTGGCCACATGCTCGTTGAACGCCTGTGGGTGACCGGCAATGGGGAGGAACTCGAAGATGCCGCCGCCGTCGTTGTTGATCAGCACGACGGTCAGCTGCACCGCGGTGCGCCGGGCGGCCAGCAGCCCGCCGATGTCGTGGGCCAGCGCCACGTCCCCGATGAGCAGCACCACCGGACCCGCGCTGACCGCGGCGGTGCCGAAGGCGGCTGACACGGTGCCGTCGATCCCGTTGGCGCCCCGGTTGGCCAGCACCACCGGCCCGTCGTCGCGCACGGCGAGGAACTCCTCGACGTCGCGGACCGGCATGCTGGCGGCCACGAACAGCGTGGCCTCGGAGGGGAGCTCGGCGCCGAGCAGCCGGGCCACGCCCGGCTCGCTCAGTCCGGGTTGAGCCGCGAGCTGGCCCGCGATCACCTCGCTGACCGTCGTATCCGCCGACCGCCAGCGAGCGAGCCAGCCATCGGGCTGGGCGGGTCGGGGCAGCTGGTCGGGATGGGAGTAGGCGACGATCTCGGACATCCGCGAGTCGGGGTCCGGCCATACCGGGCGAGGGTGGAACACGAGCTGCTCGACCCCGTCGAGCCCCGCCAGCCAGGCGCGCAGCGGCTTGGAGGTCGGCAGTTCACCCACGCGGATGACGAGCTCCGGGGCCAGGCCGGCGGCGAGGTCGGCCTCGCGCAGGATGAGGTCGTAGTGGGCGATGGCGGCGGTGCCGCGGCGGGCGCACGACAGCGGGTCGGCCAGCAGTGGGATCCCGTGTGCCGCGGCGAACCGGGCCAGGTCGGCTCCCTGGGCGCCGATCCGCGCCCCGGTGCCGAACTGGCCGGCGACGATGACCGCTCGCTGGCGGTCGGCGTGGGTGGTGTTCTCCACTGGGTGCAGCTGGAAACCGCCCCGCCTGACCCAGGGTCGTCGGCCGGGCCGGCCCTCGCCTCCGGCGGGGTCAGCGGGCAGGCGATGCTCGCTGACCAGCGGCTCGCGCAGCGGGATGTTGAGGTGCACCGGACCGGGATCGGGGCCCATGGCGGTCCAGGCCGCCCGGCAGGCGATCGAGCGCACCCAGCGCATGCGCGCGGCGCTGGCCTCATAGACGTCGAGCTCGGCGAACAGCCGCACCGCGTCCCCGAAGAGCTTCACCTGGTCGATGGTCTGACCGGCCCCGATCTGGCGCAGCTCCGCGGGACGGTCGGCGCTGAGCACGATCAGGGGCAGACCCGCCTCGCTCGCCTCGATTACCGCGGGCAGGAGGTTTGCCACTGCGGTGCCTGAGGTCGCCGTCACGGCGACCGGCCGGCCTGAGGCGCGCGCCGCGCCGACGGCGAAGAACCCGCCCGAGCGCTCATCCAGGCTCGAATAGCTCCTCAGGTCCGGATGGGCGACGAACGCCTCGATCAGCGGGGTGTTGCGCGACCCCGGCGAGGTGACCGCGCCGCGCATGCCACAGCGCACGAGCTCGTCGACGAGGGCACGAAGCAGCAGGTGGGTATCAACGGCGGTCATGATGGGACGGTGCCAGACGGCGACGCCCTCCTACTGTTGCACGGCTTCACCAACACCCACCACTGCTGGGACCGGCTGCTCGCCGCCGGCGTGGCCGAGCTGAGGGAGGTCCACGCTCCCGACATCCGCGGCCATGGCGACGCCGCGCACGTCCGGCCCGTTGATCTCGACTCCGTGCTCGAGGACATCGACGCGCTGGCGCTCGCTCGCTGCACGCTGCTCGGCTACTCCCAGGGCGGACGCATCGCCCTGCATGCCGCCCTCGACCCGCGGATCGCTCCGCGCATCCGCCGCCTCGTCCTCATCGGCGCCAGCCCCGGCATCGCCGATCCGCAGGAGCGCGCGCAGCGACGCCGTGCCGACGCCGCACTGGCGGCCGAACTGGCGCGTGAGAGCATCGCGACGTTCGCCGAGCGCTGGGCCCGCACTCCGGTCCTGGCTGACCTGTCACCCGAGCTGGCCGCCGAGGCCCACGCCGATCGGTTGCACAATGACCCGGCCGGGCTGGCGGCCGCGCTGGTGGGCCTGGGGACAGGGGCGCTGCCGTCGCTCTGGGACCGATTGGGGGAGCTGAAGATGCCGGTGGCACTGATCGCGGGGGAACGCGACCCCAAGTTCTCCGGGCTGGCCCGGGAGATGGCCGCGCGCATTCCCCGGGCGAGTGCCACGATCGTTCCGGGGGCCGGACACCAGGTCCACCTCCAGCAGCCGGCCGCGGTAGCCGACGTCGTCTTGTCCGCCTAAGCTCTCATAAATCCTCTTCAGGTTCCCTGAAGATCGGTCGGTGGGCATGAGTTAACATCACACCCGTTCTGATGATCTAGTTGCCAGTCCATCGGGGGCGCGCATGCGGACAGTCGGGAATTGCGGTGAGACAGTGCTCGCGTTGTGGGAACGTGTCCGAGCGCGTGACCCCGAAGCACTGGCAGTGAACGACGGCAGCGTCGCTCTCTCACGCTCTGAGCTGGGTCACCGCTCCGCCGACCTGGCGCACGTGCTGATCCAGCAGGGGGTCGGGCGCGGGGACCGCGTCGCCGTCTGCGCGGAGCGATCCTCCGCGCAGGTCGTGGCGCTGCTCGGGGTGCTACGGGCCGGCGCCGCCTACGTGGCCATCGATCCGGCGTATCCCGACGAGCGCATCGGCTGGATGCTCGAGGACTCCGGCGCCGCCGCGATCATCCTCGGGGCCGCCGCCCGTCCCGACCTCGGGCGCGACCGCGCCACGCTCACCCTGACCCCGCACGGTCATGTCGTCGTCCCCGCGGAGGCCGACGCCGACCGTCCGGGCGTCGAGGATCTCCCGGACGCCGCGGCCGACCCGCCGGCGGGCGCGGACGGTGCCTACATCGTCTACACCTCCGGCTCGAGCGGACGTCCCAAGGGCGTCACCATCGACCACGCCGGCCTGTTCAACCTCGTGACCTGGCACACCGAGGCCTTTGCGCTCACCGACGCCGACGTGTGCACGCAGATGGCCAGCCCGGGCTTTGACGCTGCGGTCTGGGAGATCTGGCCGAGCCTCGCCGTCGGGGCGACTCTGCTGATCGTGCCCGAGACGCTCCGCACCGATCCGCTGGGTCTCCGTGACTGGCTGGGCACCCGGCGCATCACCGTCAGCTTCGTGCCCACCGCCGTGGCCGAGGGTCTGATCGGCCTCGACTGGCCGGCTGACGCCGCGCTGCGCTACATGCTCACCGGCGGGGATGCGCTGACTCGGCGGCCGCGGCCGGACCTGCCCTTCGGCCTGGTGAACAACTACGGGGTCAGCGAGGCCGCCGTGGTGGCGAGCTCGGGTCCGGTGGCGGCCTCGGGCGACGGGCCGCCATCAATCGGACGGCCCATCGCCGGGGTCCTCGCTGAGCTCGTCGACGCCGACGGCCGGCCGGTGGCCGAGGGTGAGGCGGGCGAGCTCATGCTCGGCGGCGTCGCGGTGGGGCGCGGCTACCTCAACCTCCCCGAGCTCACCGCCGAACGGTTCTTCGAGGACGCCCGGGGTCGCTGGTATCGCACCGGTGACCGCATGCGCTTCACCGCCGACGGCGAGCTCGAGTATCTCGGGCGCCTCGACGATCAGCTGAGCATCCGGGGTTTTCGAGTCGAGCCCACAGAGGTGGCCGCCGCGCTCAACGCCCACCCGGCGATCAGCGCCGGAGTCGTCGTGGCCGCCGGAGCCTCGAGCGCCGAGCGCCGGCTCGTCGCCTACGTGGTGGCCACCGACGAGTCGGTGCCATCCGACGCCGAGCTCACCGGCTTCCTCGCGCCGCGGCTGCCTGAGCACATGCGTCCCTCCGCATACGTGTGGCTCGATGCCCTGCCGATGACCGTCCACGGCAAGGTCGATCGCGGAGCGCTGTCGGACCCCGTCGACCTTCCGGATCGCGATGTGCGGTCCGACGACGGCACCGAGGCGACAATCGCGGGAATCATCGCCGACCTGCTCGGCGTCCCCTCAATCGGGGCGGAGGAGAACTTCTTCCTGCTCGGCGGGCATTCACTCCTCGCGGCCCAGCTCATCGTCCGTCTCGATGAGCTCTACGACGTCGAGGTGTCGCTGCGCTACCTGTTCGACCATCCCACCGCGCGCGAGCTCGCCGCCGAGGTAGGTCGCGAGCGGGGTGCTCTGGCCCCGAGCCTCGCCGAGGCGCCGACGGGCCGATGAGCACCGGGTCGGTCGACCGCGGCGCGCCGCTGAGCCTGTACCACCTCCTCGACCCCGACGTCCTCGCCAATCCCTACCCGCTGTACGAGCGGCTCCGGGAGGAGGATCCGGTCCACTGGGATCCCTACCTCCACGCCTGGGTGGTGACCCGCTACGAGGACGTGGTCACGGTGCTCTACCGCTACCGGGCGGCACGCACCCCCGATCCCGGGCGGCTGGCCGCCCTCGGCATGGAGCAGCTTACCCCGATCGCGGCGCTCATGGTTCGCCAGATGCTGTTCCTCGACCCGCCCGACCACAGCCGGGTCCGTCGCCTGGCCGCCCACGCCTTCACCCCGCGGCGGGTCGCCCAGCTCCGAGAGCACATCCAGGGGATCGCCGGGCGGCTC
>CAZZVR010000219.1:0-6279 GCA_964657595.1 Burkholderia sp. PAMC 26561 | reverse complement strand
CAAGGGCGCGGCGCTGGGGCTCGCCCTCCAGGGCGAGCGAATACTCCGCATGCTGGAGCTCGGCACCGCGCCGGGTGACCAGGCGCACCGCCGCGGCGGACGCCCGGGGGACGACCAGCAGACGGTGGCTGTAGCCCTGCGCGTCGCAGATCTCCAGGGCGCGGTCCAGCAGCTGGGTGGCGATGCCGCGCCGGCGCTGGGACGGGTCGACCATCCCGTGCAGCTCCACGTCGGGCGCGCCGCCGAAGGCGTAGAGGCCGATGAAGCCGACGAGCTCACCCCGCTCCTGCGCGACCAGGCCGGCCACCGTCCGGCCCGCGCGCAGCGACGGCCACTCGAGCTTGAGCCGGACCTGGTCGGTGGTGAGGATGCGCCGCTCGAGTGTCGCGAGCGCGTCGAGCTGGTCGGATCGGAGCTCGGAGATCTCCACCCGGGAAAGGTTAACCACGGCGGGCCGGGCGCCCGAGGAGAGTGAGGGCACCCGGCACACGCCGCGGGGTAACTCCTGCTGCGACGGTCAGGCGGCCACCTCGGACCAAAGCCATGCCCGGCTCGTCAGCCGCGTGCGCCGCGGCTGACCCTGACCCCGCAGCTTCAGCAAGCTGCTGTCCGTCGGAGATGCATGTGTCGGTTTGTCCCCCCCCCCTTCCGCGAAACCACAGAAAACACAAAAACCCGCCCTGGTCAGGATTATGACTAGATCCCGACCAGGCTGTCAAGTGAAGGACCGTTTTTTTGTGTATCAACGGGGCGGGCGCCCCCGCGGGCGCGATCTGGTCAGCCGCCGCGCGCCCGGGCTCGGTGGGGCTAGGGTTGAGTCGATGCAGACCAGGGAGGGGTCCCGTGGGTATCGAGGCTGAACGTCGGCGCCAGCTGGAGGAGGTGGTCGCCCAGAGCGACGCGATCATCGCCGAGTTCGCCGAGTTCGCTGAGGCGCTCGATGACCCGGTGGCGGCCGAGCGGGTCGATATCGCCCATTTCAAGCGCGCCCGCGCCCTGCGCGGTCTGGGGCGCCACCACCAGAGCCTGGAGGACTGGGATCGCTTCCTCGTGTCATGGTCCCAGCGCCACCCGGACGCCAGCGGCCGACGCCGCCAGCGCCTGGCCGCCGCGCTGACCCTGAAATGCGAGTCGCTGTGGTTCACCGGGCGCCGGCGTGAGGCGTCCCTGCTCGATGAGGAGGTGGCCGAGCGCTTCGGCGACGACCTCGATCCCAATGTGCGTTGGCTGGTCATGCTGGCCCTGGTCCGGCGCGCGGGCCGCCTGCTCAACCGGCCCGGGGGGGTACCCGAGGCGCTGGCGGTGAGTGACCAGCTGATCACGCGCTTCCTCGAGGACCCCGAGGACCGTCTGGCTGAGTCGGTCGAGCTGCTGCTCGGACATGCCCGCAGCCTGATGGCCGTCTACAAGCTCGGCATCGCCGCGCTGCTGGGCGCCACCGCCGAGACGGCGTTGAACGCCGGCCTGGAGGGCGCCGGTGCCCTGGCCATGCGCGTCGGCTCGGTGATCGACCTGCCCGGCGTGGAGGACCTGCTGCGCGCCTCAGACCGCCTGCGCCCCGCCATGATGGTCCGCCACCGTCGTAGTGCCGCCGAGGCACTGGCCGTGTGTGAGGCGGTGCTGGTGCGCCTCGACGGTCGCGAGGAGCGCGAGCTGGCCGCCCTCGCCGTGCAGGCGCGCTTCGTGGCCGGCTGTGCCCTGCTGCAATCCGGTCGGCCCATCCAGGGGTTCAAGGTGGTCAACGCGATCGGCGCCAACCATGACCCCTCGACGGTCCAGGCCCTCTCGGACATGGCGGATCTGGAGGCCCAGAAGCCCGGCTGGCTCGCCCAGGTCGGCACCGCGGCGATGTTGTCGCACCGCGCAAACAGTCTGGTGGGTGAGGAGCCCGAACTCGCCCGCCTCGCCTACGACGACTCGGTGTCCGATCGCATGGGGGCCGACCTGCCGCCATTGGTCAGACTCGCCGTCCGGCTGATGCGCCCGGGGTCCAGGGCGAGCTGAACCGGGGCGACCGCCGGGCCAGGCCGGGCGGATGCCGGGCCCACCGCGGCGAGGGAGATACTGGAGGGCATGAATCAGCCAGCGCAACCTCTGCGATGGGGCATCCTCGGCACCGGTGGGATCGCCCACACCTTCGCGAGTGACCTCCAACTCACCGACTCCGGCGTGGTGAGCGCCGTGGGGTCACGCAGCCAGGCCTCGGCGAACCGCTTCGCCGACGCCCACGACATCCCGGCTGCGCACCCCAGCTACGCGGCGTTGGTGGCCGACCCCGACGTCGACGTCATCTACGTGGCGACCCCTCACCCCATGCACCGCGACAACGCGATCCTGGCGCTGGAGGCCGGCAAGCCAGTGCTGGTCGAGAAGCCGTTTGCCATGAACGCGAGCGAGGCTCGGGAGATCGTCTCGGTGGCCCGCGCGCGAGGTCTGTTCGCCATGGAGGCGATGTGGACGCGCTTCCTCCCCCACATGGCGGTGGTCCGCGACTGGCTCGCCGAAGGACACCTGGGTGCGGTCCTCACGGTCACCGCCGACCACGGCCAGTGGTTCGCCCAGGACCGTGAGTCGCGCCTGTTCGCCCCGGAGCTCGGCGGCGGCGCCCTGCTCGACCTGGGGATCTACCCGGTGTCCTTCGCCGCGATGGTGCTCGGCACCCCGGACCGGATCCTCGCCCTGGGCGACCCGGCGTTCACCGGCGTCGACGCCCAGACCTCGATGCTGTTCGGCTACGCCGGTGGCGCCCAGGCCGTGCTCACCTGCACCCTGGCGGCCCGGAGCGCGACGCGTGCGGCGATCGTCGGCGCCGACGCGCGCATCGAGATCGACGGTGACTTCTACGCGCCGACCGCGGTGACCCTGGTGCCCCGCGAGGGGGAGCCGACCCGGGTCGCCGCGGCCCATGAGGGCCGCGGCCTGCGCCATCAGGCCGATGAGGTCGCGCGCTGCCTGGCCGCCGGCGAGCGCGAGAGCCCGCTCATGGGCCTGGATGAGACGATCGCGATCATGGAGACGATGGACGCCGTGCTGGCCCAGACCGCGCCCGGCGCATGAGCGACCCCGACCGCGAGCTCATCGCCGCGCTCGAGGCCCAGGAGCAGCGGCTCGTCTTCCGCCGCTTCGACAACGACGACGCGTGGCGCCTGGGGAGCGCCATGGTGACCGCGGCAGCGGCACGCTCGCTTTCGCTCACCGTCGACATCCGCCGCCACGGCCACCAGCTCTTCCACGCCGCCCTCCCGGGCACCACGCCGGAGAACGACGCCTGGATCGAGCGCAAGGTCAACGTGGTGAACCGGTTCGCCGTGGCCTCGTACCTGGTCGGCCGCCGCCTCGCCGCGAGCGGAACGGCCTTGGATGACGGGCTCGGCGTCGAGGCACGGCGGTACGCCGCCCACGGCGGGGCGTTCCCCATCCGCATCGCCGACGTCGGGGTGGTGGGCACGGTCTGCGTCTCGGGGCTGCCCCAGGCCGAGGATCACGCCTTCGTGGTCGAGATGATCGCGGCGTTCCTCGGCCTCTGACCGGGCCCCGCTGACCCGGGCCTCACCGGCCCGGGTCTCAGAGCTCGATGTAGGAGCCCATGGTGACGATCCGGTCCCGGGGCAGGTGGAAGCCGTCCACCGGACTGCGCGAGGTCTGGGCCAGCAGCAGGAACAGCCGCTTGCGCCAGCGGCTGAGTCCCGGGTCGTCGCCCATGACCAGGGTGATCTCCGAGACGAGGTAGACCGCGGTGTCGAGGTCGACGTCGCCGAGCTCACCCAGCATCCCCGCCTCAGCGGCGCGCATGAGCGCCCGGGGCACGTCCGGCTTGTCCTGGAAGCCGTAGGAGATCGTCACGTGCTCGATGTCGTCGTCGGTGTAGGCGAGATCGTCGATGCTGATCTGCTCCGCCGGGTCGACGTGGGGCACCGTGCCGGTGTGCACCGACACGATCACCACGTGCTGGTGGAGCACGTGGTCATAGCGCAGGTTGTCGCGCAGGGCCAGCGGCGTGGTCTCCTTCGCCGAGGACAGCGCCACCGCGGTCCCCGGCGGGCGGTAGGGCGGCGGGTCCATGGTGCGCAACTGCTCGACGAACTCGCTCAGGGACCCCTCGGCGTCGGTTCGCTTGGCGGTGACGATGCCGCGGCCACGCTGCCAGGTGGTGAGGATGGTGAACAGCGCCACGCCGATGAGCAGCGGGAACCAGCCGCCGGTGGGGACCTTGGTCAGGTTGGCCGAGAAGAAGGCGAGGTCGATGAACAGGAAGAGCCCCATGCCCGGCACGACGAGCCACAGCGGCCGGTGCCAGCGCATGCGGACGATGGCGAAGAACAGCAGGGTGGTGGTGACGAACGTGCCGGTCACCGCGATGCCGTAGGCCGAGCCCAGGGCGGTGGAGGATCCGAAGCCGACGACCAGGCCGATCACCGCGACGTACAGCAGCCAGTTGATGGCGGGCACGTAGACCTGGCCCTCCTCACCGGACTTGTGGAGGATGCGCATCCGCGGCAGGAAGCCGAGCCGCACCGCCTGACGGGTGACCGAGAAGGCGCCGGTGATGACCGCCTGGGAGGCGATCATCGTGGCCAGCACGGCGACGATGACCATCGGCACCTGCGCCCAATGGGGCAGCAGCCCGAAGAACGGCGTGGCGATCTCCTTGGGGTGAGCCAGGATCAGCGCGCCCTGGCCGAGGTAGTTGAGCAGCAGCGCCGGGAAGGCGATGAAGAACCATCCGCGGCGGATCGACGGCCGGTCGAACTGGCCCAGGTCGGCGTACAGGGCCTCGGCGCCGGTGACCACGAGCACCACCGCGCCGAGGGACAGGAAGCCGGTTCCGGGGTGGTCGACGAAGAAGGTGATCCCGTAGCTCGGTGACAGCGCACGGAGGATGTCGGGGCTCCCGACAATCTTGCCGAGGCCGGTGACGGCGAGCAGGAGGAACCAGAACAACATGATCGGTCCGAACAGCCGGCCGATCTTCTCAGTACCCAGCCGCTGGTAGCCGAACAGCAGCGTGAGCAGGGCGACGGTGATCGGCACCACGAGCGATTTCACGCCCGGCACCGCCACCTTGAGTCCCTCGACGGAGGAGATCACGCTGATCGCCGGGGTGACGGTGCCGTCTCCGAAGAACAGGGCCACCCCGGCGATGCCGACCGCCACGAGCATGAGCTTGACGCGGCGATTGTCGGTCCGCTGCTCCTGCACCAGGGCGACCAGCGCCATGATCCCGCCCTCACCCCGGTTGTCGGCCCGCATGACGAAGGCGACGTACTTGACCGAGACGACGAGCACGATGGTCCAGACGACCAGGGAGATCATCCCGTACACGCCAGCGTGATCGGGGTGCACGCCCTTGACCTCGAACACCGAGGTGAGCGCGTAGAGCGGGCTGGTGCCGATGTCGCCGAAGACGACGCCGAGGGCGGCGACGGTGAGGGCCGTTCCCGCCGTCGCAGCGCCGTGGCGGCGAGCGTCGGTCACTCCGCGTCGGCTGACAGCTCAGCGACGAGCTCGTCGAGCTCGGGGACGTGGGCGCGCAGGCTCGCCAGGTTCACCACGATCCCCTCCTGGGTGCTGCGGGCCAGCACGACGACGGCCGCCTCGGTGGGTGAGGGGTTCTCCTCGCGGTGGGGGACGAACGGGGGGACGAACACGTAGTCACCCGGTCCGGTCTGGACCCGGCGCTCGGTTCCGTCCTCGGCGAACACGAACACGGGATGACCCGACACCACGTAGATGCCGGTCTCCGCCTCACCGTGGTGATGGTCGCCCGAGACCATGCCGGGGGCGATGTGGCTCTCACCCATCCAGATCTTGCGTGACCCGTTGCGGGCTCCGGAGATCGCCTCATAGCGCTGCATCCCCGGCGTCTGGGCGGTGTCGGCGCTCAGCTGATCGTGGGGTGTGTGGTGGAGATGACGGTGCCAGGCGGCGGTGCCGGCGTCGGTGGGGCCTGGCTCGCTCATCGCCACAGACGATAACCCGCTGAGTCGGGGTAGTGGGAGTCCAGACCAGTATGCAAAGGAGACCTCCATGTCAGACCAGCCTGATTCCGACGCGCCATCCCCCGACTCCCCGGACGCCACCGACGACCTCGGCTTCCGCGACGACGAGGAGAACCGCGCCTATGAGGCGGCCCAGCCCGACTCCCAGCCCAAGGTGAGCTCCGAGCCCGAGCCCGACGGAGAGCCTGCCGACGCCGGGTGAGCCTCCGCGTCAGGGGCGGTGGCCCGACCTGGCCACCGCCTGGTCAGATGGACCGCGGGCGCGGGCGCGGCCCACGGG
>CAZZVR010000218.1:0-6291 GCA_964657595.1 Burkholderia sp. PAMC 26561 | reverse complement strand
GCCTTGGCGGCGGCCGCCTGGGCCGCCGCCGCCGCAGCCGCGGCCTCCTGTGCGGCCCGGCGCGCAGCGGCGGCCTGGGCTGCCTTGATCGTGGCGATGGCCGAGCGCAGGCGGCTGCCCTGGGCCTGGGCGTTGGCCAGTGCCGTCTGACGGGCGGACTCGATGCTGGCCAGCGCCGACTGACGGCTGGACAGCAGCCCGTTCATCCCCGCGAGCGCCCGGACCTGGGTCTCCGCGGCCGTCGTCATGGTCCGCTGCTGGCCCTGCAGGCGCTCGAGCTGCGCAGCGGACCGGGCCGCTGCCGCTCGCGCCCTGCGGGTGAAGGCGATGATCTGCTGCTGGGAGTCCTCGGCGTTCTTGAGGAACTGAAGCTGGTTGAGCATCTGACGGAAGCCGCCGGCGGTCAGGACGACGCCCACCAGGTCCTCCTGGGGCTGCTCGTAGGAGGAGACGAGCTGGGCGGAGAGGATGGTTCGCGCATGAGCGAGAGCCCGACGCAGCTTGGCCAGATGCCGCTTCTCGACGGTGAGCCTGGCGTGGGTGCCCGCCAGCTGCGCCTCGTCGGTGCCGAGCGCACGACGTACCGCCGCCTCCCGGCTGCGCACGAGGCTGATCTGCCGGTCCAGGGTGGCGACCTCAGAATTCAGGCTGGTGATGTCAGCGGCCAGGTTGCCCTGGGTGGCCTGGTTGGCGCCGAGCTGGGAATTGAGCTGGGACAGGCTCTGACCGCCGGCCCGGGCTGAGCCGCCGGTGCTCAGCGCAGCCGCCGCGGCTAGCACCAGCGCGACGGCGAGCAGCAGAGAACGGCGTGAGTGTCGGGCCTGGAGGCGCATGAATGGGGGGTGCACCGACGCCTGCGGCCCCGCCCGCAAGGTCAGTCAGACGTTGAACCTAGCAACCTGACCTGTCTCCACCGCCTCGGTGGCCCGGGGTTTCCCGCTCTGTCGCAACGGGAATTGCAGGGAGATCTGGCTCCAGCAACGCATCTCCCTGCGCTCGCGCCCACGCGGCTTCCATCTCATCACCGACGAGGTCACCTCGGCCATCGGCGGTCTCGAGGACGTCGCTGTGGGGATGCTGTCGCTGACCATCCTGCACACCTCGGCCTCCCTGGCGCTGAACGAGAACGCCTCCCCGGACGTCCGTCGGGACTTCGAGACGTGGTTCAACGCGGCCGTGCCCGAGGGCTTCGAGGGGTGGACCCACACCCTCGAAGGACCGGACGACATGCCCGCTCACGTCAAGGCAGCCCTGCTGGGCCCGACCCTCACCTTGGCGCTGGCCGACGGCGGCCTTGTCCTCGGCACCTGGCAGGGGATCTACCTGTGTGAACACCGTGACCATGGCGGTGCGCGGTCACTGGTGGCGACCGTTTGGGGTGAACGTCGCTGAACGGGACCAGGGCGGCGGGGCCCGGGCGCCTCAGGCGGTGAACAGGCGCAGCTCGGGCTCGCGCTCGCCCCGCAGGACGGCGAGGTCGACCTCGACCCAGGCGATCCCCCGGGCCTCGGCGAGCACCCGGGCCTGGGGCTTGACCGACTGGGCGGCGAGGATGCCCTTGCAGCTGCG
Source organism: Burkholderia sp. PAMC 26561 (assembly GCA_964657595.1). Classification (GTDB taxonomy): domain Bacteria; phylum Actinomycetota; class Thermoleophilia; order Solirubrobacterales; family Solirubrobacteraceae; genus Palsa-465. The sequence goes on along the minus strand of CAZZVR010000218.1, from coordinate 4,722 downwards.
ATGGGCGGGGTCGAGCCGGATCCGTTCGAGGTAGCGCGCAAGCTGCTCGACCGCGTCGATCCCGGCAACCCGCTTGATCTCCACGGCGACCCAGTCATCGTTGAGATCCCGGCACATCAGATCGACCGGGCCGATGTCGGTCGGCCATTCGCGCCGGACCAGCCGCAGCCCCTCACCACACCAGTGCGGCTGCTCGGCCAGCAGCACCTGGAGGTGGGCCTCGACGCCGTCCTTGGCCAGCGCGGTGTCAGAGTCGGGCGCATCCATCACGTGGGTGGCGTCGGACAGAATCTCGCTGAGGGTGATGATCAGCCGGTCCTCGGTCTTGCCCGCGTACTTGTGCACGATCATCGTGTGCGGCGTGTCGGCCACGGCGGGCAATTCCTCGATCACCGTCGGCGGCGTCATCCAGTTGAGCGGCTTGTAGCCACCGGCGTCGGCGTGGACGAGGACCGAGCCGTCCTGCTTGACCATGATCAGGCGCAGCGCCTCAGGCAGGTAGGCGTCGAGGCGGCCGGAGTAGGTGACGGAACAGCGGGCGACGATCAGGCGCATCGCCGCGGACGATACGCGGGGTGGCGGATCATCGCTGAGCGGTCGTCACCACATTGGTCACTCGACGACGACCGCGTCGGCGAGGACCTCTGCACCGTGATCGGGCGGGTAGCCGTGGACGTAGACGAGCAGATCCTCGGTGCCGTGATTGACGGTCTGCAGCGGGGTGGCGCCCGCGACGTTCAGGACCGCGCCGGTGGGCAGCTCGATACGTTCGGGCGGCTCGCCGAGGTACATGGTGAGCGTCCCGCTCAGCACGACGAACGTCTCCTCCTGCTCGGCGTGGCGGTGGCGCCGGCCCGCCGCTCCCGGCTCATACCGCCACAGGTTGGACCGCACGTGACGCGCGCCGAGCGCCTCGGTCAGCTCCGCCACGTGGCGCGCCGGCTCATTCGCGGCATGGGGCCGGGTCTCCCACTCACGCTGCTCGGGTGCGACGGCCCAGAATGGCATCGGGCCAGTCTAGGTCGACCGCGCGGTGCTTAGAGTGGGAGGCCGTGTACCTGCCCAAGCACTTCCGCGCCGATGACGAGCAGGTCCGCGAGTTGCTCGAAGGGCTGCGCGCGGCTGATCTCGTCACCTCCACCGAGCAGGGTCTGTGGTCCACGTTCCTGCCCCTGCTGCACGACGGTGGGTCGCTGCTGGGTCATTTCGCTCGCGCGAATGACCATTGGCGCCTGGCCCCGGTGGGGGAGTCGCTCGTCATCGTGCACGGGCCCGAGGGCTACATCACGCCGAGCTGGTACCCGACCAAGGCCGAGCAGGGCAAGGTCGTGCCGACCTGGAACTATCTGACCGCCCACATCTACGGGGAGCTCGTCATTCACGACGATCCCGTCTGGCTCGAGGATCTGGTCCGGCGCCTCACCGTACGCCATGAGTCCGAGCGCGCTCAGCCCTGGGGTGTCGATGACGCGCCGCGGGACTACATCGCCGCCCAGCTGCGGGCGATCGTCGGCGTCGAGCTGAGGATCAGCCGGATCGAGGCCAAGGCCAAGCTGGGGGTGCAGCGCTCTGACGCCGACGTGAACGGGGTGATCGACGGGCTCGCGGAGCGCGGGGACGTGGTGCTGGCCGCCGCGACGGCCCGAGGCCGGCGCCGGCCGGGCTAGGATCGCCAGCATGCGTCATGAGCTGCGCCCCCTCTTTGACCGGGTGGTGATCAAGGAGCTGGATCCAGACCGGATCCGCCGCTCCGGCCTGCTGGTGCCGCCCGGCAACGACGAGCCGCCACCTCAGCACGGCATCGTCCTCGCCGTCGGGCCCGGCCTGGACTGGTGGGAGGGCGTGGGCATCAAGATGCCGGTGTCGCCCGGGGATCACGTCGTGTTCCCCGCCGTGGCGGGCAGCTGGGTCGAGGTGGACGAGGAGCGGCTGCTGGTGTGTCGGGTGGGTGAGCTGCTCGGCGTGATGGAACTGCTGTCGGAGCGGACGGTCAAACCGCCGATCTGAGAGCTTTTCGCTGCGGGCTGTGATGCCCGCAGCTCTGCCCCCTCAGGCCGCGGTCCGCGCGGCGAGCGCGGGCGGCAGCGCGGCGCGCGTGCGCTCCAGCAGGTCCTTGATCTCCTGGTTGGCGCGGTCGAGTTTGAGCGTCCGCTCACAGGCCGCGATGCACTCCCTCAGCCGGTCGGTCCGCGCCAGCGCGTGGGCGTAGGCCGACCAGGCCGGGACCGACTCGGCGTCGATCATCGTGGCGGCCTCAGCGGCTGAGACCTCGGCGCCGACGTCACCGGCCAGGTGGTAGGCCAGCGACAGATCGAGCTGGATCTCGACCGTGGGCTCGATGAGACGGGCGCGCTCCAGCGCGTCGATCGCGCCCTGGCGGTCCCGCAGCCGTAGCCGTACCCGGCCGAGGCGCGCCCAGGACGATGCGTCCTCAGGCGCCCGCTCGGTCATCTTCACCGCGGCGTCGGAGGCGAGGTCATAGGCCCCCATGTCCTCATAGATCCGCGAGGCGAAGCGCTCCGGGGTGGGTCGGTCGGTTTCCACCCGTGACCAGTCGCGCACCGTGCGCGCGGCGGCCGGGAGGTTGCCGGCCTGCCAGAAGGAGACCGTCAGCAACCGCAGCACCGCCGGGTTGGTGGGGTCGGCATCACGTGCGTAGACCAGACGCCGGGCCGCGAGTTCGGGTTCACCCTCCTCGAGGGCGTGCTGGGCCGCCGTCATGAAGCGCTGCACCCGGTCGGCGGCCGCATCGGGCTTGTCGAACTGCACGAACTGCAGCGAGCCGGCCGGCACGGTGCGGACGCCCTCGGAGAAGGACATCCGCGCCCACTGCTGGATGTCGTCGCCCTCACCCGAGAAGTAGATGCCGTTGACCGTGCCCACGCCCCACTCGGGATAGGAGAGACAGCGCGCGTAGCGGTGCACGACCGAGTGGTCGGGCACCCGGGTCCCGAACGGGTCGTACTTCTCACGGTCGGCCGCGGCGGCGCGCGCGCGCTGCTCGTTCTCGTAATTGCGGGCGCCCTCCTCAGCCCGGGCACGCCGGGCCGCGGCGGCGGACACCTTGACCGCGTTGGCCGTCACCCGGCCGCTGCGCGAGCCCTCGGCGAGCCGCTCGAGCTCATCGGCTGCCTCGTTGATCGCCTGCAGGTGGCGCTGGTGCTCGTGTTGGCGGCCCGGCGGGGCGATGTCGGGGTGCCAGCGCTTGGCCTGGCGCCGGCGGGCGAGCTGGACGGCGCGCTTGTCAAACGGCGCCTCGAGCTCGAGCAGCAGGAGCGACTGTTCCAGATCGAGCACGCGAGCCATCCCCGTTTAAGGTAGCGCCCGAGCTCGCAGGAGGGACCTCCCGACATCCGGGGCCAGCGCCGGGTTTGTAACGACTCTGTACCAGTTTCGGCAGGGCGGATGACCCTTCCCTAAGGTCGCCGACATGAGGCGCAGACGGGCGGGAATCGGGCTGATCCTGGGGCTCATCACCCTCGGCGGCGCGCTCCTCTCACTCAGTCTGTTCGCGGCGCTCTTCCTGGCCCTGAATCACTCCAGCTCCGGCAGTTGCGCCGGCACCGCGCCCGGTGAGGTGCTGCTGGGCCCGGGTTCGGGCAGCGTGGTCGGCGCGACCGAATACGGCGGACCCGGCGACCCCTCGAGCGGCACGGTCGGCGCCTCGGGCGCCAACCTGGACTCCGAGCCCGACTCCTATGCGGAGTTGGGCGGTCGGAGCTTTGCCACCGCCACCGCCATGGGCGGCCTCCCCTTCGGCACACCGCTGCGGATCACCTGGGCTGATCACTCGGTGATCGCCTACAAGCAGGACATCGGGCTGGGTGGGGCTCCCATCGACGGACGTCCGCGGGTCATCGACCTGTGGTGGCAGCTGGCCGGCCGCCTGGGCATTCCGTATGAGAACGGGAAGTGGTCGGGCGCCGTGAAGGTTGAGCGCCCGCCGAGCACCGGGACGGCGAGTCTGCTCGCCGGCACGCCGGATCTGGCGGCCGCGGAGGCGAGCGGCGGAGCGAGCGCCGCTGACGCGGCCACGTGCGACGGCGACGGGAGCGGTGGCCTGTCAGTCGGGACCGTGGCCGGTCCGCGAGCCCAGCTGCTGTCCGACGGTGAGGCTGTGGCGCCGGCGGGCGCACCCACCGTCGTGAAGCAGATCATCGCCGCCGGCAATCAGATCGTCGGCCGGCCCTATGTGTACGGCGGCGGTCACGGCCTGGCCCTGTCGCTGCTGTCACCGGCCTATGACTGCTCATCCAGCGTCTCGCACCTGCTGTGGGGCGGCGGACTGCTCGGGGCGGACGACGACATGACGTCGGGCGAGTTCGAGAGCTGGGGCCTGCCCGGCCCCGGACGCTGGGTGACGCTGTACGCCAGCGCCGGTCACGTGTTCATGTACGTGGCCGGGCTGCGCTGGGACACCCACAACGCCGCCGGCCCCGAGGACGGCTCCAGCGGCATCGGGTGGCATCCGCTGGTGCGGGAGGCAGATGGATTCGTGGCCCGGCATCCGGCCGGGCTCTGAACACCGAGGGGGTCAGACGGTGACGGGACGACATCAGACGGTGAGCGCCAGCTCGCGCCGGACTGCCGCGGCGGTGCTGGTGGCGGTCGCGCTGGGGGGCTGCGGACTGGACGTGGCGCTGCCCAGCTCCGCCTCGGCCCCCGCGAGGACCGGGACCACGAGCGGGACCGGGGCAGGGGCCGCGGCCCCCAGCGGCGCAG
>CAZZVR010000217.1:817-6417 GCA_964657595.1 Burkholderia sp. PAMC 26561 | reverse complement strand
CGTCGACCTTGTCCAAGGCGATGCGCCGCACCGACCCGCGCCCGCCGCGCACGTGCTCGGCCAGCGCGCCCAGGGCGGCCCCCAGGCGCTCATCTCCGGCGGGCACCAGGGTCACCAGGCCCTTGCCGCCGCGCTCGAGGTAGAGGATCGGCTCGCCGGCCGCCAGTACCACGTAGGCGCCCGAGACCCGGGCCGGTCCGCGGGTGCGGCCTGAGCCGGCCGTCGCCGGGTCCTCGGTCTCGGCCGTGCGCCGGGGCCAGGGGAGCACCGAGCCGTAGGGCTGGGCCGGGTCCACCGCCGAGAGGACCAGCGGCGGGTCATCCAGGCCGGGGCGCTCGCGCAGGCGCTCGACCGCGCCGGGCAGGGCGAACTGGGCCCCGCCGAGCCCCTCGACGAAGTAGCCGCGCCGGGCGGTGCCGAGCGTCTCGAGGTTGCCCAGCTCGGGATAGATGCCGCTGAAGCCGCCGGGGATGCCCTCGGCGAGGACGTGCTCGCGGGTGAGCACCCCGTAGCGCTCGAGCAGCAGCTCCCCGAGCGCCCGGCGCCGGGCGGTCGGGTCCACCCGCTCGGCGGAGGCGAACAGGCCGGCGGTGAGGGACCAGCGCCCTTGGACCTGCACCGCGGTGGCGGCCCGGCGGCGCGAGGCGAAGGAGCCCGAGCGGCGCGGGCGGGGCTCGACCGTCCGCGCGCCCATCGGTCCCCGGGGTGACCCGGCGGCCGCCAGCTTGCGCCGGCCCGCGCGCAGCGGCTGGAAGGCGTCGTTGGTCACCTCACCCGCCCACACGAGATCCCACAGGGCGTCCTGGAGGTCGGAGGCGGACGCGTCAGCCACGCTGACGATCAGGTCGGAGTAGAAGCACGCTCCGGTGCGCAGGCGCGCGCGGATCTGGTCGTGCACGCCGCCGGCGAAGTCGGCCCCCTTGGCCGCGAAGGCCTCCCCGAGCAGGGCGACGTCGTCACGGAAGTACAGCCCCACGCGCCCGCTGCGCCCGAGGGAGCCCGCGCCGATCCACACCACCTCACCGGAGGCGCACAGCTGATCGAGCCAGCTGGGGGAGTAGGCGCCGACGCGGCGGGGCAGCAGGTCGCTCTCCCACACCTCGGGCAGCACCGCCACGCCCTGCAACGACACGAGCACGTCGCGCAGCCGATCGATCCCGGCGCCGGCCGGGCGCTGGCGGTCGACGCCCTGCCAGCGCGGGAGGAAGCGGGCGAGGGCGACCGCGTCGACGGGCTCGACCTCCTTGCGCAACGCGGCCAGGGAGGCGCGGCGCAGACGCCGCAGCACCTCGGGGGAGCACCACTCACGCCCGGCCCCGCCGGGCCGCAGCTCGCCGCGCACGAGCTCGCCGTCGCGCTCGAGCAGGCTGAGCACTGCGGACACGTCGACCCCGTAGCGCGTCCGCGGCCACTCCCCGGGGAACGGGCCGTGGGTGAGGGCGTAGCGGCGCATGACCCGCAGCAGGGCGTCGGGTACGTCGGCGAGGAACGCCTCGGGCAGCCCGCCCTGGGGGACCGCACCGAGCGCGTCCCGGTAGAGGCCGGCGTCGGCGGCGTCGATCCAGCGACGCTCGCCCCCGATCCGCAGGTTGATGGCCCGCCGCTCGCGCGCGAGCTCATCGAGCATCCCCGCGGCGTCGACCCCGGCGATCACCCGGGCGGCCACCTCGGCGTCAGACAGATCACCCAGGGTGCGCAGCATGTCGTGCAGGGCGTCGCGGGTGGCCACCTGGCGGTTCTCCGACAGCCACTGCAGGTCAGCCTCGACGTGGGCCAACCCGTCGGGGTCGATGAGGTCGCGCAGCTCCTCCTGCCCCAGCAGCTCGCGCAGCAGGTCGCGGTCGAGGGACAGCGCGGCGGCCCGCCGCTCGGCGTTGGGGGTGTCGCCCTCGTACATGTAGGTGGCGACGTAGTCAAAGAGCAGGGAGGAGGCGAACGGCGAGGCGCTCTGGGTCTCCACCTCCACCAGCGAGATCTCGCGGCGGGCCAGCTTGGCCAGCACCCCCTTGAGGGCGGGCAGGTCGAGCACGTCGCGCAGGCACTCGCGGTAGGTCTCCAGCACGATCGGGAAGTCGTCGTACTTGCGCGCCACCTCGAGCAGCGACTGGGACTTCAGGCGCTGCTGCCACAGTGGGGTGCGCTTGCCCGGATAGGCGCGCGGCAGCAGCAGGGCGCGACCGGCGTTCTCGCGGAAGCGCGAGCCGAACAGTGCACTGGCCGACAGCTCCCCGACCACCAGCTCATCGAGCTCGTCGGGGTCGATCATCACCAGCTCGGCCAGCCGGGCGGGGTCGAGCTCGTCGGCGTCGGGCAGGTGCACGATGATCCCGTCGTCGGACCAGATCGCGTCGGACTCCAGCCCCAGCTCGTCGCGCAGCAGGGCCGACAGCGCCATGCCCCAGGCGGCGTGGACGCGCCCGCCGAAGGGGGAGAGGACGCACACCCGCCAGTCCCCGATCTCGTCGCGGAAGCGCTCGATGACGATCGCCTGGTCCGAGGGGATCACCCGGGTGGCGTCTCGCTGGGACTGGAGGAACTCCACCAGGTTGATCGCGGCGCGCTCGTCGAGGTCGTAGTCGGCGGCCAGCAGCGCCGGGTCGGCGTCCACGGCCCAGCGCGAGAACGCGCCGATTGCCGCGCCGAGCTCGGCCGGGCGCCCGACCGTGTCGCCCTTCCAGAACGGCACCGCGCCGGGCAGGCCGGGGGCGGGGGTGACGACCACGCGGTCCCGCTGGATCTCCTCGATGCGCCAGGTCGAGGCGCCGAGCAGGAAGGTCTGGCCCGGGCGCGCCTCATAGACCATCTCCTCGTCCAGCTCGCCGACCCGGCGCCCGTCGGGCAGCACCACCGAGTAGAGCCCGCGGTCGGGGATCGTGCCGGCGTTGGTCACCGCCAGCTGCCGGGCTCCCTTGCGGGCGCGGATGGTGCCGGCGATGCGGTCCCAGATGATCCGCGGGCGCAGCTCGGCGAACTCAGCGGACGGGTAGCGGCCGTCGAGCATGTCGAGCACGTTCTCGAACACCGCCCGGCTCAGCTCGGCGTAGCTGTAGGTGCGGGTGACCAGCGCGTACAGCGCCTCGACCTCGACGCTGGCCGCCTCGTCGTCGCCGGGTGCCGCGGCGGCGATCGCCACGATCTGCTGGGCGAGCACGTCGAGGGCGTTGCGCGGTACTACGGTGGTCTCGATCTGGCCCTCGTGCATGCGCCGGGCGACGACCGCGCACTCGAGCAGGTCGGCGCGGAACTTGGGGAAGATGCGCCCGCGGCTGGTGTCGCCGACGTTGTGCCCGGCCCGGCCGATGCGCTGGAGGCCCGAGGCGACCGACTTGGGGGATTCCACCTGGATGACCAGGTCCACCGCGCCCATGTCGATGCCGAGCTCGAGGCTGCTGGTGGCCACGAGACACGGCAACTGCCCGGACTTGAGCAGCTCCTCGACCACGGTGCGCTCCTCCCGGGCCAGGGACCCGTGGTGAGCGCGCGCGATGTCAACCGGCGTCTCGGTCTCCAGATTGGCCAGCTCGTTGAGGCGCAGGGCGAGGCGCTCGGCGCCCCGGCGGTTGTTGACGAAGATGATCGTCGAGCGGTGCTCGCGCACGAGGCTGAGCAGCTCCGGGTACATGGCCGGCCAGATCGAGTTGCGGGTCGGCTCGGTGCCGCCGAGCAGCGGGTCCAGCTCCGCGCCGGGCGTGTCCCCCGGGTTGACCATCGACTCCACCGGCACGTGGATCTTCAGATCAAGTGGCTTGCGCGTGCCCGTGTCGACGATCCGGCACTGGCGGGTGGGTCCGACGAGGTAGCGGCCGACCTCCTCGAGCGGGTTCTGGGTGGCCGACAGGCCGATGCGCTGGACCTCGCCGTCGGCCATCTCCGCCAGCCGCTCCAGGGTGAGGGCCATGTGGGCGCCGCGCTTGGTCGCGGCGACGGCGTGGACCTCGTCGACGATGCACCAGCGGGTGGTCCGGAACAGCTCCTGGGCCCGCCCGGTGAGCATGAGATACAGCGACTCGGGCGTGGTGATGAGTATGTCCGGCGGCTCCTTGAGCATCGCCTGGCGCTCACGCTGGGGGGTGTCTCCGGTGCGGACCCCGACGCTGAGGTCCGCGCCGATGCCCCGCAGCGGCACGCGCAGGTTGCGGTCGATGTCGTAGGAGAGCGCCTTGAGCGGGGAGACGTAGACGAGGGAGATGCCCTTGGGTGGCTGGGGGCCCCCGGTCTGTGGGACCGGGGGCGGGTCCGCACGCTCCGCGCTGCGTTCACGCGCCAGCGCGTCGATCGCCCACAGGAACGCCGCGAGCGTCTTGCCCGAGCCGGTCGGGGCGCTGAGCAGGACGTGCTCGCCCGAGGCGATGGCTGGCCACGCCTGGGCCTGGGCCGTGGTGGCGCTGTCGAAGGCCCGCGTGAACCAGTCCCGGGTGGGGCTTGAGAACAGGGCGAGCGGGTCGGCCATCACCTCGAGCGTATCTGGCCCGCGGACAGGATCTGTCCGCATTGACGCTCCGCCCTAGAGCTCGCGCAGAGCGGGCAGCAGCTCTGACTCGGCCCAGGCGATGAACGGCCCCTGCTCCTCACCGATCTGCACCAGCGCGATCTCGGTGAAACCGGCCTCGATGTAGGGGCGGATCGCCTCCACGTGGGTCGCCACGTCGGGCCCGCAGGGGATGCCCTCGGCGACGTCGTCGAGGGTGACCGACGCGCTGGCCGCCTCGAACGCGTCGGGGTTGGGCAGGTCGGCGTTGACCTTCCAGCCGAAGCTGAACCAGCGGAACTGCTCGTGGGCCCGCGCGATCGCGGTGTCACGGTCGGGGTCATAGGAGACGGGCACCTGGCCGACGCGCGGCTTGCCCGCGCCACCGGCGGCGTCGAACATGTCACCCAGCTCGGGCTTGGGCTCCACCGCGATCATCAGGTCGCCATGGCGGCCCGCGAGCTTGCAGGACTGCTCACCGGATACGGCGATGCCGATCGGGATGCGTACGTCGGGGCAGTCCCACAGCCGGGCGGTCTCGACGTCGAAGTAGCGGCCGCGGAAGTTGTAGGTGGCGTCCTCGGCGGCGTCGAAGAGCCCGCCGATGATCTCCACCGCCTCAGCCAGCATCGCCGCGCGCTTGCCCACCGAGGGCCAGTCCTGGCCCACGACGTGCTCGTTGAGGTTCTCCCCAGCGCCGAGACCGAGCCGGAACCGGCTCTTGGACAGGATGCCCAGCGTCGCCGCCTTCTGGGCCACCACGGCGGGGTGGTAGCGCACGGTCGGGCAGGTGACGTAGGTCATCAGCCCGATGCGCTCGGTGGCCTGGGCGGCCGCGCCGAGGATCGACCAGGCGTACCCGGCGTGGCCCTGGGCGCTCAGCCAGGGCTGGTAGTGGTCCGAGCACACCGAGAAATCAAAGCCGGCCCGCTCGGCCGCGGCGATGTCCTCGATCAGGCGGTCGGGCCGCGATTGCTCGGTCATCATCGTGTAGCCAAAGTCGGTCATCGCGGCTCCTCAGCGCTCGGGGACCCAGATTGGCTGTCCGCCCGGTGTCGGCGCCAAACCTCCCCACGGGCCGGGCTCACCGGCAGCTATGACCGCCCCTTCCGGATCGCGCCGGCCTGCGGGG
>CAZZVR010000217.1:0-807 GCA_964657595.1 Burkholderia sp. PAMC 26561 | reverse complement strand
GGGGTCAGCCCGGCGCGGACGGCTCGTCGGAGAGGACGTCGGCGTCGGCGAGCACCAGGCGCGCCATCTCCACCAGCTTGAGGTTGCGTCGCCGCGCCGCCTGCTGGATGCGCCGGAACGCCTCAGGCTCGGTCAGGGACAGGGACTCGATCAACAGGCCCTTGGCGCGCTCCACGAGCTTGCGGTCACTCAGCGCCTGGCGGGCCTCGCTGACCTCGGCCTCCAGATCGAGGTACTCCCGGTGGCGCATGGCGGCGAGCTTGATCGCCGCGTCGAGCTCGCGGTCGTTGACCGGCTTGGTCAGATAGGCGCTCACCCCGCTGGCGATCGAGCGCTCGATGAGATCGGGATCCTCGACGCCGGTGACCACCACCACCGGGCGTCTCAGACCGCGCGCGGCGAGCTCCGAGGCCGCGGTCAACCCGTCGATGTGGGGCATGTCGATGTCGAACAGGTAGAGGTCCGGTTCGACCGTCCGGGCCAGCTCGATCGCCTCGGCTCCGTCTCGGGCCAGACCGACCGTCTCATGGCCCAGCGCGCGGACGCGTTGGGCCAGCGCCAGGCCGATCACCGGTTCATCTTCGGCGATGAGGATGCGCATCAGTGCGCGCGCTCGAAGGTGATCTTCGCCTCGGTCATGCCCTCGGCGGTGTGCTCCACGCTGAAGGCGCCACCCAGGCTCTGGTCGACGATCCGCTTCACCAGCGCCAGCCCGAGGCCCGCGGTGTGGCCGTTGGGCCCCGCGCCGTGGTCGCGCACCGCCAGCCTCAGCTGACCGTCGCGGGCGAGGTAGAGCTCGACCACGAT
>CAZZVR010000216.1:0-6488 GCA_964657595.1 Burkholderia sp. PAMC 26561 | reverse complement strand
GCGGTCTGGCCGGGCGCCTTCTTGATCCGCTGGGAGAGGTACTTGCCCAGGCCGTCATGGGTCATCCCGCGCTGCACGGGCACGTTCAGCTTGGGGACGTTCTCGCAGAACTGAATGGTGTTGTTCTGCCCGGAGAAGATCGCCTCGGACAGGTCCTTGCCGACCTTCTCCGCGTCGATGTCGAAGGCGGCCGAGAACTCGATGTCACGGATGTGGTAGCCGCCGAGGTCGACGTGCATGAGGCCGGGAACCTGGGCGTTGGCACGGGCGCCGCGGTAGTACTCGACGCCCTGCACGAGGGAACTGGCGCAGTTGCCCACGCCGATGATGGCGACGCGCACCTTGCTCTGCTGATAGCGCGAGTGGCCGTTGCTGCTGGCCTTGTCGGTGGCGGCCAACCGGCCGTTGCTCGGAGTCACTTCGGTGGTGTCCCTTCTCAAGTTCGGGGTGCCCGGCGGGGGCGGCGGTGCCGCGACGACGGACGCGGCTGAGTCAATTCGCGGCAAGTGTAGGTAGGCCATCGCCGGGCCATGGTTACACCGCGGCCTCCGGGGTACCTACTCAAGAGTTCGCAGTGAAGGAGGAGAGGTATGTTCGGAAAGGGTCTGGTCGCGGCCGCCGCGACCCTTGGCGTGGTCGGTGCTCTGGGGGCACCGGTGGCGCAGGCGAGCGGTCGCTATGAGCTGACCGCCCGCTCCTACACGGGCGGCGCCTACGCGCCGACGTTCACCGGCAATGGCTTCATCGGCGTGCGGGTGCCCCCGGCCGGTGAGGGCTACAGCGGCGGCACGGTGCCGGCGCAGTCCGAGCTCGCGGGCTTCTACGCCAAGCCGACCCACCCCGCCGCGGCCTCCGACGCCGTGCAGCAGCGGGCGAACATCCCCACCTGGTCAACGCTGGTGTTCGGCGACGGCACCGACACCTACTCGCTGGCCAGTGGCTCCCTCAGCGGCTGGCGCCAGTCGATCGATCTGCACACCGGGTTGATCAGCACCTCCGGCACGTGGACGGCGCCCGACGGCCACCGTTTCAGCTTCCGCTACGCCGTGTTCACGGACCGGGCCGACGCTCACCTCGGGGTGAGCAGCCTGACCCTGGTTCCGCACTACAGCGGAACCGCCGCGATCACCGACGAGATCGACGGCGCCCCGGCCGACCTGTCCGATCCCGTCTCACGCAGCCAGGATCCCGCCAGCCGCCAGATCTCCGACGAGGTGGCGGCGCAGACCACCGGCGTCGACGTGGCAATCGTCAGCTCACTGGTCCCCAGCCCGAACGTGGCGACCGCAGCGGCCACCGAGGTCGACACCCGCCAGGCCCAGAGCATCGGTCAGGCCGTCAGCTTCCCCGTCCGGGCCGGCCAGTCCTACACGTTCACCAAGTTCGTCGGCATCGACGACTCCCAGGACAGCTCCGACCCCCTCACCAGCGCCACCGCAGAGGCCAGCCAGGCCGCCGCCGGCGGACTCGGCGCGGTGACCCAGGCCAATGACGCGGCGTGGGCTCAGCTGTGGCGGGGCCGCATCGACATCGCCGGTAATCCCACCCTGGCCAGCGACGTGAACGCCAGCCAGTTCTACCTGTGGTCCAACACCCGCGACGGGGTCGACCTCAGCATCTCCCCGGCCGGGCTGTCCTCCAACGGGTATGACGGTCACATCTTCTGGGACGCCGAGACGTGGATGTACCCGTCACTGCTGGCCCAGCATCCGGACCTGGCCCTGGGCATGGACACCTACCGCTATGACCGCCTGTCCGCCGCCGAGTCCCACGCCCAGCAGACCGGCTACACCGGGGCGCGCTTTCCCTGGGAGAGTGCGCTGGACGGAACCGAGCAGATCCCCCCACCGGTGTCGGTCAACTCCGAGGGGCTGTACGAGATGCACATCACCGCCGACATCGCGCTCGCCCAGTGGGAGTACTACGTGGCCACCGGGGACACCCAGTGGCTGGCGAGTCAGGGCTACCCGGTGCTGTCTGAGGCCGCCGACTTCTGGGCCGCCAAGGCCACGCGCTCAGGCGCCGGCCGCTACGTCATCAACCACGTGACGGGCCCCGACGAGGAGAACCCCGACGTCAACGACGAGGCCTTCACCGCCGTGGGGGCCAAGACCACCCTGCAGGACGCCGTCGCGGCCGCGCGGGTGCTCGGCCTCACCCCGCCCGCGTCCTGGACCCGGGTCGCCAACGGGCTTCACGTGGCCACCGCCACCAGCGCTGGCCAGTCCTTCCATCCCGAGTTCAGCGGTTACGGGGGCCAGCTGGTCAAGCAGGCCGACGTCACCCTGCTGCAGTGGCCGTGGCGCTTCTCGATGCCCAAGTCGGTGGCCGTGGGTGACCTCGACTACTACGTGCCCCGCACCGATCCCGGCGGCCCGTCGATGAGCGACGCGGTGAATGAGATCGACACCTCCGCGCTCAACCTGCCCGGCTGTGCCAGCTACGTCTACACCGAGCGCAGCGTCCAGCCGTTCATCCGTGACGGGTTCGACCAGTTCTCCGAGACCCGTTACGGCGGTGCCTTCACCTTCATGACCGGGATCGGCGGCTTCCTCCAGGAGTTCCTCTACGGCTACTCGGGCCTGCGCCTGGGCACCCGCGGGGTGAGCCTGTCACCGAGCCTGACGCGTCAGATCGGGGCGGTCACCCTGCACGACGTCCACTACCGCGGCCGGGTGTTCAACGTGGCGATCGGCCAGCGCACCACGACGCTGACCCTGGTCAGCGGGGCGCCGCTGACGGTGAACGGCCACACGGTGGCCCATGCGATCACCCTGGCGACCGCCCGTCCCGACACCACCCCGACGCGCGATCCGTTGCGCTGTGAGAACGCCCGCGCCAGCAGCAGCGAGTTGGGCGACGTACCGCTCGCCGCGGTGGACGGCAGCCCGGCCACCGGGTGGCAGCCCACGCGCCTGCCGGCGACCTTCACCGTGCCGCTGGCCCAGCGGCGCACCCTCACCCAGATCACCGTCGGCTGGGGCCGGCTGTGGCCGAGCGTGACCAAGCCCAACGTGCACCCCAAGCCCGCTCCGGTGCGCACGTTGCGTGCCAGCGCCTATCTCGTCCAGGCGAGCCGGAACGGCCGCACGTGGCATACCCTCGCGACGGTGCGCAACCGCTCAGGGCGCCTCACGGACCACGTGTCGATCCCCGCGACGAGCGCGCGCTACCTGCGCCTGGTGCTCCAGGACGGCAGCGTCGCCCCGATCAAGGCGACCAAGACCAACGCGAACCCACCGCCCACCACCCCCATCCTCGAGACGCTCAGCGCGCGCTGAGCGCGCGCACCTACCCGTCCCGGAGCTGCCCGTAGACGTGGAGGATCCGCTGGGCGGTGGTGATGATGGTCAGCCCGGCGAGCACGTAGATCGCCGGGGCCAACAGGCTGAAGTGTCCGAGGGAGGCGCCGGCGCCGAACACCAACCCGACGGCGATGATCACCACGCGCACGGGCCGGTCGGCGATGCCGACCTTGCACTCGACCCCGAGCGCCTCGGCCCGGGCCCGCGTGTAGGACACCATCAGGCTGAACAGCACCGCACCCACCACCGCCATGGTCGCCAACTTGTCGTGCTGATCGGCGAAGTGGGCGCCGGCGGCGATCAGGACGATGCCCTCCTCCACTCGATCCAGGGTCGAGTCGAGGAAGGCGCCGAAGCGGGTCCCCTTGCCCGACATGCGGCTGTAGCGCCCGTCCAGCGTGTCCATGATCGAGCCGACGATGAAGGCGATGCCGGCGAGGAAGAACAGGTTCTCGTACAGCAGCACGGCGGCCGCCACGTTGAGCGCGAACCCGGTCAGCGAGATCTGGTTGGGCGTGATCGGAGCCGCGATCAGTCGCTCGGTGAGCGTGGGCCTGGGCTTGGGCGTGGAGGTGGTCGACATGAGAAGCAGGCGCAAGGATCGTAGTTGCAGGTTCCGGTGGCGGGTTCATAATGACCGGGCCGCGGCCGGGAGGGCCATACCGAGAGGGAGAAATCCGTGTCCATTGGATTCATCCGTGTGCTGGTGGTGGCCGCCGTCGCGCTCCTGTGTGGCGGAGCCCTCAGCACCGTCGCCGCCGGCCGGACCCGGACTCAGCCGCAGCTGACGGTCTCGGGCGGCACAGCTCACGTGATCACCTTGAATCACGCCCAGCCGGTGCTGTCGGCCCGGTTCAGCGTTGCCAATGCCGGGCCTGGTGCCGCGCCCCTCGTCGCGTGGATTGAGCTCACGGCCGCCGGACACACGACGGTCCTGCATCGCTACAGCCGGGGTCTCCTGCGAGCCGGACATCGCACGAGCCTGACCGCCAGGCTGAAGCTCCCGCGGGCGCTGGCCCGGCGCAACTGGGCGATCCAGGCCTGCGTCGTCCCCGGAACCAGCGCCAAGGCCAAGCCCGTGGCCGGCGGGTGTCGCCGGCTGGGCGGCTATGACCTGGCGCCCAAGGTCGCGGTCCCGACGCCCACCCCGCCGGCCGGGACAGCGCCGTCGACCTCCCCCCCAACGTCGACCACCCAGCCGGCCGCCCCGACGTCGACCTCCTCCCTGACATCGACCACTGCGCCACCTGCGCCGACTGCGACCACCCCCAGCACCGTGACGAGCCCGACGCCGCAGGTCCCCACCGCGCCGGTGGCCTACACCTCAAACCAATGGTTCTTCGAGCCTGACGGACGTGGCCAATACGACAATCAGACCAACGACGTCACCGAGCAGCAGGCGAGTGAGGGGAATGCGGCCGGCTTCTACACCTCCGGCTATTGGGCGGTCGTGCCGCCCTCCTATGACACGACCAACCGCACGCCAGAGACCCTCGTGGTGTGGATGCACGGCTGCTACGGCTCGGCCGAGGCGGACTCCTACGCCCTGACCTCGCAGTTCACGAGCGACCGGCCCTACATCCTCATCTCGCTGAACGGTCCCGAGAGCGAGGGGTCGGTCGCGGGCCCGGCGTGCTGGGACTCCGGTGACCAGACCGACGTGAGCCAGGTGCTGGCTGACATCACGAACGCCGAGACGCACTTCAACATCGATCGTCGCCGCGTCATCATCGCTGGCTATTCCTCCGGGGGTGACCTGGCGTGGCTGACGATGTTCACGCACGCGGCGACCTTCGCAGGAATCCTTGCCGCCAACACCAATCCGGTGCGGGACAACGCGTTCGGAGGCAACGGGATCGGGACGGCGATCGCGGGGGCGGCCTGGAAGTTCCCCGGCATCCAGCTCTCGCACGGCAGCGACGACGTCTACCACGTCGACGCATGCAGCGGTAACTGTCCAACCGGCGATCCCTCCGGCTCCACCGATCCCGACGTCGGAGTGCGTCCCCAGATCACCGCGCTGGACAACGCCGGCTTCAACGTCACCCTGACCGTCAAGCCGGGCAACCATTACAACGCGGACGTGCCGGCAAACTGCAGCTATCAGGGCAGTCCGTGCACGGGCGGGACGAGCTACGACATCGTCAACAGCCTGCTGAGCACCGTCGGCAGCGACGGTTGGGAGGCGCCGGCGCTGTCCTGAGTCGCCCCATCGCCGTGCGGCGGTACCTTCACTCGCGTGAGCTCACCCGCCAGCCCCCCGCCCTCGCGCAGCGTGCTGTGCCTGGGCGAGGCCCGCGTCGATTTGATCTGTGAACAGCACGTCCCCGGCCCGGCGGCCGCGGCGAGCTTCCGACCCCACTTTGGCGGCACCCCCGCCCTGGTCGCGCTGCGCATCGCCCGGTCCGGCGGGGCCAGCGCCCTGGCCGGTGGCGCCGGGGCCGACGACTGGGGCCGCTGGCTGGCCGAGACCATGCTCGGCGCCGGCGTCGACACCTTCCACTTCCGGCTCATCCACGGCACCCAGACGCCGCTGGCGTTGTCCACCGTCGATGACAGCGGTGAGGTGGTCTCCACCTTCTACGCCGACCCGGCCGGGCTCGTGGTGGAGGCCCTGGGCGCCCAGGTCGAGCAGACGGTCGCCGCCCACGGTGCGCTGTTCATCACCTCGAGCACGCTCGTCTCCGCCGCGGAACGGGAGGCGACGATGCGGGCGCGCGACGCCGCACTGGAGCTGGAACGCCCGGTGATCTTCGACCCGAGCCTGCGCCCGGAGGGCTGGTCGACCCGCGCCGATGCTGCGGCCAGCGCCAACGCCTGTGTCCCCGGGGCGATCCTGGTCCGCCTGGATGCCGCGGAGGCGCGGCTGATGACCCGCGAGGACGACCTCGAGCGGGCTGCCATGGCCCTGCGCAAGGCCGGCGCCGCCAACGTGGTGATCTGCCTCGAGGACGGCTCCGCCATGCTGCGCGGGCGCATCAAGGCCGACGTCCGCGCTGGTCGCACCGACATGCACTCGACCCTCGGGCGCGGCGCGGCGCTCACCGCCACGCTGATCACGCGGCTGGTGGCCAGCGGCTTCTATGAGCCGGCGGTCGCCGCCGGCCTGGCCGACGCCGTCACCGCCGGCGCCGAGGCGTGCGAGCACTGGGGCGCGGTCGACTGATGACCGCGCCGCGCCGG
>CAZZVR010000215.1:0-6492 GCA_964657595.1 Burkholderia sp. PAMC 26561 | reverse complement strand
CCGATCACCGCCGCGGACCCGAGCAGGTAGCCGAGCAGGTTGGCGCCGATGTCCCCCATGAAGATCTTGGCCGGCGGGAAGTTGTGGAAGAGGAAGCCGAGGGCGCCTCCGGCGGTGATCGCCCCTAGGACCGCCGCCCCGGAACCGGCCCCCTGCAGGCTGAAGGCGATGATCGCGAAGGCGATGCCGTCGATCGTGCAGACCCCGGCGGCGAGTCCGTCGACCCCGTCGGAGAAGTTGATGATGTTCATCAGCGCGACCAGCCAGATCACCGTCAGCACCCCGCCGAGGTGGGGGAACTGCAGGGCGCCGACGAACGGGAGGGTCAGGTCGTTCATCACCGCGCCGCTCTCCACCGCGATCACCGCGGCGGCGATCTGACCCGCGAGCTTGACCACCGGTTTGAGTTCACGCGCGTCGTCGATGGCACCGACCACCGCGATGAGCAGCGCACCAATGAGCAGGAGCCAGGTGTGGACCGTTCCGGAGGACCCACGCCGGCCGTGGGCGATGTGGGGCAGGACGATGTCCCAGGGCAGCCAGATCACCGCGGCCACCAGCACGCCGACCAGGATGGCCAGGCCGCCCAGGGCCGGCATCGCCTTCTGGGAGATCCCGCGCCGTTTGGGGTAGGAGATCGCCCCGATCCTCAGGGCGATCCGCGCGGCGAAGGGCGTCACCACCGCCGCCACGACCATCGCGACGAGGAACGCCCAGACGGCGTCCCAGTAGAAGCTGGAATGGCTCAGCGGGTGGACCACAGCGACCAGCATGTCAGCCGCAGTGGACTAACCGCTCGGTTCAGCGGCTAGAGGTTGGCGTAGAGCGGGTGGGCCTGGGCGATCTGGGCGACCCGATCGGCCAGTGCGTCGCGCACGGCAGGGAAGGACTCCGCCGTCAGCGCCGTCGCGATGATCTCACCGATCTGGGCGAACTCGTCGTCCCCCAGACCGCGCGTGGCGAGCGCCGGCGTACCGATGCGCAGACCCGAGGTGACCATCGGCGGACGCGGGTCGAAGGGCACCGCGTTGCGGTTCACGGTGATCCCGATGCCGTGCAGCCGGTCCTCGGCCTGCTGGCCGTCGAGCGCGGACTCCCGCAGGTCGACCAGCACGAGGTGGACGTCGGTGCCACCGGTGAGCACAGCCACGCCATCCCCGGCGCCGCTCAGCACGTCGGCGACGACGCGGGCACCACTCAGGGTGCGCTCCTGACGCTCGCGGAACTCCGGTGAGGCGGCGATCTTCAGCGCCACCGCCTTGGCGGCGATCACGTGCTCGAGCGGTCCGCCCTGCTGCCCGGGGAAGACGGCTGAGTTGAGCGCCTTGGCGTGCTCCTCGCGCGCCAGGATCATGCCGGCCCGCGGTCCCCCGAGCGTCTTGTGGATGGTGGTGGTGACCACGTCGGCGTGGGGCACGGGGCTGGGGTGCAGCCGGGCCGCCACCAGCCCGGAGAAGTGAGCCATGTCGACGAACAGGTAGGCGCCGACCTCGTCGGCGATCTCACGGAAGGCGGCGAAATCGAGGTGGCGCGGGTAGGCCGACCAGCCGGCGACGATCATCTTCGGCTGGTGTTCGCGAGCCACCGCCGCGACCTGATCCATGTCGATCAGGCTCGTCTCGCGGTCCACGCCGTAGGAGACGATGTTGTACAGGCGGCCCGAGGCGTTGATCTTCATCCCGTGGGTGAGATGGCCGCCATGGGCGAGCTCGAGGCCCATCAGGGTGTCCCCCGGCTTGAGCAGGGCGTGGTAGACGGCCATGTTCGCCTGGGCACCCGAGTGGGGCTGCACGTTGGCGAACTCGGCGCCGAACAGCGCCTTGGCGCGGTCGATGGCCAGCTGCTCGGCGATGTCGACGTACTCACAGCCGCCGTAGTAGCGCCGGCCCGGGTAGCCCTCGGCGTACTTGTTGGTCAGCACCGAACCCTGGGCCTGGAGCACCGAGACCGGCACGAAGTTCTCGGAGGCGATCATCTCCAGCGTGTTCTGCTGGCGGGCCAGCTCGAGCTCGAGCACCTCGGCGATCTCCGGGTCGACCTCGGCGATCGGCGCGTTGAAGTAGTCGACGGGAAGTGCGGTTTCGGCCGGGACGATTGCCATGGCAGGGAAGCTAGCAGCGGGGGTGGCGGTGCCGGTGGTCTGTGGGACCACCCGCACCGAGCGGGGTCCGCTTCAGTCCGGGATCTGCGCCCGCACGACCGCCAGGTCCTGCTCCTCCCAGGCGGCTTCCACGTCGATGAAGCCGGCCGCCTCGAGCCAGCGCAGCTGCTCAGATAGCGGATCGGGCTTGTCATAGCCCCGGGTCAGCGGCACCACGGGATGCTCGACGGCGACGACGTCGGCGAGCACGAAGCGTCCCCCGGGCTCGAGCACAGCGGCGACCCGGGTGAACAGGTCCCGTTTCTCGTGCGAGGTGAGATGGTGCAGGGCCAGCGCGCTGACCACCAGGCTGTAGCGGCCGTCGGGCAGGGGATCCTGCAGGCGTTGCACGCGAAACTCCGCCTCGGGCAGCCGCTCGGCGGCCGCGGCGAGCATCGCCGCGCTGACATCGATGCCGACCAGCGCCGCGCCGGGGTGCGCCGACAGCACGGCGGCGGCCGTCGCGCCGGTGCCCGACCCCAGGTCGAGGATCCGCTCACCGGCACCGGCACTCAGGCGGACCAGCTCATCCTGGAGACGCTCATAGGCGGGGATCTCGCTGCGGATCATCTCCGCGTAGGCGTCGGGGTCGAAGTGGTCCAAGCGGTCCAGAGCGGCGGCGATGAACTCCGCGGCGACCGCCCCGGGGCGCAGGATCGCCCAGTCGCCGTCCGGTTCGTAGGCGCGCAGGTCGACGACGGTGGAGGGCGTGCCGGGAAGTTCTCCCCCGTCGATCTCGAGGGCCACGCCGGCGCGGATCTGGGGGTCGACGTCGGCCAGGCGCCGCGCGTCCGGCCCGCCGGACAGGTTGGCGCTGGACTGCAGCACCGGCTGGGTGACGCCGCGCAGCTCGGGCACGTCGACCACGCGGATGCCGCGCCCGTCGGGCAGCACCACGGTGACCGCGCCGGGCAGGAGCCGGCGCATCGCCGCCGCGGTCCGCTCGGGCACGCCGGTCAGCGCCGAGGCGATCTCGAAGTACATCAGCGCGGCCGGCTTGTTGGTGGGGCGGCCCTTGAGCGCATACAGCGCCGCGGCGTGGCCGGGGTCGACGGCGAGTCCGTAGACGGTGTCGGACGGGAAGAGGACGACGCCGCCGGCGCGGATCGTCGCCTCGAAGTCGTGGGCGCGGTTGACCGGGCTCACCGGCGCCCCAGCACGACCCGGTCGTGTCCAGCCAGGTCCCGGCGGATCTCCACGGTGTCAAAGCCGGCCTCGCCGACCAGCGCGGCCGTGTCCGGTCCCTGGTCGAAGCCGATCTCCAAGGCGACCTGGCTGATCTGGGGTCGGGCGTTGACCTGGTGCAGGAGTCGGCGCACGACGTCGAGCCCGTCGACACCGCCCAGCAGCGCCGGTGGTGGCTCGAAGTAGGCGACGTCCGGAGGGACGCGCGTGCCCTCCTTGATGTAGGGCAGGTTCGCCAGCACCGCGTCATAGGCGGCGTCGTCGAGCAGGTCCGACTGCACGAGCCTCACGTCGAGCCGGAGCCGCTCGGCGTTGAAGCGGGCCAGTTGCAGCGCGCCGGTGGACAGCTCGAGGCCGGTGACGGCCAGGTCGGGCCGCTCTGACTTGAGGGCCAGGGCGATCGCGCCCGAGCCGGTCCCCACGTCGGCCACCCGCGCTCCCGGCGCCAGCTCGAGTCCGGCCTCCACGAGCAGCTCGGTCTCGGGCCGCGGGATGAGCACCCGGGCGTCGACGGCCAGCTCGATGTAGCGGAAAGCCTGCTTCCCGGTGATGTAGGCGATCGGCTCATAGCCGGCCCGCCGCGCGACCAGGGCCAGGTACCGGGTGCGCTGGTCGCCGTTGATCCGGTCCCCTGCGCGGAGCACCAGGGCGGCCCGGTCGACTCGCAACAGGTGGGCCAGCAGCACCTCGGCGTCGAGCCGCGCGGTGTCGATGCCGACCTCCTCGAGGGACCGAGTGGCCCAGGCAAGCTCGTCGGCGAGCGTGCGGGTGGTACTCATGCGATCTGTCTAGGAGGCGACGGCGCGCTCGGCCAGCCCGCGCCGCTTCTCGTCGTCCTGCAGCGCGTCGGTGAACTCGTCCAGCTCACCCATGAGGATCGCGTCGAGGTTGTGCAGTTTCAGGTTGACCCGCTGGTCGGTGACCCGGCCCTCGGCGTAGTTGTAGCTGCGGACCTTCTCCGCCCGGGCGCCCGTGCCGACCTGGGAGGAACGTGACGCCGCCTGGGCGGCCTGCTGCTCCGCCAGGGCGCGCTCATACAGCCGGGCGCGCAGGACGCGCATCGCCTTGTCCCGGTTCTGGAGCTGGGACTTCTCGTCCTGCATGGAGACCACCACCCCCGAGGGCTTGTGGGTGATGCGCACCGCCGAGTCGGTGGTGTTGACCGACTGGCCACCCGGTCCGGAGGAGCGGTAGACGTCGATCTGCAGGTCGTTCTGGTCGATCTCCACCTCGACCTCATCCACCTCGGGCAGCACCGCCACCGTGGCGGTCGAGGTGTGGATGCGTCCCTGGGATTCGGTCTCGGGCACCCGCTGGACCCGGTGGGTGCCGCCCTCGAACTTGAACACGCTGTAAGCG
Organism: Burkholderia sp. PAMC 26561; assembly: GCA_964657595.1. Lineage (GTDB taxonomy): Bacteria > Actinomycetota > Thermoleophilia > Solirubrobacterales > Solirubrobacteraceae > Palsa-465. The sequence goes on along the minus strand of CAZZVR010000215.1, from coordinate 1,808 downwards.
CCGTCGCCCTTGATGGCGAAGGTGTAGGAGCCATCGCCGACCGACAGCGTCTCGGGCTTGAACCCGCGGCGCTCGGCGTAGCGGGTGAGCATCTTGAACAGGTCCCCGGCCCACAGGCCGGCCTCGTCCCCGCCGATCCCCGGACGGATCTCGATGATCACGTTCTTGTCGTCGTTGGGGTCGCGCTCGACCATGGCCAGGCGGATCTCCTCCTCGAGCTCCTCCATGCGCTCGGTCGAGGTGCGCAGCAGGTCTCGCAACTCGGCGTCCTCGCCCTCCTCCAGCAGCTCCCGCGCGCCGGCGGCGTCGTCGTTGGCGCGCCGGTATTCACGGGCCAGCTTGGCGGCGTCCTCGAGGTCCCGGTACGCGCGTGAGGCCGCGGTGAAGCGGGCCCGGTCGCTGATCACCGTCGGGTCACCCAACTCGTCCTCGAGCTCCTGGAAACGCGTTTCGATCTGATCGACCAGGTCAAGCATCTGGCCGTCGAGTGTAGGGCGCGCGCTAGCCGCCGAAGCGGGCCTGGAGGGCGGCCACATCGGCCACGTACTGCTGGGTGTCGGCGTACTCCCCGTGGGCCTGCACCGAGGCCAGGCCCTGGTAGTAGGCGGCGGCCGCCAGCCGGTCAGAACCGGTCTGGCTGACCAGGCTGTGCAGCAGCAGGACCCCGCCCTCGACGTTGTCGTAGGCCGAGCTGGGGTTGAGCGGTGCCCCGGGGGTCAGCACCTGATTGATCCACGACCAGGTGGCGGGCTCGATCTGCATCACCCCGACGGCTCCGGTCGAGGAGACGAGGTCGTTGTCGTACCCGCTCTCCTGCCAGCCGATCGCCTCCGCCAGCGACGGGCTCAGGCCGGCGGAGGCGGCTTGTGCCCCGACCTGGGAGCTGGAGACCGACTCCTGGGTGGGATAGGGGCCGCCTGAGGTGGCCCCGGTGACCTGCTGGTTACCGGCACCGCTCGCCGCCCCGGTGCTCACCGCGCTGCCGGCGGGGAGGGTGAGGGTCGTGCCGGCGAGCAGGACACCGACGGGGTCGAGGCCGTTGAGCGCGGCGAGCTGGGCGACGGTGGTACCCGCCCGTGCCGCGATCGCGCTGAGGGTGTCCCCCAGCTGGACCTCATAGGCACCGCCGGAGGCGGCCGCGGAGCTCGTGCCGGTCGTGGCGGCGTGAGTGGCGCTGGCGGCGTCGGTCGCCACGTACGTGGTGCTCGCGCCGGAGCTGGCGGGCAGCATCAGTCGGGCGCCGGCCAGCAGCAGGTGGTTGACCCCCAAGCCGTTGACGGCGGCCAGGTGGCCCGGGGTGGTGCCGATCCGCGCGGCGATCGCACTCAGGGTGTCGCCGGGCTGGACCATGTACACGCGCCCGACGCTCGAGACCACCGAGGTCGTCGCGGTGCTGGCGGCCGTACCGGTGCGGCTGGTCGCCGTGCTGGCGGCGTCCTGGGGCGGGATCTTGATGACCTCACCGGCCACCAGCTCGGCCCGGTCCGACAGTCCGTTGCGCGCCGCCAGGGCACTGACGCTGAGGCCGTCGGCCGCGGCGACCGAGGTGAGCGTCTCACCCGGGGCGACGACATGGGCGTAGTCCGCGGCGGCGCCGGCGGGCAGGGCCAGGACGACGGTGGCCGCCAGGAGAGCGGTCTGCTTGGCGTACATAGCGCGACAGTGTGGCGCGGGCCCGCCGCAGATGAAGCGCCTGCAAATCGCCGCCCAGTTTGGGCGCGGACGTGCGCCGGAAGGAAGCTGCCATGCCGCCGCGACGCCGCCGCAGGCCGGCGGCACCGGGCGGCCCAGGCCGGCGGCACCGGGCG
>CAZZVR010000214.1:0-6608 GCA_964657595.1 Burkholderia sp. PAMC 26561 | reverse complement strand
GGTCGGGCTGATCGGCCACCGCGCCCTCGATCATCATGAGGATCCGGAAGATGTCGTCCATCACCAGGTCGTCGCGCACGGCACCGGCGGCCCGAGCGGTCGCCAGCGGCTCCCGGTAGAGGGCGGTGGTCTCCTCACGTAGGCGCTCGTGAGCGAAATCGGTTGGATCTGAACGGATCAGCTCCGTCAGGCCTCGCAGTCCGGCCATACGCTGGCCCATGCCCTCCAGGAGCGCGAACAGGCCCTCGGGGCGGCCGACGTGAGCACGGGCCAGCTCGGTCAGTCCGGCGAACTCGATTGCGGAGATCGCCTCGACGAGGGCCGTGCGGTCGGGGAAGTGGCGGTAGAGGGTCGCCTGGCCGACACCGGCGTGACGGGCGACCTCGTACATCGGGACGTCGCTGGAGTCGCGGAACAGCTCACGCCCCGCCGCGACGATGCGGTCGCGGTTGCGACGGGCGTCCTTGCGCAACTCGGTCTCGGGACCACCCACGCGGTGATCCTACCGGCACCGGAGCTCCGCCGGGACCCAAGCGGACATCGTTATCCGATTTTCTCACCGGATCCGGATAAACGGTGAATACTGTCCGTTTGCCCTGGGTAACCGCCCGACGAGAAGCTGCCCCAGCCCGAACCGAGAGGACGCGATGACAACTGAGACCACAGCCCGCAGTGGACCTGCCGCGACCTCCGGGCCGGGCAGCGCGACCGGTCACGGGCTGCGCGGCAACCCCTGGTGGACGCTGGTCAGCGTCGCCCTCGGCGTCTTCATGGTCGGACTCGACGGGTCGGTGGTGTCGATCGCCAATCCGCACATCGCCGCCAGCCTGGGTGCGTCGCTGTCCAGCCTGCAGTGGATCACCAACGGCTACCTGCTGGCCCTGGCGGTGCTGTTGATCTTCGGCGGGAAGTTGGGCGACCGGCTGGGGCGGCGTGAGGTGTTCCTCGTCGGCGTGGTCGGCTTCGCGGCGTTCTCGCTCGGCGTGGCGGTGATCGGATCGACCGGCGGAGTCATCGCCATGCGCGTGCTCCAGGGGGTGTTCGGCGCCATGTTGATGCCCAACACGCTGGCGCTGTTGCGCGCCACCTTCTCCGACGACAAGCTGAACATGGCGGTGGGGATCTGGGGCGGCGCGTCCGCGAGTTCGGCGGCGCTGGGACCGATCGTCGGCGGGCTGCTGGTCGAGCACGTGTCCTGGCAGTCGGTGTTCCTGCTCAACCTCCCCGTGGGTCTCGCGGCACTGGTGCTGGGCATGCTGGTGCTTCCGGCCAGCAAGGATGAGACCGCGGTTTCGGGCATCGACCTCCCCGGGATCGCCACGCTGGGGATCGGCATGGCGGCGACCGTGTACGCGCTCATCGAGGCCCAGACCTGGGGCTGGACCAGCGCCAAGACGCTGGGGATCCTCATCGGCGGGCTGGTGCTGCTCGTCCTGTTCGCGGTGATCGAGGGGCGGGTGCGCTACCCGCTGCTCCCGCTACGCCTGTTCAAGAACCGTTCGCTGAGCATCAGCGTGGTGGTGGTGCTCATCGACTTCTTCGCGATGTACGGCGTGCTCTTCTTCGTCACCCTGTTCCTCCAGAACGTGCAGGGCTTCTCTCCCATCGCCACCGGCGTGCGCGTGCTGCCGCTCAGCATCCTGCTGATCGTCTTCTCACCCGTCGGTGGCGTGCTCACCCAGAAGTTCGGCTCCCGCCTGCCGATGGCCTTCGGGCTCGGTCTGATGGCCGCTGGTCTGGCGCTGATGGTCACCCTGCACCTCGACTCGGGTTTCTGGGCGCTGGCCCCCAGCCTGGCCCTCATCGGCATCGGCCTGGGCCTGGTCATCACCGCCTCCTCCGAGGCGATCGTCGGCAACGCTCCGGTCAACGACGCCGGCATCGCGGGTGGCCTGCAGTCGACCGCCCTGCAGACGGGTGGCGTCTTGGGCACCGCGATCCTCGGGTCGATCCTATCGAGCCAGGTCGGCTCGGTGCTCGTGTCCAAGCTCACCTCGGCGGGCACGCCAGCGAGCGTGGCCGCGAAACTGACCTCGGCCAAGGAGTTGGTGTCGGAGGGCAGCGCCCCCACCTCGGCCAAGCTGTCGGGCGCGGTCAATCAGGCGATCAGCACCGGCAGCCATCAGGCGTTCATCAGCGGCCTGCACGTCGCCGTTCTGGTGGCCGCCGGGGCCGCGGTGGCCGGCATGATCGGGGCGCTCTTCGTCCGGCGGGGCCGCGCCAACTCGGGCGGCCCGAACGTCGCCGCTATGTAGTCCGGGGCACGGGCACCGACAGGAAGCGCGATCCGGTGAGGCAGAAGCGCCAGGGCAGCTCGACGCCCTTGGTGATGCCGATCCGGGTGGCCGCGCTGATCGGTGGCGACGCGAACGCCCCGGGGCGCGGGAGGATCACCGCCGGCCCGGCGCTGAGGTGCGACGCGTTGTGGCTCAGCTGGATGCCCAGCGCCTGAGTGAGCTTGCCCGGCCCCGAGCACAGCTGACGCAGACCGTCGCCCCGGGGACCGCGGCGCAGCGCCATCAGCTCGAGTCCGGCGATCGGCTCGAGCGCCCGGATGAGCACGGCGGCGCCCACCTCGGGGGGCTCGCACACCGCGTTGATCAGGGCGTGGATGCCGTAGGAGCGGTAGACGTAGGCGGTCCCGGCCGGCCCGAACAGCGTCGAGGTGCGGGCGGTCAGCCCGACGTAGGCGTGACAGGCCGGCTCGGAGTGGTGGTAGGCCTCGGTCTCGACGATCACGCCCGCACACTCGCCGACGGCCAGCACGCAGCCGATCATGTCCTGGGCGACCTGGACCACCGGCCGGTCATAGAAGCTCGCCGGGAGCGGCTCCCCGGAGGACACCGGCTGCCACGGCGCCGGTCCGCCGGCCGTATTCACGATCGGCCGCCCGGCCATCAACCTTCGAGTGACACGAGGCGGCGCTCGAGCACGCCACCCAGGGCGGCGACGACGCGCACCACCTGCTCCTCGCGCATCTCGGGAAAGAACGGGAGGGCCAGTGAACGGGCCGACACGTCCTCGCACACCGGGAAATCCCCGGGCTTGTAGCCAAAGCGCTTCTGGTAGTACGACATGAGGTGGATCGCCGGGAAGTAGGGCTTGGCCGGGATGCCGACGTCGGCCAGGTCACGCACCGTCTCGTCGCGATCGACGCCGCGGGGCAGCTGGACGACGAACACGAACCATGAGCGCCGGGCCAGTCCGATGTCAGGGCAGGGCAGGTCCAGGCCCCGCTCGGTCAGCGGCGCGAGGTGGGAGCGGTAGAGCTCGGCCACTCGGTCGCGGCCGGCCAGCAGCTCCGGGAGCCGCTCGAGCTGAGCGATCCCCAGGGCGCAGTGCAGATCCGACAGTCGGTAGTTGTAGCCGAGGCGGTCGTGGTCGAGCCAGTCCATGTTCGGGGCCCGGCCCTGGTTGCGCTCGGAATCGAACCGCTGCTTCAGCGCCTCGTCGTGGGTGGTGATCACGCCGCCCTCACCGGTGGCGATCTGCTTGTTCGCGTAGAAGGCGAACATCGCCGTGTGACCGCGGCTGCCGACCAGCTCACCGGTGTCGCCGTAGCGGGCGCCCAGCGCCTCACAGGCGTCCTCGATGATCGGCAGGCGATGGTGCTCCAGCGCGGCCATGTCCGCCGGGTAGCCGAACACGTGGACGGGCAGGATGGCGCTGGTGCGCTCGGTGATCGCGTCCGCGACGGCCGCAGGATCGAGGTTCAGGGTGACCGGGTCGATGTCCGCGAACACCGGCGTGGCGTTCTCATACAGCGCCACGTTGGCCGACGCGACAAACGAGAAGGGCGAGGTCACCACCTCGTCCCCGGCCTTCACGCCGGCGCCGCGCAGGGCCAGATGCAGACCCGCGGTGCCCGAGGACACGGCGCTGCCATACCCCGCGTTGACCGTCTGGGCGAACGCGTCCTCAAAGCGCTTGACCCGCGGGCCGAGCGACAGGTAGCCGGAGCGGAGGACCTCGAGCACCAGCTCCTCCTCACGCGCTCCGAGCACGGGCTTGGCGAGCGGGATCGGCTCCTCGGCGTCGGTGCTCATGACTCAGCCGGCGCCAGGGCGGCGGTGCCGGACGGGGCAGCGGGGGACGGGGCGGGGACCGACAGCCCGTACTCGAGTGAATCGAGCAGCGCCTCCCAGGACGCCTCGATGACGTTGGGCGACACGCCGACCGAACCCCACTCGCGGCCGTCGCGACCGACCGAGTCGAGCAGCACCCGGGTGATCGACTCGGTGCCCTTGTTGCCGTCGAGGATGCGGACCTTGAAGTTGACCAACTCGATGCCGGTGAGCTCGGGATAGATGTCGAGCAGGGCCTCGCGCAGCGCGGCGTCGAGTGCGTTGACCGGGCCGTTGCCCTCGGCGGTGCGCACGTAGCGCTCGCCGTCCGGTCCTGGGGGCGCCCACAGCTTCACCGTCGCCTCGGTCGCCAGACGGTCATCGGCGCGCTTCTCGACGATCACCCGCCAGGACTCGAGCACGAACAGCGGCTGATACTCACCGGTGGCCTTGCGCACGAGCAGCTCGAGCGACCCGGCGGCGGCCTCGTAGTGATAGCCGAGGTGCTCGCGCGCCTTGACCTGCTCGAGCACCTCCGCGGCGGTGGCGTCGTCGAGCGCAATGCCCGCCCGTGCGGCGTGGGAGTGGATGGTGCCCTTGCCCGACAGCTCCGAGACGAGCACCTCGCGCGTGTTGCCGATGAGCGCGGGATCGACGTGCTCGAAGGTGGCCGGGTCGACGTTGACGCCGGCGACGTGCATCCCGCCCTTGTGGGCAAAGGCGTTGCGCCCGACGTAGGGCTGGTCGGCGTTGGGGGTCAGGTTGAGCAGCTCGTTGAAGTAGTGCGAGGCAGGGGTCAGCTGGCTCAGCTGCGCGTCGGTGACGCAGTCGTATCCGAGCTTGAGCTGGAGGTTGGGGATCACCGTAATCAGGTTCGCGTTGCCACAGCGCTCGCCGTAGCCGTTCATCGTGCCCTGGACCTGCACGGCACCGGCGTTCACCCCGGCCAGGGTGTTGGCGACAGCCAGCCCGGCGTCGTCGTGGGTGTGGATGGCGACTTTGACGCCCGGGGGCAGGCTCGCCCGCACCGCGCCCACCGCCTCGGTGATCTGCTCGGGCAGGCTGCCGCCGTTGGTGTCACAGCACACAACGGTGTCCGCCCCGGCCTGGGCGGCGGCCATCAGGCAGGCCACCGCGTACTCGCGGTCCTCGCAGTAGCCGTCGAAGAAGTGCTCGGCGTCGTACATGACGCGCTTGCCGGCACCGACCAGGTAGCGGACCGAGTCGGCGATCATCGCCAGGTTCTCCTCGCGCCCGACCTTGACAACCTTCTCGAGGTGCAGCGACCACGTCTTGCCGACGATCGTGGTGACCGGGGCGAAGCAGTCGGCCAGCACCTGCAGGGCGGGATCCTCCGCGGCGCTGAGGTCACGGCGCCGGGTCATCCCGAACGCGGCGATCTGGGCGTGCTCGAACCGCTCGCCCGCGAGCAGGCCGAACAGCTCCAGCTCCTTGGGATTGGAGCTGGGAAAGCCCGCCTCGATGACGTCGATACCGAGCTCGTCCAGCATGTGGGCGACGCGCAGCTTCTCATGGGCCGACAGCGACATCCCCTCCCCCTGCATGCCGTCACGCAGGGTGGTGTCATAGAGCTCGATGCTCGTCATCGGGCTCAGGTCGGGGTCGCGACTGTGGCCGGGATGTCGACGATGTCGAGCCAGTGGGTGTACCGGGCGTCCCGACCGTGCAACGCATCCTCGTACGTGTCGCCCAGGAGCGTGGTGATCGGTCCGCGCACACCCTCGGCGATCGTGTGATCGTCGACCTCGGTGACCGGCACCAGCTCCGCCGCGGTGCCCGTGAGGAACACCTCGTCGGCCAGGTACAGCTCGGCCCGGGCGATGTTGCGCTCCACGATCTCGACACCGTGGTCGGCGGCGATCTGCAGGATCGCGGCGCGGCTGATCCCGTCCAGGATCGCGGCCGACTGCGGCGGGGTCAGCAGCTTCCCGTCGCGCACGACGAAGACGTTCTCACCCGAGCCCTCCGAGACGAACCCGTGGTCGTCGAGCATGATCGCCTCGTCGTAGCCGGCCTTGAGCGACTCGAGCTTGCCGAGGATGCTGTTCAGGTACTGCCCGGATGCCTTGGCGTGGGGAATCAGCGAGTCGGCCGACATGCGCCGCCAGCTGGAGACCTTGGCGCGGATGCCAGTGAGCTTGGAGTCAGCGCCGAGGTAGGCGCCCCAGGGCCAGCAGGCGATCGCGACCTCGACCGGCGCGGCCAGCGGGTTGAGGCCCATGGAGCCGTAGCCGCGGAAGACGATCGGTCGGATGTAGCACTCGCGCAGGCCGTTGGCCTGCAGCAGCGCGTGGGTGGCCTGCCGGATCTCCACCTTGGAGTAGGGGATCTCCATGTAGTACAGCTCCGCGGAGGCGAACAGGCGATCGATGTGATCCTGGTGCCGGAAGATGCCCGCCCCCAGCTCGGTGTCATAGGCGCGCACACCCTCGAACACCCCGGTCCCGTAGTGCAGACCGTGCGTCAACACGTGTACCTTCGCGTCCTCCCAGGCAACGAGCTCCCCGTTCTGCCAGATGAGGT
>CAZZVR010000213.1:6290-6686 GCA_964657595.1 Burkholderia sp. PAMC 26561 | reverse complement strand
CCGCCGCCGCGAGGGCCAAGCCGACGGCCGCGAACGGCAGGCCCGCCAGCGCCACCACGCCGCGGGGCGAGAACAAGGCCAAGATCCTCCAAGCCCTCAAGCGGGGCCCCCAGACCGCCTCGGAGATCGGCCAGGTGACGGGCATCGCCACCGCGACCGTCAGCGCCGCCCTCACCCGCCTGAGCAAGTCGGGTGAAGTCGCCAAGGCGACGCGCGGCTACGCCCTGCCCGACTGAGCTGAACCGTGCGGCGCAAGGGCGACCTCCCGCAGAAGGTGTGTGAGAGATGCGGGCGCCCGTTCACCTGGCGGCGCAAATGGGCGCGAGACTGGGATGCGGTGCGCTACTGCTCAGACCGGTGCCGCCGCGCCAAGCCCGAGCGTGTGGCACGGAGATC
>CAZZVR010000213.1:0-6280 GCA_964657595.1 Burkholderia sp. PAMC 26561 | reverse complement strand
GACGCCCTGAGCGTCCGTGCCACCGACCTGCTGGCAGGACCGCGCGGCCGGCGCGTCTGCTGGGCCCTGCTCGCCCGGGAGGGGTCGTGGTGGTGGCGCGAGCGAGCGCCCGAGTCGGCTGGTCCGGCGCGGTTGGCCGCGGAGCTGAGCACCCTGGTCGAGCGCGCCGACACCGCGGCGATCCGGGCTACCCGCGACCCCGCGGTGTTCTGGGACGCGCTCGAGGATGCGGTCTACGCCGCCATGTACTGGGAGGAGCCTGACGCCTGTGACCGGCGCCTGGCCCACCCGGACGTCAGTGCCAGCCTCGGACCGGTGGCCGAGGCGATCAGTGCCTCCGCGGCGGCGCGATGGTGGGCGACCCCGATGGACCCGGCCGACCAGCACGAGGTCAGCTTCGCCGCCCCCGAGCGGACCGATGCGCCCGAGGAGCCATACGATTCGGCTGCGGCGCTGCACCGCTGGCGGTCAGACACGCTGGCCGAGGAACGCCGCGCGCAGAAGCGCCGCGATGATCCCCGGGCCTCATTCTCGGGATCCTGGTGGTCGACTCCGGCGCGGCACGGACTCATCCGCACCACACGATGCCTTCTTAGCCGCGGGCCAGTGGGGCTGACCCTGGTCGAGGACGCGATGGACTGGACGGTGGCCCAGTCCCGCCGCGTCAGCCCCCGCGCCGCGGGCTCGGTGTTCGAGGTGGCCGGCCCCGAGGACTGGAGCGCGCTGGTGCAGCGCTACCCCCTGGCGGTCCCGCGCTCGCGCCGCCACGACTGGTGGCGGGCCACCGGCGAGGACGCGCGATGGGCGATTCCCGACTACCCGGCGGTCGCCGCCGACTATGACGCCGTTCACGTCAGCGTGGTGGGCTACCTGAGCACCGCGGGCCGAGCCCTGCGCGCCGGGGCGTTCCACACCGTCCTGGCGGGGTGGAACCCGGACGAGACCTGGTGGCTCACCGACGCAGTCCGTCCCAGCGGACCGTCCACCCGCTGGCAGCTCGACGCTGACAGCGCTCCGCTCGGCTGGAAGGCGGCTCCGGCGTGACGGCGCCGGTCAGGGCTCGGTGTGGACGACCACGTCCGCGATCGACGGGAGCTCCTGGCGCAACTCCTCCTCGAGCCGACTGGCGAGCTGGTGGGCCTGGTCCAGAGACGCGGTCGCGCCGACCGAGACGGTGATGAAGAGCACGTCGCCCGCCTCGGTGGGCAGCAGGCGCAGGTCGCGTGCCGGTGCGTGCGCGTAGCGCCGCACGACGGTCTCGATCGTCTCGAGCGCACGCGGGTCGGTCCCCGCCGAGGGGTCGGCGGCGATGGGCTGCTCGAGGGGCTCGAGGTGGGTGCGGACGTCACTGACGTGAGGCAGCGCGAGGATCGCGCTCTCCACGCGCTCGGCGACCTCATGGGCGGTGGCCAGGGAACTGTCGGCGGGCAGTTTGAGATGCAGAGACACGCTGTGCTGGCCGTCGTGATCGAAGATCGTGATGTCGTGAGCCTCGCTGACCGTCGGCTCGGTGAGCGCGACCGCGAGCACCTGGTCACGAAGGGTCAGACCCCGGAGTCGCGGCTCCACGTGGACCACCACGTCGCTGTGGGGCAGGACCTGCTCGATCGCCTCCTCGACGGCGTTGGCGGTGGTGTGGGCCTCGACCACGGCCTGGCCGGGCGGGATCGCGACCACCACGTCGGCGAAATAGCGTCCCCCGGACTCGCGGAGACGCAGGCGGTCGAGTTCCACGTCAGGCCCCAGGGCGGCGATCGCGTTCCGGGCCACCGCCTGGGCCTGAACCGGCGCACTGTCCATGAGGACCTGACCGTTCTCAACGATGAGACGGCCCGCCGCGGTGAAGATGAAGCTGGCCACGATCAGCGCGGAGATCGCGTCACCGTCGCGGAACCCGGCGCGCACGGCGATCAGTCCGACGAGCACGGCGATCGATCCGCCGACGTCGCTGGCGAAATGGAACGAGTTGGACCGCAGCGCCGCGGACGCATAGCGCTTGGCACTCCGGGCGGCGACACCGGCGCGCATCAGGTTGACCACGATCGCCAGGCCGATCACGGCGAACACATACCAGCGCGCGGTGAGCGAGTCGCTGCCCCCGATCAGCCGCTGGACCGCCTCGATGACCACGACGACGCCACCCCCGAGCAGGATCGACGCCTCGGCCAGGGCCGAGAGGTTCTCGGCCCGCCGGTGCCCGAAGGGATGGGACTCATCCGCGGGGCGGGCTCCCAACCGCACGGCGAAGAACGTCACCACAGCCGCCACCACGTCACCGGTCGACTCGATGCCGGTGGAGATGAGACCCAGGCTGGCGGTGGCCAATCCCACCCCGAGCATCAACACCATGAGGGAGGAGGCGGTGATGATCGACACGACCGTGGTGCGCTGCTGGCCGGCGACGTCGGCGACGGTACTCACCGGGGGACCTCCGCGTCGCGCTCGGCCAACGCGGCCAGGTTGAGCAGCTGGCGCCGGGCCATGACGAGGTCGCCGACCGACAGCACCGGGGCGATGACGCGCCCGCGGGCCATCACGAGCTTGAGCAGCAGCCGGGTGCCGGCGTCACCGGCGAGCGGGACGAGCTCGTAGGACATGACGGCGCCCATGATCGATCCGGTGAACGCGCGACCGAGGCTGACCGCCTCCACCCGACCCCAGCCGCGTCCGAATGCCGAGACGAAGGCCTCCCCGACGACCGGCTCGGGCAGGCCGCGCAGCTCACGGGGTGAGGTGCGCCCCAGATTGTCGAGCCAGTCATAGGAGTAGGGCGCCAGACGGATCTGGGTCAGCCACGGCCAGACCTGTTCGGGCCCGGTGTGCACGGTGACCCCGCGCCAGGCCGCGAAGGCCGGGCGCGGGACGAGACCATCGCACGGGTAGCTGCGGGCGACCTCCGCCGCCGTCACGCCCCAGCGGTCGCCGATCACCCGGGGACCTCGGCGCGCCGGACGGCGATCTCCAGGCCCTCGCGACCGATCAGGCTGTGGGATCCGGTGATGAGCGGGGATAGGGTGGCCAGTCCGACGCGCGCAGCCCGGTCGACGGCGTCAACCCGGGTCTCGTTGATGAGCGCCGCGCCACCGGAGCCGACCGGCTCCACCCAGCTGGCGAACATCACGCGGACCGTGCCGTGGACCGACCAGCGCCGGAATGCCTCCGGGTCGGGCAGGTCCGGGTAGTCCCGGCGCAGGGTCCAGATCCGGCCGACCAACCCCGACACCAGCGCCGTGTCGTCCGCGTGGAGGACGTTGAACGGCGAGGACCGAAACATGGCGTCGTAGGTGGTCTCCGGGGTGAGACCGGGAATCCGCAGCCGGACGAGGCGGCCGAGCGCGCGCGTGTCCGCCAGACGGACGGACCGGGCGGCATCCCAGACCGTCTCAGGTGAGACGTGCGTCTCACGCCGATGTTCGACGTGCACCCGAGGTCGCGGGATCCAGCGATCGAGGTCGGGCCTCACCGGCGATGCCTGTTAAACCACGGTGGCGTCTTCACGCGCTCAGTCTGACGGGTCCACGCCCGGAGAATCACCAGCCGAGGGTGCCCGGCGGGCCCTTGAACGGGCCGCGGAGCTCGGCGGTGATCCAACCGCCGTAGAAGTCGCTCTCCTGGGCCTGCACGCGCTCGTCGTCGAGCCACGCCGCGTCCACCCGGCTGGGGTAGAAGCAGATGGTGTCGGCCAGGGCCTCATAGCCGCGGGCGGGCGTCGGGTAGGTCCAGCCCACCGCCTGCACGCGACGCGAGCCCGATACCGCGTCGTAGTAGCGCGCCTGGCCCTTGAACTCACACAGGGTCGGTCGGACCCCGCTCGGCACGAGCAGCTCACGGTTGACGTCGGCGAACGGGATGTAGATGGTGGGCGGATGGCTCGTCTCCAGCACGCGCTGGGCCCGCTGGGAGTCGGCCAGCACCTCCCCGGCGAACTCGACACGGACCCGCCGCAGGCACAGCTGCACGGCCGGGGGACGCGGATAGTCCCAGACCGACTCGCCGGTGTTCTCGGGTGCGCTCATCCCGTCTCAGCCTACGCCTCGAAGCTCCGGCGCAGCCCGCGCGCCTGATCGCGGATCTCGGTCATCTCCGCGGGACCGATCCGGTCGAGGTTGCGCAGCGAGAGCTGCATGCGGCGGATCTCCGTGAGCTGGCGGCGGTTGCGATCGAGGAAGTCCCAGTACAGGGTGGTGAACGGACAGGCGTCCTCACCCGTCCGCGTCCCCGGGTCATAGCGACAGGAGCGGCAGTGGTTCGACATGCGCTGGATGTAGCGACCACTGGCGGCGTAGGGCTTGGTCATCATCACGCCGCCGTCGGCCCACGTGGCCATGCCGAGCACGTTCGGCGCCATCACCCAGTCATAGCCGTCGATGAAGGCGCGGTGGAACCAATCACGGGCGAGCGGCGGGGCGACGCCGGCCAGCAGCATGAGGTTCCCGAACAGCATCAGCCGCTCGATGTGGTGGGCATAGCCGGTGACTCGCAGCCCACCGACCGCGTCAGCCAGGCAGCGCATGTCGGTCTCACCGGTCTCGAGCACCTTGGGCAGCGGACCGTCGGCCCCGAGCGCGTTCATCTGCGCCCAGCGATCCCCGAGATGCCAGTACATGCTCCAGATGTACTCGCGCCATCCGATGATCTGGCGGATGAAGCCCTCGACGCTCTGCAGCGGCGCCCGACCGTCGCGGTAGGCCTGTTCGGCGGCCTGGACGCATTCGAGGGGATCCAGCAGGCCGAGGTTCAGCGAGGAGGACACCAGCGAATGCCACAGCATCCGCTCGCCGGTCACCATCGCATCCTGGTAGGGCCCGAAGTCGCTCAGGCCGAAGTCGATGAAGTGGCGCAGGGCACGCCGGGCCTGAGCGTGATCGGCCGGCCACAGCCGCGGTCCGTCCTCACCCCAGGAGTCGAGCGCCAACGCGTCCAGTTCGGCCCGGACGGCGACGTCCAGTTCATCCTCCCGCGGGCGGTAGGGTCGTGGGGGCGCGAGGTCGCGCGGCGGCGGCTTGCGGTTCTCGGCGTCGAAGTTCCAGCGACCTCCACAGGGCTGGCCGTCATCCATGAGCACGCCGAGCCGCGAGCGCTGCCAGTGGTAGAAGTCCTCCATGACCAGCCTTCGGCGCCCCTGGGCCCAATGTTCGAAATCGGCCTCGTCGGTCAGGAACAGCGTGCCGGGCACGATCTCCACGCCCGCCAGCCCAGCCAGGCGCCGGCGCCCCTCCGCGCTCTTGGGGGCCAGCAGCGCGACCCGGTCAGGCGCATGACGCCGGGAATGTTCAGCCAGGCCCGCGGCCAGCGTGGGGGCCCGTACGTAGTCGACCTCCATGCCCCGGCTCTCCAGGGCATCGGCGAAGCGGCGCATCGCCACCAGGATGAGGTGCAGCTTCTGACGGTGGAAGCGCTTGGCTCCCAGGGCACCGATGCTCTGGACCAGCAGCACGCGGTCTGCCCCAGCCAGTGCGGGGTTGTCCAGGGACAGCTGGTCCCCGAGGACCCAGGCGGTGGTTCCCGCCATCAGCCTGGGGTGGGCTCGAGCATTGAGGGCACTGGGGCGGAGCACTACCCGGTCCGGGGTGTCGCCTCACCCCCAACCCGCGCGGTGGCACCGAGATGAGCGCGGAGCTGCTGCACGTCGCCCTTGGCGGCACCATCTCGATGCGCATCGTCGACGGGCTGGCGGTTCCCGCCCTCGACGGAGCCCAACTGGCCGCCCGCGCGGGAATCGACACCACCCCGGTCGACCTGGCGACCGTCGGCGGGCCACAGCTCACCTTCGAGCTGCTGGTGGCCACCGCCGGGGTGATCCGAGCCGCCACCGAGCGGGGGGTGCGCGCGGTGATCGTCACGCTGGGGACCGATGCGATCGAGGAGGTCGGCGCGTTCCTGGCCTACTGCGGTCCGTGGGAGGCCAACGTCGTCATCACCGGGGCGATGATCCCCGGGGGCGAGCCGGACTCCGACGGGCCCCGGAACCTGCGTGACGCCGCGGCGGTGGCCGCAGGCCAGCGGCTGGCCGAGCCGGTGGTGGTCTTCGCGGGGCGGGTCACCTTGGCCCGCGCGACCGTGAAGGTGTCGGGTCTGGGGCTCGACGCCTTCGCGTCAGCGACTGAGAGGTCATGGGAGGTCGCCGAGGTGCTGGGGAGCGGATCGCTTCCCGGAGCGGGTCCGGCCCCGCCGACGCTCGGCCCACCGGGTCCCGAGTCCCTCGAGGTGCCGATCCTCGTCAGCGCACTGTCGGTCGGAGCCCCCCGGGCCGCGTCCGGACCCGGGCCCGCGCGACCGC
>CAZZVR010000212.1:0-6782 GCA_964657595.1 Burkholderia sp. PAMC 26561 | reverse complement strand
CGCTGGTGCTGGGACTGGTGCCGGGACGCGCCCTCGCCTACACGAGTGCGCCGGCGCCCACCCTGGCGGTGGTGCCCGGCTCGCCGTTCGCCACCGACCCCAATGGTGTGGCGGCCAACGCGGGCGATCTCAACTTCAGCTGGGGCCCGGATAGCCGTACCGCCGTCGTCGCGAACCGCCTGGTGAGTGGAAGCTACGGCGGGTCCCTGACGCTGATGGACGTCGACGCCGGCGGCGCGCTCACCCCTGCGGGAGCGTCAGTCGGCCTGGCCAACACACCGGGTGCGATCGCCTATGACCCACAGGGGGGCTACGTCGCCGTGGCCGGAGCGGCCAGCGACACCAGTGGCGGTCAGCTCTGTGACGAGGGCTGCCTGTCCCTGTATGCGATCGGTTCAGACGGAACCTTCACCCAGGTGGGTCCGGTGCTCGACGCCGGCCAGATCCAGAGCCTGGCCTTCACCCCCGACGGCAACACCCTGCTGGTGTCCACCCAGATCGTGCCCGGTCAAAGCGGCACCGCCGTGGAGGGCTACGCCGTCAACGGTGGCGGTCTATCCCCGGGCGCGACGGCGATGCTGCCCAGCGGCGCGATCCCCATCGGCGGTATCGGAGTGAACCCCGCGGGTTCTCGGGCCGCGGTCGCGGACGCAGGCAACGCCCAGGTCGACCTGCTGGCCGTCGGCGACGGGGGCAGCGTCGCCTTGCTCAGCGCCACGCCGACCGGCGAGCCGGTGCCCGACGACGCTGCCTTCAGTCCCGACGGCAGCCTGCTCGCGGTGGCGGACCGCGATACCTCCAACGGTGAGGACGCCTCCTACATCTCCATGTTCAACGTGGGTGCCGGCGGAAGCCTCTCCGCGCTGGCGGGCTCGCCCTTCGCCGATCCGAGCACCCAGGAGGTCCTCCAGGTGGCATTCAGTCCCCGGGGCTGGCTGGCGGCCGTCCTGGGCGACGGGAGCCTGGTGGCCTTCAACGTGGGAGCCGACGGGAGCCTGGCGGAGCCCGCCGTCGCGGAGGCTTATCCCGGGGGCTCGCCCGGTGAGTTCGCCTTCAGCCCATCAGGGCAGTTCCTCGCCGTGCCGGAAGCCGGCTCCGACCAGGTCGCAGTCTTCGCCGACCATGCCCCACCGACGGCCACGATCGCCTCACCGGCCAACGGCGGCACCTACGCGGTCGGCCAGTCGGTGCCCACGAGCTTCAGCTGCGCCGACAGCACGGGAGCCCCCGGCATCGCCTCGTGCACCGACAGCAACGGCGCCGCCCAGGGCGCCGGAGCCCTGAACACGTCCACGGCGGGCACGTTCGCCTACTCGGTCACCGCGGTCAGCCAGGATGGCCTGAGCACGACGGTCCAGATCACCTACACGGTGAGTGCCACAGCGTCGCCCTCGCCATCGCCCTCGCCCTCGCCTTCTCCATCACCCACGCCCTCGCCCTCGCCTGCTCCGGCGCCGACGCCGACCCACTCACCGTCACCGACCGCCCAGCCCGTCCCGGCCACCGGGCCGCTGACGCTGTTCAACCCGGTGACCCCGGGGAGCGGCCCGGCGCTGAAGCTCCAGAACCCGAACGCCTACAGCGTCACCTACCAGGTCAGCGTCACCGCGGTCGCCCCGAGCCTGAAGACCCACGCCGTGGAAGCGCGTCGGGGGCCGGCGCGCGCCAAGCCGGTGACCATCGCCAGCGCTCGGGTCACCCTCGCCGCGCACACGGCACGGACGCTCAAGCTCACGCTCGCCAAGGCCGCCGCCGCCGTCCTGCGACGCAACCACCGGTTGGCGGTCACCGTCCACATCACCGTCACGGCCCCCGGGCACAGCTCCCGATCCGTTACCCGAACCGTGACGCTGAGGAGCCCGGCGACGCGTCGGGCCTGAGTCGCGGCGCGTCGCGCAACTGATCGCCACCGAGCTACCCGAGCCTCACAGTCACGCGATTCAGGGAGGGCTGCGGCGACCAACGGCCTGTGCGGTTCCCGAAGCGGGACACCTGGGTGCAGAGCGCCGTCTGCCGGGTCCAGTTCAGGCGGTGCCGCGCAACAGCGCCAGGTCGGCGCCCCAGGACTCGACAATCTGTCTCAGCACAGTGCCGGAAGCGTTGCGGTCGCAGCGTAGGCAGGCTCGCTCGACGGCCGCGAACGCGGCCCTCATCGCAGCCTCTGAACCGTCGAGGAGCGCCTCGAGGAGCGGGAGGAGGCTCGCGGGCTGCCAATCGCGATGGTCGAGCGGGTGCTCACGCAACTCCCAGGCGAGGTATTTGTTGTAGGGCCGGACACGACCATTCAGCGCGAAGACGACATCGAGCAGAGAGGCGACGCTCTCCGCTGAATCAACCCGAGCCTCGAAGGACCGTCCATCCCGGTGGGACTTCAGCGCGCGGTAGGCGAAGTTGATGAATCCGTCGAGCCGCGAGAGGTCGATCAGGACGTAGCGCTGCTCTGCCTCGGTCAAGGTGGCCTGTCTCAGTACGGCGGCCGTCACGCGACCGTCGGTGCGGTCGCGCAGGACCTCAGCCCAGGCGAACTGCCACCGGTACCCAGCTGCGACAGATCCCACCGGCGGGACCGTTTCGAGCTCACCCAGGGTGAGGGGGATCTCGTCGATCACGGATGACCGCGTGATCTCACGATCGTTCACCGGCTCATCTCTGATGACCATCACGTCGACGTCGGAACGCGACATCGCCATTCCCCGTGCTGCTGACCCGGTGAGGACAAGCCCGACGATGGAGGGGTCATCTCGTCCCAGGAGTTCTGCGAGCGCCTGGCGCGCTGCCGGCGTCAACCCACGATCTGACGCGTCGATGGACACGCCCCCAATCGTTTCAGCTCAGCGCGACTCAACCGCAAGCCGATGCGAACTTTTGCGCTTTTCCGTCCTCTGTGACCCGAATTCGGGATGAGAACGCGGCCATCCCGCCAGACGCCACGCCACGCCACGCCCGCGTGCCACCGACGCGTCAGGCGGCGATGGGGACGCTGAAGCGCACGCGCGTTCCGGTCGCCTCACCGGCGGCCAGCCAGATCTCGCCCCCGTGGGCATCGACGATCGCCCGCGCCACGGCCAGGCCCAGGCCGGCGCCGTCGGTGGAGCGCGAGGCGTCGACCCCGCCGCGGTAGAAGGCGTCGAAGATCAGCTCACGCTCGGCCACGGGGATGCCGTCCCCGCCATCCTCGACCTCCACCTCGATCATGCCCGCGCCGCCCTGGGCCCGCACCACCACGGTGCCGTCGGCGGGTGAATGGCGAATCGCGTTCTGGATGAGGTTGAACAGCACGCGCTGCAGCTTCTCCGGGTTGCCGCGCACCGGCGCCAGGCGCTCGGGCAGATCGGCGGTGACGGCCACGCCGCGCGCCTCGGCCTGCACGCGCATGGCGGCCACGGTCTCATCCACCAGCTCCGCCACGCCGACCTGCTCGAGGCTCCAGTTGATGTCCCCGGCCTGGATGCGCGACAGCTCGAACAGGTCGTCGATCAGCGCCGAGAGCACCTCGATGTGGGTGAGCATGCGGTGGACGTACTCACGTCGCAGCTGCCCGTCGACCACCTCGTCGTCCACCGCGGCGGCGAGCAGCCGCAGCGAGGTGACCGGGGTGCGCAGGTCATGGGAGGCGTGGGCGATGAGCTGACGCCGCGCCGTCTCAGAACCCGCGCGGGCCGCCTCCTCATGGGCGAGGCGCGCGATCATCGCGCTGGCCTGTGAGGCCAGCTCCCCCAGCTCCGCGGCACTCGAGGCGGACACGCGGACCGTGCGGTCACCCTCCCCCACGCGGATCAGGCCGTCGCGGATGGCGCCGACGTCGGCCGACAGCCCGCGGGAGATGCGGGCGGCCGCCCCGACCCCGAGGACGCCGCTGAGGGCGACGATCACCCCGACCAGGGCAGCGTCGGTGCCGGACACGAACATGGTCAGGCCGAGGATGAGCAGCGCCACCAGCAGCGGCCCCACCACCAGGCCGATGGCGATCGCCAGCTGGACCGAGATTGGCGCCGGCGCCCCGCGCCGGCGCGAGCGGATCACCCACTCGGTGCCGGCCAGGGTGACCAGGGCGATGCCGACGAGCACGCCGAGCACCACCAGCGTGTGGGGGAAGCCGAGCACCGCGAGGCTGACCGCCAGGGCGGCGACGGTGGCGGTGCTCGCGAGCAGGCGCCACACGGTCACGGCTGGAACCGGTAGCCGACGCCCCATACCGTCTGCAGGTACCGGGGCTCGGCGGGATCGCGCTCGATCTTGGCCCGCAGCCGACGGATGTGCACGGTGACGGTGGAGGTGTCGGTGTAGAAGGAGTACTGCCACACGGCGTCCATCAGCTGCTCGCGCCGGAACACCTGACCGGGATGCTGGAGGAAGAAGAGCAGGAGGTCGAACTCGCGCACCGTCAGCTGCGCCTCGACGCCGCCGATCAGCGCCCGGCGGGCGTGGGGGTCGACGACGATCTCCCCGATCTCGATGAGCGGGCTGCTCTCCGCGGGACGCTCGACCCGACGCAGGACGGTGTCGATGCGCGCCACCAGCTCGGCCGGGGAGAACGGCTTGACCACGTAGTCGTCGGCACCCAGGCGCAGTCCGGCGATGCGGTCCGATTCCTCACCCCGGGCGGTGAGCAGGATCACCGGCACCGGTCCCACCCCGCCTGCCCGGTCCTGTTCGCGCAGGCGCGCCATCACCTCGAGCCCGTCGATGCGGGGCAGCATGAGGTCGAGCACCACCAGGTCCGGGCGGGCGCGCGCGGCGGCGGCAAGCGCCTGGGCGCCGTCTGAGGCGGTCTCGGCCCGGTAACCGGCCCGGCGCAGATAGCGCGAGACCACCTCGGTGATCGTCGGCTCGTCATCGACGACCAGCACGGTGCCGCGGCTCGCGCTCTCGGCCAGCAGCGTCGACCCGGCCGGCAGGCTCATGCGCGCAGTGGCGCATGGGCGAACTCGCGCATGCCGTCGGCGAAGGTGATCTCGGCGCTGAAGCCGAGCCGCTCGCGGGCGAGCTCGGCGGAGGCGAAGACGTGGCGCACGTCCCCCAGGCGGAACTGTCCGGTGACCTCGGGGGCCAGCTCCCCGCCGAAGGCGGCCGCCAGCGCCTGAGCCATGTCGAGCACGCTGGCGGGGTGGCCGGTGGCCACGTTGAAGCTGCCGCTCACCGGCTCGGGTGCGGTGAGCGCCAGGACGTTGGCCCGAGCGACGTCGCTCACGTGGATGAAGTCCCGCAACTGGCCGCCGTCCTCATACACCCGGGGGGCGACCCCTCCGGCGAGGGCGCTGGCGAAGATCGAGGCGACGCCGGCGTAGGGGGTGTCGCGCGGCATCCCCGGGCCGTAGACGTTGTGGTAGCGCAGCGCGGTGACCGGCACCCCGGTCTCCCGCGCGAAGCTGAAGGCGAGGTGCTCCTGATGCAGCTTGGTCGCCGCGTACACGTTGCGCGGATCGACCGCGGCGCTCTCGGGGATCGGCTCGGGGGTGAGAGGCCGGCCACACTGCGGGCAGGCCACCTCGAAGCGGCCCGCCTCGAGCGCCTCCGCCGCGCGCGCGGGCGGCGCCACCCGACCGTGCTCGGCACAGCGGTAGCGGCCCTCCCCGTAGACCACCATGCTCGAGGCGAGCACGAGCCGACCGGCGAAGTCCCGGCGGGCCAGCTCGGCCAGCAGCACGGCGGTGCCGAGGTCGTTGTGGCCGACGTAGGCGGGCATGTCGAGGATGTCGACGCCGAGGCCGACCATCGCCGCCTGGTGACACACGCCGGTCACCCCGTCGAGCACGCCGGCGACCACCTCGGCGTCACGCACGTCACCCACGATCAGCTCGGCGGACGGGTTGACCTCCGGCATCTCGCGGTGGGCGCTGGAGAGGACCGCGTCGAGCACCCGCACGGGGTGGCCGGCGGCGATGAGCTGGTCGACGATGTGGGAGCCGATGAAGCCGGCGCCGCCGGTGAC
Source organism: Burkholderia sp. PAMC 26561 (assembly GCA_964657595.1). Taxonomy (GTDB): domain Bacteria; phylum Actinomycetota; class Thermoleophilia; order Solirubrobacterales; family Solirubrobacteraceae; genus Palsa-465. The sequence continues at coordinate 850 of CAZZVR010000212.1, read as the reverse complement.
GAGGATCATGGCCTCCGAACCGTAGAGCCAACGCGCGTCTCCGGCAGCCTGACGACGCGGTTTTCCCAACTTGTAAGGACTTCGACGTGGGAAGTGATCCGTATAGGACCAAAATCCCCGTCGCTCACCTGAGACTTAGGCCACTAGTCTCGGGCCCCGTGATCGAGGTCATCCTGCCCGTCCTCAACGAGGCCGAGGCGCTGCCCTTCGCGCTCGCGGGCTTCCCCGCCGGCTATGTGCCGCTGGTGGTGGACAACGGCTCCGACGACGGGTCGGCGCAGGTCGCCCGCCGGCTCGGCGCGCGCGTGGTCTCAGAACCCCGCCGCGGCTTCGGTTCGGCCTGCTTCGCCGGACTGAGCGCCGCCACCACGGACCTGGTCTGCTTCATGGACGCCGACGGCTCCCTCGACCCGGCCGAGCTGCCCCGGGTGAGTGGCCCGGTGAGCGCCGGCAGCGCCGATCTGGTCATGGGCGCCCGCCACCCCGATCCCGGCGCCTGGCCGGTCCACGCCCGGCTGGCCAACCGTTTCATCGCCTGGGAGCTGACCCGCCGGGCCGGGGCGGCCAAGCTGACCGACCTGGGCCCGATGCGCTGCGCCGGACGCGAGGCGCTGCTCGCCCTGGGCTTGGCGGATCGCGCCTTCGGCTGGCCGCTGGAGATGGTGCTCAGCGCGGCCGCCGCGGGCTGGCGGATCCAGGAGACCCCGGTCCGCTACCGCGTGCGGGCCGGCGGGGAGTCCAAGGTCAGCGGCAGCGTGAGCGGCACGCTGCGCGCCGCCCGGGACATGTCGCGGCTGCTCGCCGGACTGTCCCCGGCAGCGGCGCCGCCGTCGGTGTCGCCGCCGCCCGC
>CAZZVR010000211.1:0-6783 GCA_964657595.1 Burkholderia sp. PAMC 26561 | reverse complement strand
CACCAGCTCGGGCGGACCGAGCACCTCGAGATCCACGTCGAGCAGGGCGGCCCAGACGAGGAAGTCCCGGCTCCAGGGCCCGGTGGTGGTGGCCACACAGGCCTCCTCCCCATCCGGCTCGACACTGGCGCGGCTGGCGGGGATGCGGCGGGTGATCTGGGCCGCGGGAGCCCGGAAGCGGATCCGGCCCGGCAGCGCGTCCGGCTCGACGCCCGCGCCCCGTCCGCGCAGCTGACGCTGGACGTAGGCCGCGGCGTCGCCGCCCGGTACGAGGCGCCGGCTGCCCCGGCCCTCGGCCCGTACCTGGGAGGTGATCCGGTCGAGCCGGAAAGTCCGCCAGTCCTCACGGTCGAGGTCGTAGGCGACCAGGTACCAGCGATAGCCGCTGTAGACCACCGCGGCCGGGTCGACCTGGCGGCGGGTCGCACGCTCGTCGCCGGTCAGGTAGCCGAAGCGGACTGACAGGCTGTCGCGGCAGGCGCCGGCCAGGTCGGCCAGCACGTCGGGATCGATGCGCGGACCCTCCAGCGCGAAGGCGGACGTCGCGTGGGAGAGCGCACTGACCCGCCGGCGCAGGCGGTCGGGCAGGATCTGCTCGAGCTTGGTCAGCGCGCGCACCGAGGTCTCCTCGATCCCGGCGACCTGACCCGCGGCGGCGGTGCGCAGTCCGACGGCCACGGCGATCGCCTCCTGATCATCGAGCAGCAGCGGCGGCAGCTCCGCCCCCGCCCCCAGGCGGTAGCCGCCGGCCACCCCGGGCGCCGCCTCCACCGGGTAGCCGAGCGAGCGCAGCTTGTCGACGTCGCGGCGGATCGTGCGCGGGCCGACCTCGAGCCGCTCGGCCAGCTCCGACCCCGTCCACTCCCGACGCACCTGCAACAGCGACAGCAGGGCCAGGAGTCGTGCCGATGTCTCGATCATGCCGCCTAGCCTCTCAGCCATTGCGGACGACAATTGACCGCTATCGCGAAAGATAGGTCCGTTTGTGACCGCAATTGACGGGAGCGTGTGGCTCATGTCAACCACAGTCCTCACCCCCCCTGACGCCGCCACCGATAACCGGTCCGCGGCGAACCGAGTGAAGTGGCTCGGTTTCAGCGTCGTGCTCCTGTCCGCGGTCATGGACCTGCTCGACTCAACGATCACCCAGACCGCGGCGCCGGCGATCCGCCACCAGCTCGGCGGGTCCTACGCCGACCTCGAGTGGCTGACCGCCGCCTACACGCTCGCCATGAGCGTGACCATCCTGCTCGGAGGCCGTCTGGGTGACGTCTTCGGCCGCCGGCGGGTCCTGCTGGCCGGAATCACCGGTTTCATCGCCGCCTCGGCTCTCTGCGCGCTGGCGCCGAGCCCGACCACCCTGATCGCCGCCCGCGCCCTGCAGGGTGTCACCGCGGCGGCGATGGTGCCCCAGGGCTTCGGCCTCATCCGCGAGCTGTTCGGCGACGCGGGCCAGCAGCAGGCCTTTGGCATCTTCGGGCCGGTGATGGGGCTGGCGGCGATCGCCGGCCCGCTGGCCGGCGGCGGACTCGTCAACCTCGACCTGGCCGGCACGGGCTGGCGGGCGATCTTCCTGCTCAACCTCCCACTCGGGCTCATCGCCCTGGTGCTGGGGCGGCGGTACCTGCCGCGCAACGCCGCCGTGACCCCGGAGCATCGCTTCGATCCGCTCAGCGTCCTGCTGTCGGTCGGGATCGGCGTGTGTCTCATCTTCCCGCTCATCCAAGGCCGCCAGGACGGCTGGCCGGCCTGGACCTTCGCGATGCTGGCCGGGGGCCTGGCCTTGACCGGTGCCTTCGCCTGGCATCAGCGGCGCCGGCTGGGTCGCGGACTGGTCCCGCTGGTCGACCCGGGCATCCTCCGGCGCCGGCCCTATGTGGCCGGGCTGGCCCTCGTCGTGGGCTTCATCGGCGCGATGGGCGGCATGGTGCTCGCCTTCAACGTCATGTTCCAGACCGGCCTCGGCTTCTCGCCGCTGGGCTCCGGCGTCGCCACGGTGGCGGTCGCCGTCGCCGCGATCCCCGGATCGATCGTCTCCTCGCTGCTGCTGGAGCGCATCGGGCGCACCACGATCCACATCGGCACCGGGATGATGGCCCTGGGCCTCGGGGTCTGCCTGATCGTCATGCTCAGCCGCGGCGGGTCCCTCAGCGCCTGGGACCTGACCGGACCGCTGGCGCTCGCCGGCTTCGGCATGGGCATGGTGTTCGTGCCGATGTTCGACGTGATCCTGGCGGGGGTCGAGCCCCGCCAGATCGGCTCGGCCTCAGGACTGCTGGAGTCGGTGCAGCAGCTGTCGATGTCGCTCGGCATCGCACTGGTCGGCTCGGTGCTGTTCGGTCAGGTCGGCGAGCGTGTCGGCGCCGGTGGGTTCGTCGACGCCGCCGGAGCCGGATTGGGGGTGGCGCTCGGCCTGCTCGCGCTGGCCTGGTGCGCGGCGTGGTGGCTGCCCAAGCACGCCCGCGGGACGCACTGAGGCGGGCGCGTTCGGCGGGGCGCCCGGGCGGTAGCTTGGGGGTGCTGAACGCACAGTCAGCACCCCCACCGGGGCGGGTGAGAAGAACCCCGGAGCTTGCGGGAAGAGCTCAGATCGTCCGCCTGAGCGCGAGCTAGTGTGAGCGTCCCCCATGAGCGCCACCGTCGGATCCATCGTGCCCCCGCACAACCTCACCGCCGAGAAGTCGGTGCTGGGAGCGGTGCTGCTGGATGACCGGCACATGCACACGCTGATCGAGCTGCAGCTCAAGCCCGATCACTTCTACCGGCCCGAGCACCGCGCCGTGTTCGCGGCGATGCTGGCGCTGTACACGCGCGACGGCAAGATCGACCACCTGACGGTGTCCGAGCGACTCGAGCAGAACGGCCAGCTGGCGGAGCTCGGCGGCTCGGCCATGGTCGAGGAACTCGCCGCCTGGGTGCCGGCGACGGGCCACGCCGCCGAGTACGGACGGATCGTGCGGGAGCAGTCTCAGATGCGCGAGCTGCTCGATGCCAGCCACCAGTCGATCGCCGCGGTGCAGAAGCGCGAGGCCTCGGCCGCCGAGCTCATCGCCCAGAGCGAGCGGCGCATCCTCGACATCGTCGGCGACGAGCGCCAGAAGTCGATCCGCCGCGTCGAGATGATCCTCGAGGAGGAGACCGAGCGCCTCCACTATCGGTCGACGCAGAAGAGCGTCCTGACCGGTACGCCGTCGGGTTTTCGCGATCTCGACGAGAAGACCGGCGGCTTCCAGCCCGGCAACCTGGTCATCCTCGCCGCGCGCCCCTCCATGGGCAAGTCGGCGCTGGTCTGCAACATGGCCGAGAACGCCTCACTGGGCGGCTTCCCCGTCGCCCTGTTCTCGCTGGAGATGTCGGAGTCCGAGCTGGCTCAGCGCTTCGTGGCCTCTCAATCCGGAGTCAAGGGCGATGATCTGCGGCGCGGCAAGGTGCCGGAGAACCGCTGGCCGAAGATCCTCGACGCGTGTTCACGCCTCGGCGCCTCCGATCTCTACGTGGACGACTCATCCGATACCGGCGTGCTGGAGGTGCGCTCCAAGTGCCGGCGTCTGCACCAGCAGCTCCAGGACAAGGGCGGGTTGGGTCTGATCATCGTCGACTACCTCCAGCTGATGCGCCATGAGGGACGGGTCGAGAGCCGGGTGGAGCAGGTCGGCCAGATCTCGCGCGGACTGAAGTCCCTGGCGCGCGAGCTGAAGGTGCCGGTGATCGCCCTGTCGCAGCTGTCGCGCGGCGTCGAGCAGCGCGCCGGCGACAAGAAGCCGATCCTGTCCGATCTCCGCGAGTCCGGGTCCATCGAGCAGGACGCCGACCTGGTCATGTTCATCTACCGCGACGAGTACTACAACCAGGAGTCGACCCGCAAGGGCGAGGCCGACGTCATCATCGCCAAGCACCGCAACGGGGCGGTCGGCGAGATCACCCTGGCTTTCCAGAGCGACTATCCGCGCTTCATCAACTACGCCGGAGCGAGGTTCGAGTAACCGTGGCCCTGTGTCCCTACGACGTCTGCGACGGCTCGGGGCTGGTCTTCGACGAGGCGACCAAGACCGCCTATGACTGCCGCTGTCGCCCGCAGGTGATCGCCGCCAGCCGGGCCAAGAGCCTGTCGGCGGTGATCCCCCAGAAGTACCGTGACGTCGCCTTTGACCGCTTCCCGGTGACCGAGATCGATCCGACCATCGTCGCCGCGACCCGGCGCTTCGCCGGGCGCATCGAGGAGAACCTCGACACCGGGCGGGGGCTGTGGTTCATGGGCCCGGTCGGCACGGGCAAGACGACACTGGCCATGCTGGTCACCCAGTCGGCTCTCAAGGCCGGCCGCTCGGCGGCGCGCTACTCCCTGCCCGGGCTGCTGTCCCAGATCCGCAAGACGTTCGACACCGGGAACCACAACGACCTGCTCGAACGGCTCGTCGCCGTGGACCTGCTGCACATCGACGACATCGGCGCCGAGCAGACCACCCCGTGGGTGCTCGAGGAGCTCTACGCGATCGTCAACTCACGCTATGAGGAGCGCAAGTCGATCGTCATCACCACGAACATCCTCGACCGCGAGACGCTGTGTGAGCAGATCACCGAGCGCACGGTGTCGCGGCTGACGGAGATGTGCGACGAGCTGCCGCTGCTCGGGCACGACCATCGCATGGACGTCCGCGTCGCCTGAGCCGGACGCCCGGATTCAGCCGGCGTCGTCCATCGCGGCGGCCGGTCGATCCCGTAGAGCAGGACCTCGACCTCCCCCAGCAGCTTGTGGGGACCGAGCAGCGTCATGTCGAGACGCTCGGCGACGCGGCGCGAGGGCCCGTTGTCGGAGGCGATGACCGAGAGGATCCGCGCCTGTCCGGACAGGTTCTCCCAGCCCCAGGCGAGGCTGGCGGCACCGCACTCGGTGGCGTAGCCCTGACCCCAGGCGGGCCGGGCGAAGGTCCAGCCGACCTCGATCCCGGGCCAGCCCTCGGGATTCCACAGGCCGACCCGGCCGATCAGCTGGCTGTCGGATTTGCGCTAGACCCCCCACAGGCCATAACCGCGCAGCTGCCAGTGGCCGAGGTAGGTGGCCAGGCTCCGCCACGCGCCGTGGCGGGTCTGCACCCCGCTCAGGAAGCGCATCACCTCGGGGTCGGTCATCCACGCCGCTACGGCGTCGAGGTCCGCGGGGCCGAAGGCCCGCATGATTGTCCGCTCGGTCTCGAGCTCGGGAACGGCGACGGTCACCCCGCAGATAGAAGCGGATGGACCGGCCGCATATAGTTAGCCCGAAATGCCAGGTCTGGTCATCATCGGCGCTCAGTGGGGAGATGAGGGCAAGGGCAAGATCACCGATCTGCTCGCTGAACGCGCCGACGTCATCGTCCGCTTCCAGGGCGGCAACAACGCGGGTCACACCATCGTGCGCGACGGGGAGACCTGGAAGCTGCACCTCATGCCTTCGGGCATCCTCCACCCCGGCAAGCTGTGCGTCATCGGCAACGGGGTGGTCATCGACCCCAAGGTGCTGACCGACGAGCTGGATGAGCTGCGCCGCCGCGGCGTCGACACCAGCGCCCTGCGGATCTCCGCCAACGCCCACCTGATCATGCCTTACCACATGCTCCTGGATCACGAGGGCGAGATGAAGCTGGGCAAGCTGAACATCGGCACCACCCGCCGCGGCATCGGCCCCTGCTACGCGGACAAGGCCTCCCGGCTGGGCATCCGCGTCCAGGACCTGCTCGACGAGAAGATCCTCAAAAAGAAGATCGTCGCCGCGATGGAGCCCAAGCGCCTGCAGCTGCGGGACTACCAGCGCGCGCCCGAGCTCGACCTCCAGGCGATGACCGACGAGTACCTGACCTACGGTCACCGCATCCGGCAGTACATCGCCGACACGTCCAAGCTGGTGTGTGACCGTCTCGACAACGACGAGCTCGTGCTGTTCGAGGGCGCCCAGGGCACGCTGCTGGACATTGACCACGGCACCTATCCCTTCGTCACCTCCTCCAACCCGATCGCCGGCTCGGCCTGCATCGGCGCCGGGGTCGGTCCCAAGGACATCGACGAGGTGTGGGGCATCACCAAGGCCTACTCCACGCGGGTCGGGTCGGGCCCGTTCCCCACCGAGCTCGAGGGGCCGGTCGGGGTGGAGCTGCGCGATCGGGGCCATGAGTACGGCACCACCACCGGGCGCGAGCGCCGGGTCGGCTGGCTCGACCTCGTCGCCCTGCGCTACGCCGCTCGGCTCAACTCGCTGACCGCGCTGGCACTGACCAAGCTCGACGTGCTGTCGGGTCAGGAGCGACTGCTGGTGGCCACCCGCTACCAGGGTCCCGAGGACTCCGAGTTCGACCACTTCCCCTACCACCAGACGGTGCTCCATCACGCCTCCGGCGTGTATGAGGAGCTGCCCGGCTGGGAGGAGGACATCTCCAGCTGTCGCTCGGAGGAGGAGCTGCCCCAGGCCGCCCGGGACTACCTGCGCTTCATCGAGGAGTTCGTGCGGGTGCCGATCGCGCTGATCGGCGTGGGTCCGGGCCGCGACGAGGTCATCTGGACCAAGGCCGGAGCCGGCATGTACGGCTCGGCCGTCAGCCTGGCCGGCTGAGCCGGCCCGGCCTAGCCTCGCCCGGCCCCGCCCCGCCCCGCCTCGCCCCGGCCTGGCCTGGCCTGGCCTGCCCCGGCCAAAAGGCTCCAAAGCGCACCCCGGCCCGTGAGCCCTGGACGCGAGGGGGTCGTCCAGCAGACCCGCACACGCACCCCGGCGGGGGACGGCGTGGTTTGGAGGTTTGTGGTCCCCGGAGAGCG
>CAZZVR010000210.1:0-6859 GCA_964657595.1 Burkholderia sp. PAMC 26561 | reverse complement strand
CCAGTCCCTGGACCGCGGGCTGGCGGTGCTGCGCGCCCTCAACCCCGGGACGGCTCAGACGCTGTCGGAGGTGGCGCGCGCCACCGGTCTCACCCGCGCCAGCGCCCGCCGCTTCCTGTTGACCCTGGAGAAGCTCGGCTACGTCCGCGCCGTCGACGGCCGCTTCAGCCTCACCCCGCAGGTGCTCGAGCTCGGCCACGCCTACCTGTCGAGCCTCACCCTGCCCGACATCGCCGGACCGCACCTCGCGCGCCTGGTCGACCGGGTGCACGAGTCCTCCTCGGTGTCGATCCTCGATGGCTCCGACGTCGTCTACGTCGCCCGCGTGCAGGCGCGGCGGATCATGAGCGTGACCATCAGCGTCGGCACCCGCTTCCCCGCCCACCAGACCTCCATGGGCCGGGTGCTGCTCGCCGGACTGCCCGCCCCGGCGCGCCGCGCCGTGCTGGCCGGGGCCAGCTTCGCGCCGCGCACACCCCGGACGGTGGTGACCCGCGCGGCGCTGGAGGCCGAGCTCGACCAGGTGGCGGCGCAGGGCTACGCGCTGGTCGACCAGGAGCTCGAGCTCGGCCTGCGCTCGATCGCCGTGCCGATCCAGGACCCCGAGTCCGGCGTGGTCGCCGCCGTGAACCTGTCATTGCCCGCCTCGACGCTCACCCCGGCCGAGATGCGCAGGCGCCTGCTCGGTCCCCTGCGTGACACCGCCGCGGCAATCTCGGCGGACCTGGCGCTCGCCCGCTGACCCGAAGAGCTCGCGCGCCGGAGAGTAAGTTTACCTGATACTCTGCGCGTCGAGAGGGTTCTCGGCTCGAGAGCTCAAGCGATGAGGAAGAGGAGGCAGGCCGTGTCCATCACCAAGACGTGGCAGTGCGTTGATCTGGAGATCAGCGATGGGGTGGCCTGGGTGAGCCTCAATCGCCCGGCGAAGCGCAACGCGATGAACCCGACCCTGAACGCCGAGATGCTCGAGGTCCTCCAGGCCGTCGACGCCGAGCCGGAGGCTGCGGTCCTCGTCCTGACCGGCGCCGGAGAGGCCTTCTCCGCGGGGATGGATCTCAAGGAGTACTTCCGCGAGGTCGACGAGCAGCCCGACTGGGTCCAGCGTCAGGTCCGGCGCGACTCGATGGGCTGGCAGTGGCGGATGCTGCGGACCTACGCCAAGCCGACCATCGCCATGGTCAACGGCTGGTGCTTCGGCGGCGCCTTCACGCCCATGGTTGCCTGTGACCTGGCGATCGCCGCCGACGAGGCGACGTTCGGCCTGTCGGAGATCAACTGGGGCATTCCCCCCGGAGGCAACGTCTCCCGCGCGCTGGCCGAGACGGTCGGCACACGTGACGCGATGCTCTACATCATGACCGGCCGGACCTTCGGTGGTCAGCGCGCCGCCGAGATGGGGCTGGTCAACGAGTCCGTACCCCTGGCGGAGCTGAAAGCCACCGTGTCCGCTCTGGCCGCCGAGCTCAAGGCGAAGAACCCGGTCGTGCTCCGGGCGGCCAAGCTCGGCTTCCGTCACTGCATGGAGATGAGCTGGGACGCCTCCGAGGACTATCTATACGCCAAGCTCGAGCAGTCGCAGTTCCTCGACACCGAGGACGGTCGCACGTCAGGCCTGGAGCAGTTTCTCGACGCGAAGTCGATTCGTCCCGGGCTGCAGACCTACCAGCGCGACGGGGCCTGATCCGCCGCGCTGCGCCCTCGAGCGAGGTGGAGTCCGGGATGGACGGGTTGATGCAGGATGTCGCGCTGACGCTGGAGATGGTGCTGCGCCGTGCCGAGACGGTCGGTGCGCAGGTCGAGGTGGTGTCGGTCGAGCCCTCGGGGGTCCACGCCAGCACCTGGGGCGAGGTCGCCGGACGGGCCCGGCGGCTGCGCCGGGTCCTGGACGACCTGGGCGTCAGCCACGGCGGACGGGTGGGGACGTTCGCCTGGAACACCCGGCGCCACCTCGAGCTGTATCTCGGCGTCCCCACGGCCGGGCGGGTCCTGCATACCGCCAACGTCAGGCTCAGCGCCGAGGACGTGCGCTTTGTCATTCGCCACGCCGGTGACGAGGCGCTGTTCGTCGACGCCTCGCTGACCGCCGCGCTGGCCCCGCTGCGTGATGAGCTGGGCGTCGGCCACATCATCGTGATGGAGGACGGCGCTGAGACCGACCCGGCGTTTCTCGATTGCCCGCGGTATGAGGAGCTGCTGGCCGGTGCGGCGCCGATGCCCGGCGTCGAGGTCGCAGAGACCGACGCGGCGTCGATCTGTTACACGAGCGGCACGACGGGTCGGCCCAAGGCGGTCGTCTACTCGCACCGCTCGATCCTCCTGCACTGCTACGGATCACTCGGCGTCGACAACCACGGCATCTCGCGCCGCGACGTATTGCTGCCCCTCACGCCGATGTTCCACGTCAACTGCTGGGGCCTGCCCTACACCGCGGCGTTCGCTGGGACCAAGCTGGTGCTGCCCGGTCGTGACACCAGTGCCGAGGCGTTCGCCGCCCTGGTCGAGTCCGAGCGCGTGACGGTGGCCGCCGGGGTACCGACGCTGTGGGTCCGTTTCCTCGATGAGCTCGAGGCCGGCTCCCATGACCTGTCCTCCTTCGCGCGGGTGCTCTCGGGCGGGGCGGAGTCACCGGCGCCGCTCATCGCGCGCTACCTGGCTCGCGGGATCTCCTACTTCCACGCCTGGGGGGCCACCGAGATGTCGCCCAGCGGCACCGCCACCGTCATGCGCCCGGGTCACGACGACGAGCGCTGGGGCCCGCCGGTCCCCGGCGTCGAGCTGCGACTCCGCGCCCAGGACGGATCCCTCGCCGCTTGGGATGGGGTCAGCCAGGGTGAGATCGAGTGCCGCGGGCCGTGGGTGGCCTCGGGCTACTACCGGCCCGAGGACGACGCCAATGCGACGCGCTTCACCGACGACGGGTGGTTTCGTAGCGGTGACGTCGCGCGGATGAGCGCCCGGGGCGCCCTGGAGATCGTCGACCGAACCAAGGACCTGATCAAGTCCGGGGGTGAATGGATCTCGTCGCTGGAGCTCGAGCGCGCCATCGTCGAGCATCCCGACGTCAGCGAGGTCGCGGTCATCGCCATCGCTCATCCGGAGTGGGGCGAGCGCCCGGCGGCCATCATCGTGCCCTCCCACGCGGCGCAGATCGACGGCGATGCGATCAAGGCGTTCCTGCGCGGCCGCGTCGCCTCATGGTGGATTCCCGAGGTGGTCGAGCTGGTCGACGAGCTACCGCGCACCGGCGTCGGCAAGCACGACAAGCGTCGGCTGCGCGCCCTCTACGCCGAGCGGTCCAGGGCTCAGCGTGAGATCACCTGAATCCGAGCCCGAGGGGCCCCTGCTGAGCTACCTCATCGGACGGCTTGATCGCGCCGTGCGCAACCGGCTCAATGAGGTGCTGGCACCGTTCGAGCTGAGCGTCTCGCAGTTCACGACGCTCTCGGTGCTCAAGCGCCGGCCTGGTCTCTCCAACGCTCAGCTCGCCCGCCGGGCGTTGATCCTGCCCCAGTCGATGATCCAGGTGATCAGCAACCTCGAGGACCGCGGCCTCGTGCAGCGCGCCCCGGATCCCAAGCACAACCGCATCCTGCAGACGCGCCTCACCCTCCCGGGTGAGCGGCTGCTGGACCGGGCCGAGCAGGCGACGCGGCAGCTCGAGGCTCAGCTCATCGCCATGGTGGGAGACGACGATGACGTCGACCACATCGCGGCGGTGCTGCATCAGTGGGCCAACCTGCTCAACCGTCCTGACGGCGCGGCCGCGCCGTCGAGCGCCGGCTCTCCGGCCGACTGATCCCGCCCGCAACTGCCCGAGCTGCCCGGCTGAATGCTCATGGCTTCAGATCGGGTAGTGGCGGGGCTCGTGGGAGATGGTGATCCACCGCCGCGTGGTGAACTCCTGGGCCACCTCACCGGCGCCGAAGCGCCCCCAGCCCGACGCCTTGACCCCGCCGAAGGGGGCGCTGGCCTCGTCGTGCACGGTCGGCCCGTTGATGTGGCAGATGCCCGACTCGATGCGCTCGGCGACCGCTCGGGCGCGCTCGAGGTCGCTCCCGAACACGGCCGAGGAGAGGCCGTACTCGGAGTCGTTGGCGATCGCCACGGCGTCAGCGTCGTCGCGGGCGGTGATCACGGTGACGATCGGCCCGAAGGACTCCTCGGAGTAGATGCGCATCGCCGGGGTCACTCCCGAGACGATTGTCGGGGTCAGCAGGGCGCCGTCATGATCGCCCCCCAGGGCGATCGTCGCTCCGTGGGCGCGAGCGTCCTCGATCAGCTCGGCGACGTGGTCACCCGCGGTCCGGGTGACCACGGGTCCGACCATCGTGTCGGCCTCAAAGGGGCTGCCGACTCTCAGGGCGCCGGCGCGCTCGATGAGCCGGGAGATGAAGTCGGCCTCCACATCGGCGGCGACCACGATGCGCTCGGTGGACATGCAGATCTGGCCGGAGTTCATGAACGCCCCGAAGTTCGCCGCCGCGGCGGCGGCATCGAGGTCGGCGTCATCGAGCACCACCAGCGGCGCCTTGCCGCCCAGCTCGAGCAGGGTGCGCTTGAACTGCCCGGCGGCGCGGGCGGCGATGATCCGCCCCACCCGGGTGGAGCCGGTGAAGTTGATGTGGGCGGTGCGGGGGTCGTCGATCAGGCGCGCCACCACCTCGGCGGCATCGGCGGGATCGTTGGTGAGCAGGTTGAGCGCTCCGGCGGGCACGCCGGCCTCCACGCACGCGGCGACGATCGCCCCGTGCACCCGCGGGGACTGCTCCGAGGCCTTGAACACCACGGTGTTGCCGAAGGCCAGCGGCCAGGCGATGGCGCGGGTGCCGAGGATCACCGGCGCGTTCCATGGAGCGATGGCCACACACACCCCCACCGGACGTCGCACCGCGAGGGACTCCAGACCGGGCACGGCGCTGGTCACCGCCTCATCGCCGCCCTGGACCGCCACCTCGCCGGCCGCGCGGAGGATGTCGGCGGCCAGCCCGACGTTGAACATGCCCCAGCCGAAGGTGCCCCCGGTCTCCTCGGCCACCGCGGCGGCGACGTCGGCGGCCCGTTCCTGGAGCCGATCACCGGCCGCGATGAGAATCGCGCGTCGCTCGGAGGCGGGCGTGCTCGACCAGCTGGGGAGCGCCGCGGCGGCGGCACTGATGGCGGCGTCGACGTCCTCGGGCCCGGCCGCGGCCTGAACCGTGGCCGGCTCAGAGGTGAAGGCGTTGATCACCGCGTGGGTGGCGCCGCTGGACGCCTCGCGCCAGGACCCGTCGATGAACAGCTGCTGCTGGGGTGTGGGCATGGAACCTCTCTCTGGTGAGTCACGCGGGGGGTGCGCTGGGGTAGGCCTGTTGGGCCTCCTGGAGCATGACGCGCGCCGCCGGTGAGTGGCGGCGGCCCTGGCGCCAGCACAGCGACAGACGATGGATGAAACCCGGGCTGTGGATGGGGATCGTCCGGATCGGCAGGTCGGGCGCGGCGGCGTCGGACCGCGGCAGGACCGCCACGCCCAGGTCGGCGGCGACCATGGCCCGGATGCGGCTGACCTCACGCGACTCGATCCCCACGTCGAGGGTGATACCAGCCGCCTGGGCCGCGGACATCACCACGCGTCGGATCGTGGCTCCCGCGGGCGAGGTGATGAGCCGCTGGTCTCCCAGATCCGCGATGCTCAGGCGGGCACGCTCGGCCAACGGGTGCCCGACCGGCACGATGACCACGAGTTCCTCCTCGGCCAGGGGCGCCATGCTCAGACCCCGGCAGTCGGACGGCTCGACGATGGACAGGATGCCGAGGTCCAGGCGGTCGGCCCGCAGCTCGTCGGCCAGCGCCACGCTGAGGTCCTCGCGCACCTGGAGCTCGATCGCCGGGTAGCGGCGGCTGAACCCGGCCAGGAGCCCGAGCACGTCGACGGGCCCCGGCGTCTGGGTCACGCCGATCACCACCCGGCCCGACAGCATGCCCTGCATCCGTCGGATCTCGGCGGTGACGTCGGCCACGTCGGCCAGCACCACCCGCGCCCGCTCCAGCAGCACCGCGCCGGCGTCGCTCAGGCTCACGTGGCGGGTGGTGCGGTGAAACAGCGGGACCCCCAGCTCCCGCTCGAGCTGGCGGACCTGGGCCGACAACGACGACTGGGCGATGCCGAGCCGCAGGGCGGCTCGCGTGAACTGCTGCTCCTCCGCCACGGTCACGAACGCTCTCAGCTCACGCAGATCCATCGGTGGAAACAATAACTGTAAACGGTTACTGCGTCTTGATCGCTGAATGCCGAGGGGTCATGATGGCGTGATGACCACGGGAAAGCTGCAGCATTCGATGGCCGAGGCGCTGGCCGGCGTCGGGGACGGCGCGACGCTCGTCGTCGGCGGATTCGGCCTGAGCGGGAACCCGCTCGACGCGATCGAGGCGCTGGTCGCCCGGGGGGTCAGCGGCCTGACGGTGATCTCCAACAACTGCGGCGTCGACGACGCCGGGCTGGGACTGCTGCTGGCCAACCACCAGATCGCCAAGATGGTCTCCTCCTACGTCGGCGAGAACAAGGTGTTCGAGCGCCAGCTCCTATCCGGCGAGCTCGAGGTCGAGCTGGTGCCCCAGGGCACCCTGGCCGAGCGGATGCGCGCCGGCGGCGCGGGGATCCCCGCCTTCTACACCCCCGCCGGAGTGGGCACGCCCGTGGCCGAGGGTCGTGAGGTGCGCGACTTCGACGGATCCGCCTACCTGCTCGAGCGGGGGATCGTGGCGGACTTCGCCCTGGTCCGCGCCTGGCGCGGGGACCGGCTGGGCAACCTCGTCTATCACCGCACGGCCCGCAACTTCAATCCGCTCGCGGCGATGGCCGGGCGGGTCACCATCGCCGAGG
>CAZZVR010000209.1:0-6876 GCA_964657595.1 Burkholderia sp. PAMC 26561 | reverse complement strand
CCAGTGCGCCGTCCCAGCTGCCGGCGGTCCGCAGCGGTGACCACGTGTGAGCCCGGCCGCCGGCGAGCTGGAAGGGGTCGAAGATGAGCACGTCTCCGCCGCCCGCCCGGGCCAGTTCGCGCCGGCGCGCCTCGGTGACGGCGAGCAGGTCGGTCTTGATCGACGAGGCGACCGCCGGACCCTCCCACTCGAGCAGGGCTGGAATCGCCAGCCCCGCGGACTTGCCCGACTGGGGCGGCCCGAAGGCGACGAGCGCGTGGCGGGACTCGGCGTACAGGGTCCGGCCCTGGTGGCGACCCAGGGCCAGGCGGCCGTCCGCCTCAGCCGCGGATCGTCCCGGCAGCCTCCGGGCGAGGGCGCCCCGGTGCAGCACCCGGAGGTCCACGCGGTTGGCCCAGCGCGCCGCCCGTGGCGCCGGTCGCCCACCCTCCCCGCGCGTTGCCACGGCCGCCAAGCCCAGGAGGCCTGCCGCCAGTGCGACGAATACCAGACTCATCGCGGAGCCGCCAGTCGCATGCCGGTGTCGGTGTCGGTGATCCGGGACTCCAGCCGTGAACGGTGATGCTGGACCACGTAGGGCCTGGCGCCGATCCGCCACAGCGCCTGGCCGCAGGGCAGCATCGACAGGAGCCGGGCCTCGGCGCCCGACAGGCCGAGCAGTGACCGCGTCAGCTCGGCCTGAGCCGGGTCCTGGTGATAGATGATCCGCGTCGACGCGTCGGCGATGAGGCCCTCCGCGATCCGGGCGGCCCGCGACCCCTCGTCACCCGCGGCCTGGAGATCGGCCAGCTTGTGCAAGACGATCAGGTTCATCACCCCGAACTGACGGGCCAGTTTGAAGTTGGCCTGGAACCACTCACCCAGACCGGTGTGCTGAACGATCTTCCAGGACTCGTCAGCGACGCTGATGAGCCGCTCTCGACTGGGTCCCAGGGAGAGCCGGGTCAGTCGGGCGCTCATCCAGGCCGTGGCGCAGGCCATGAGGATGCCGACAGCGGGTGAGTCCCGCACGGCGTGGAGGTCGAGCACCACCAGCCGGGCGTCGAGGTCGAGCCCGGGGCTGGTCGGCCCGTCGAAGATCCCGCGCAGCGGGCCCTCGCAGAGATCCTGGAGAGCCAGGCCAGCCCGGCGCGAGTCGGCGGCAAGCGCCTCGACGGTCGTGTCGAGACGGTGCGCCAGCTCCGCGGTGGGGCGCAGCAGCAGGCCGGCGATCTGGGGCAGCGTCGGCTCGGCCTCCACGGCGGCGACGAGCCGCAGACCCTCGCGCAGCACCGCGGCTTCGGCCTGGGTGACGCGCTCACCGATGGCCGTGGCGGTGATCGCCCGCAGGAGCTCGACCCGGCTGATGTCGCTGACCGCGGTGGTCAGTGGATTGAGGCGCACGCCACCGCCGGGCTCGAGGGAGATCGGCGTGACGCCGAGCGCCGCGCAGAGCGGCCCGTACTCGCGTTTGACGTCGAGCACGAACGCCCGGCGGCCGAACAGGAGCATGCGCCACAACAGCGTCTTGACCAGGGCGCTCTTGCCTTGCCCGAGCTTGCCGAGCACGATCGCATTGGGGTCATCGAGGATCCCCTGCTCGTAGAGCACCCAGGGGTCGAAGCAGAAGGCGCCGCCGCCGGCTTCGCGGCCGATGAACGCCCCGCGCCCGCCAAGGGCCCCCGCGCCGATGAACGGATAGATCGCCTGGGCATGCCGGGTGGTGGCCCGGTGGCCGGGTTGCGCGGCGGTCATGCGAGCCCCCGGGCGAGTGGCAGGGTGAAGGTGAAGGCCTCCGCCTGCTGCCCGTACATGCGGCGCAGCTCGAGTCGGGCCACGGCGGCGTGCTGCTGGGTCTCCTGACACGCGCGGCGCAGTTCGTCTGCGTCCCGTCCGCTGACGGTGATGAAACCGCTGAAGCGCACCTCACCGTGGCCGGCGGCCAATTCCGCCTCACGCCGCAGCGCCGCCTCCTGTGCCTGGCGCTGGCGGGCGGTCTCACCCTGGCCGAAGCGCTGGCGCAGCTCCCGGTCGGCCCGGTCGCGGGTGATCGCCGCCTCCACTTCACGGGTCGACCGCTCCGGCGCCAGCGGCTGGAAGCTCACCGCAACGGTGCGTACCACGCCCGAGGGGTTGAGCAGTCCGGACATGAACATCCCCAGCACGTCGACCCGCGGCCAGCCGGAGATCCAGTAGGTGGCGTGCAGCGCCCCGTCAGTCCGCAGGTGATCCCACTCCTCATTACTCGCCAACGGTGCGGCGCCGGCCTGTGTCGCCCGTCGTTCGGTCCCCGCCGACCCCCGCTCAGCTTCGGCCGGGCGTCCGGCGACCAGTTCGTCGCGAGCCAGCTCGTCGCGCGCATAGGGGTCAAAGCCGGTACGCAAGGTGCTCGCCAGCTGGGCGGCCGAGAGCGCGCCGAGGACCTTCACCTCGGCGGACTCCAGCGCCCGCGCGATCCGCTCGGTCTGCTCGATCAGGGCGGTGTGGGCGGCGCTGAGCGGACCGCGCACCCGTTGGCGATCCAGCTGCACGGCTAACAGCAGCTCGTGGGAATGGATCACCGGGGCGGCTGAGTCGATCAGCTCGAGATAGGACTCCATGAGCGCCGAGCCACGCTCGCCGAGCACGGGATCGCGCTCGGCATGCAGCCAGCGCGCCAGCTCGTCGCCCTGGGCCGGGGCGGTCCGCTCCACCCACTGCAGTCGTCGCACCGGCGTGCCGGCACAGGCCGAGAGCACGATGCCCCACTGGGCCAGGCGTCGCTCCTGCGCCGGGGGGTCCAGCAGCTGGAAGGCGCCGACCTCGCACGCCAGCACGGCGGTGAGCGTGCGGCCGCCTCCGTCGGAGATCGCGCCGATCGTCGACGAGCGGTAGGGCAGCGTGAGCAGCTCGATGCCGCGCAGATCTCGCGGCAGCTGCCCCACCGACTCGGCCTCAGTCGCTGCGGGCGACGTGCCCAGGCGCGGTGCCGGAGACCGGAAGTGTCGCGCCCCGGTGAGCCCGCGCAGTTGGTAGGTCATGAGCACGGGGAGCCACTGCACCGGTGTCCGGCCCGCCAGGGGCACGGCGGCGAGTGCCCCGGCGCTCAGCACCAGCACCAGTCCGAGCAGCGCCCCGCCGGCGCTCGGCGCCAGGTCGAGCAGCATGACCGCGGCCACGAGCGATATCCCCACGGTGGCGACCTGCAGGAAGCTGAAGGGACCGACGAGGCCGCGACGCTCGAGCGGTCCGAAGCGGTAGGTGAGTCGCGTCTCGCTCACCGGCCAGCTCCGTCGTCGCCCTCGCCGTGCTCCGGTATTGGCCCACCGCTGCTGAGACCGCGCCGGGCCACCGCGTCGTCACCATCGGCGGGAGACACCCACCCGACGCTGTGGTTGCGGCCGAGGCTGATTTGGAGGTGCGCGTTGTCTGGGTGGAGGATCGGCGTGCCCTCCTCGATCGGTTGCCGGGACGCTGCCGCGAGGCCCGGTCCGCTTTCGGGCCCCGGGGAGCCGCGCCCACCGGTGCTCGGCGGTACCTCGGGGCGGACGGGATTCTGGCCTGGTACCGCAGACGCCCCGACAGCCGACCGCCCGGGCGGTTGACCGTCGCCACCCCCACCACCGGCGCCACCGCTGCCACCGACCGGCCAGGCCCGAGGCGTCAGGTCGGGCGCCGGGGTATCGGCCCGCGCGAAGGCGCCAGAGCCGGCGCCGTCTGACCCCGACGCCCCAGCCGATGCTCCCCCTGGCCCGGCGCCGTCATGGGCGCCGACCTCTGAGTGCGGCGCGGCGCCAGCGCCGACGCCCGCGTTCGCGTCCCCGCCCCGGCTGCCGGTGCGCAGCATGGCCAGGCCGCCGCGATCACCGGCCGGGGATGTCGCGCTGTTGCGCACGAGGTGGTCCAGGGCGTTGGCGCCCGCGGCTGCCGGCTCGAGGGCCAGCGACGCGGCGTTGTACGTCATGCCGGCGCCGCGCTCGAGGCCCTGGTGGTGCTCCTGTCTGAGCATCGCGCCGGCACCGGCCGCGATCTCGGTGAAGGGCAGCAGCCGCAGCAGCGCCCACGGGGAGAAGGCCGCGAGCACCATGAGCGACATCGCGATCAGCGCCGTGCTCAGCGAGGAGCCCCCGTGGGCGAAGGTCGTCAGCCCGGAGACCGCGAGGGACAGGATGGCGACCATCGCGAACTTCGACAGGATGAGGGCGATGAGGAGCTCGGCCATCCGCTTGATCCACACCCGCCTGGCCGGCCAGACCATCGCCGCGAAGCCGAGGGGCAGGAAGAGCACGACGATGTAGATCGCCGCCGCTCGCATGATCAGCTCAACCATCAGCACCATGCCCGCGAGCAGGATCATCACGGCGATCACCAGAAGCATGAAGCCGTTGGGCAGGCTCGACAGGTTGGTCGCGGTGGCGGTCAGGAACGACCCCCCGGCCGTCCCGCCACCCGTCATGACCGCGCACATCTCGTCGGTGGCCGACAGCAGCAGGGCGACCAGCGGCGCGGTGAGGGTCACCGCGAGGATGGCGATCGGCAGGTCGATGAACGCGGCTCGCAACAGAACCCCCATGTCAGTCCGGATCACCGCCTGCACGGCGGCGGCGAACAGGAACGGCACCGTCAGGAGCATGGCCAGACCGGCGATCCGCCAATAGCTGGACGAGAACCAGCTCACGGTGAGCGACGGGGTGCTGACCAGGCTGATCACTTTGACCACCTCGCCCAGCATGTCCTGGGCGCCGGAGACGATCCACCCGCTGAGCACCGCCAGGGCGACCTTGGCGGCCCCCTTGATCGGCAGGGAGAGCAGGCCGCCGATCAGAGAGGCGATCGGCAGGTTCATTTCGCCGTCGTCCCGAGCTGCTGGAAGAAGTTGACCAGCCCGGGAGCGGCGCCGATCAACAGCGCCGCGGCTGCCGACACGAGAGCGGCCATCCGCCCGCGGGCCGCGTGATGGGGGTTGTTGGTGTGGGAGGCGACGGCCCACACAGCCGCACCGATAAAGGCGCCCAGCAGGGTGAGCGCCAGAGCCCAGGCATCAGCGCCGTTCACCAGCTGCTGGAGGACGTTGCTGCCCGGAAGGGCGGTGGGATCGGGCTTGGCGGTCACTCCGGCGAAGAAGGCGTTCATGATTCTCCTTGAAGCAAATTGAAGCTAATTGACATTGAGAAAACGGTAGCCATAATCTCCGCTGAGCGCAACACGGAAAACAATTCAATAAGCCTCAATTGGAGAAGAATGACCATTGACGACAACCCGCAGGACGCCCTTGGTGAGCTGTACCTCGAGCTGGCCCCGCAGCTGCGGCGCATCCTCGGTCTGCATCTGCAGGCGCCCGACTGGCTGCTCGAGGACGCCTGTCAGATGGCCTGGGAGGCCCTGCTGGTCCAATCCGAGCCCGTCGACCGGGCCCACGTGTTGGGTTGGCTGGCGACTACGGCACGGCGACGCGCGCTGAGGCTGCTGAAACGTTCGAGCCTCGAGCTCTGCCTGGACCCATCCGGGCCTGATGACGCGATGTCCGCTGCGGGTCCGGATCCCCAGCAGTCAGCCGAGTTCTGGGAGCGTCTGGGTCAGGTGCGCCGACTCTCGCGTCGCCAGCAGCGCATCGTGTGGATGCAGGGCTTGGGCTTTGGTTATGAGGAGATCGCGGCGCAGACCGGTGAGACGCGTCGCAGCGTCGAGCGTCAGCTGCTCAACGCGCGCCGCCGGCTCAATGCGGCGGCCTGAGGCCCGATCCGCCCTGGCCGCTCAAGCGGTCGAGCCGGCCGGAGGGAATGCAAGCGGGTTGAGCCGGCCGGGCCGAATGGCTCAGGCGGTGGTCGCGGCGCGGCGCGCCGCCTGGCGCTCGCGCCGTCGCGCCAGCTCCTCGGCGTCGGCCCAGCGGTGGGCCAGCGCGCCGCCGACGGCGAGGAGCGTCCAGGTCATCGGGTCCTCGAGGAAGTCTGCGTAGAGCTCGGTGTGCAGCACCAGCGCCAGAAAGGCCGCGGCCAGCGCGGCGCGCGCGGGATCACCCCGGGCGCCCCGGAACAGCGTGATCACCGCGGCGACGATGAGCGCGAGGTAGGGCGCCAGCCCGATCAGACCCTGTTCCGCGCCGATGGTCACGGCGATCGTGTGGGAGGCGCACACCTGGCCGCAGCCACCGTTCTGCTTGGAGTACTCCGCCTCGAAGGCACCCGAGCCGTACCCCCAGATCGGTCGGTCACCGAACATCGTGACGCCGCCGGAGACCAGGTTCGCGCGGCCGCTGGAGGCACCGTTGAGGCCCTGGTTGAGCCCGAAGGTCTTCGGCGTGATGGCCACGGCGATGCCGCCGAGCACCACCACCGCCACGATCACCCCGACCACCAGTTTGGTCGCGCGCCAGCGGATCGCCGCCAGCACCGCCATGCCGAGCAGGAGGGCCACGAGGCTCGAGCGCGAGAGGGTCAGGACCAGACCGCCCCACAGCACCGCCAGCACCGCCGCGGAGGCCAGCACGTCACGGGGTCGGCGGTCGTAGATGAGCACGGCCACCCCGAGGATCATCACCAGGGCCAGGAAGCGACCGAAGATGTCGGGGTCGAAGAACACCGAGTTGACCGTGAAGTACAGGTGCACCTGGTTGGCGGCGATCAGCTTCGGGTTGAGCAGCACACGGCCGGTGGCCTCCTCCCAGAAGCCGACCCCGGCGAAGATGAGCGCGAGCACCGCGATCAGACCCAGGCAGCGGCGGACCTGGCTGCTGTCCCATTCCAGCTCCCGCAGCAGGGCGTACAGGAGGGCGAAGGGGACATAGAAGAACGCCATGTTGCGCAGGGCCGCGTCAAAGCCGTCGGTGGTTCCGAAGCTGGCCGCATACCAGGCCTGGACCGCGTAGAGGACGAGATAGAGGGCGAGGAACTGCTCGAAGCGGTGAGGTGGGCGACGCGG
>CAZZVR010000208.1:0-6935 GCA_964657595.1 Burkholderia sp. PAMC 26561 | reverse complement strand
CGCTCCGACGCCAACGCGTGGGTGACCATCGCCATCCCGACCGGCCTCGGCGAACTGCGCAACGGGCTCATCGTCCGCACCGCTGACGCCCTCATCGCCGTGGGCGGCGCCTACGGCACCCTGTCGGAGATCGCCCTCGGCCTGACCGCTGACAAGCCCATCTACTCCGTGCATTCCTGGGATATCCCCGGCGTGGCCGCGTGTGCCACGCCCGCCGAGGCCGTCGACCGGGCCCTCGCCTAGCCTCCTGTGTCATGGCGCCTGCGTTCAAGCCCGCCTATCTGATCCACGGTGACGATCACGGCCGCATCGCCGAGCGCCGCGCTCGCCTGCGCGCCCTGGCTGAGTCGGGTTCGGGCGCCCAGGGTCTCGAGGTGTTCGAGGGCGACACCGCGACCCCGGAGAATGTCGCCGCCGCCCTCAACGCGATGACCTTCGCGATCGGCCGGCGCTTCCTCATCGTCGAGGGCACTGAGCGCTGGAAGGACAAGGAGATGGACCCGCTGGCCGCCGCGCTGAAGCAGCCGCCGGCCGACACCACCGTCACCTTCTTCGCGCGGGAGGACGGCCGCTTCAAGGCGCCCAAGCGCCTGCATGACGCGGTCACGTCAGCCGGCGGCGACATCGCCGTGGAGGCGACGGTCAAGCCCTGGGAGCTGCCCAAGTGGGTGTCCGCGCGGGCCCGCGAGCTCAACCTCGACCTGTCCGCCGACGCCGCTCGCGCGCTGGTCGCCCACGTCGGCGACCGCCAGCAGCGGCTGCTGCGCGAGCTGGAGAAGATCGACCTGGACCTGCGGGAACCGAACCCCACCGACCCGGGCGACGCCACCGCGACCCTCAGTGTCGACGCCGAGACGGTCGCGGAGCTCACCGCCGCCTCGAGTGAGCGCAAGGTGTGGACGCTGGCGGACCAGCTGCTGAGCGGTGACGGTGCGCGCGCCGCCGAGGTGTTGGTGGAGCTGCGCGGCCAGGGCCAGCGCCTCGGGGCGATGGTCTTCTCCCTGTCCTCCCGTCTCCGTGAGGCCCACCGGGTGGCCGCTGCGCTCGAGCGTGGGACGTCGCTCGCAGAGGCCAAGCGCGGTCTGCGCATGCCCCCCCGGGCCCAGGATCAGCTGGTGAAGGACGCCCAGCGCATGGGCGCCGAGCGTTTGCGCCACGCGGTGACGCTCGTGGCCGAGCTGGAAGCCGCCAGTCACGGCGGCGGTCAGGGCGGGGCGTCCGAGGACGTC
Source organism: Burkholderia sp. PAMC 26561 (assembly GCA_964657595.1). GTDB lineage: Bacteria > Actinomycetota > Thermoleophilia > Solirubrobacterales > Solirubrobacteraceae > Palsa-465. Next base: position 5,706 of record CAZZVR010000208.1, on the reverse strand, counting down.
CGCACCCTGCGGGCGATCAGCGAGATCAGCGCAGCTTGAGCGCTGCGCAGCGAGGTCTACTCGGCGACGGCGCCGTTGAGCATGCGGGCGGCGCGGGACTTCTTGCGGGCGCCGTTGTTCTTGTGCAGAGCGCCGCGCTTGACCGCCTTGTCGATCGTGGCGACGAGGATGCGGAACTCAGCCTCGGCCGCCTCGGTATCGCCCTCGCCCACCACCGTCTCGAGGCGACGGAAGTAGGTCTTGACCTTCGACGTGTAGCGACGGTTCTCGTCACGCTCACGGAGTGCGCGCTCGATGCGCTTCTTCTGGGATGCGATGTTGGCCATGCGCCGCCGTACTATAGCGGCCCTGTGAGCCTGTTCCGGACCCCTTCTTGAGCCCCCGGAGCCCCGCTCAAGCCCCGCCGCCTCCGGTCCGCCGCAGCCTGGCGATCAGCACGCTGATCTTCACGATCTTCACCGCGCTGTCGCGGGCGATCGGGCTGATCCGTGAGAGCGTGGCCGCCGCCCTGTTCGGGCAGGGGGCCGCGGCCTCGGCCTTCACCTTCGCCTCCCAGATCCCCAACCTGCTGTCGAACCTGTTCGCCCAGGCCGCCCTCTCGGCCGCCTTCGTGCCGGTGTTCACCGACCTGCTCGAACAGGACCGCAAGCGCGACGCGGCCCGGCTGGCCTCCTCGCTGCTGTGGATCATCGTCATCTTCCTCAGCCTGCTGACGCTCATCGGGATCGCCCTGGCCGGGGTCGTCCTCCCGCTGCTCACCGGCCCCGGCGGCGACCCCCACCTGGCCGTGCTGCTGACCCAGATCATGTTCCCGGTCATCCTGGCCCTCGGGGTCTCGGGGCTGCTGGTCGGCGTCCTGCAGTCCTATGACCGCTTCAGCCTGGCGGCGTTCGTGCCCGTGGTGTGGAACGGCGTGATCATCGTCCTCACCGTCGTCCTGCACAGCCACTTCCGCCACGGCGTCGAGGGGTACGCGATCGCCTGGCTGGCGGCCACGGTCGTCCAGCTGGGCATGGTCCTCTACGCCATCTGGCGCTTGGACTTCCACTTCAGCTTCCACATCGACTGGCACGACCCGCTGGTGCGCGAGGTGTTCGTGCTCATGTTGCCGGTCACCGTCGGGCTCGGTATCGCAAACCTCGACGCGCTGATCAACTCGGTGTTCGGTGCCCTGGTGAACCCCGGGGGACCCCGGGCGATCCAGAACGCGTTCCTCATCTACATGCTGCCCCAGGGCATCTTCAGCGTGGCCATCACGACGGTGCTGTTCCCCACCCTGAGCCGCCAGGCCGCCCGCCGCGATGCGCGGGCCATGCGCCATTCCCTGGCCGGGGGGATGCGCCAGATCAACCTCCTGCTCATCCCCTCCGCCGCGGGGATCCTCGTGCTCGCGGTGCCGATCATCCGGCTGCTGCTCCAGCACGGCGCCTTCACCGACGCCGACACCCATGAGTGCGCTCTGGCACTGCGGTGGTTCGCCGTCAGCCTGCCCTTCAGCGGGGTCAACCTGCTGCTGACCCGGGCGTTCTTCGCGCTCAAGCTCCCGTGGATCCCGGCCCGGTACGCCGCCGTGAACATGGTGGTCGACATCATCCTCAGCGTCGCGCTGTACAAGCCATTCGGCGTGGCGGGACTGGTCATCGGGACGGCCGTGGCCAACGTCGTCATGACCTACCTGCAGCTGCGACGCCTCCAGGTCGGCTTCAACGGTCGCCTCGAGTTGGGCCACACGTTGATGATCAGCGTGCGGATCCTCGCCGCCGCGGTGGTGTGCGGCGCCATCGCCCGTGGCGTCTGGCTGGTGACCCACGCGGTGCTCGGCGGCTCGGTGATCGCCCAGATCCTCGCAGTCGGCCTCGCGGTCATCGCCGCCGGCGCCTTCTATGTCTGGGCCGTTACGAAGATGCGCATTCCGGAGGCACGTCAGATACAAACCCTGATGAGCCGTCGCCTCGCACGCTGAGACCGGCGCGCGACAACACCGAGATCTGGGGTCGAGAGAATTGATGCACCGCCGCCTGAAGGTCGCACCCACGCTGAGCTGCGCGATGCTGGTCGCGGCGCTCGTCGCCCTGGCGATCTGGGCCGTGCCCGGGTCCCACGCCTCGACCCCCCGACGCGCGGGGACCCGCTCGGCCACGGCGGACCGGCTGGTCCTGACCCTGGCGCTGCGCCACCAGGCGGCCCTCGGGCGCTACCTCAAGGCGATCTATGCGCGCGGCAACCCGCAGTTCCATCACTTCCTCACCCCGGCGCAGTTCACGGCGCGCTTCGGCGCCTCGGCCCAGCAGGTGGGCGCGGTCCAGACCCGGCTGCGCGCGCTGGGCTACGGCGCCGGCACGGTGTCGAGCAATCACCTCTACGTCACCGTCGCGGCCGCGGCCGGCCGCCGGGCCAGCTCCACCACGAGCCTCAGCAGCTCGCTCGGGGGACTCATCACCGGCGTGATCACCCCGGACGAGATGCCGACCCTGACGCCGCAGAACACCGGCATCACTCCCGCTTCGACCACCACCTCGGCGGCGCGGTCTGGCGCCCGTCCCACGGGCGTCGACGGCGGCTCCACGCCGTGTCCGGCGGCCGCCCGAGCCGGCGGCTACACCTCACCCCAGCTGGCGGACGCCTACGACTTCAACGGCCTCTACGCCCGGGGTCTGCACGGTGAGGGAATGTCGGCGGCGGTGCTCGAGTTCGGGGGCTTCCATTCCGGCAACGTGACCGCGTTCGCTCACTGCTACGACATCCCCACCAAGGTCAGTCGCGTGCTGGTGGATGGCGGTGCCGGATCCGCCGCCGGCTCGTCCGAGACCGAGGTCGCCCTCGACATCGAGGTGCTGCTCGAGATGGCGCCCAAGCTGTCTCAGGTCTACGTCTATGAGGCGCCCAACACCGGTCCCGGTGAGCTCGGTGCCTACAACGCCTTCGTCACCCAGGACCGGGCCCCGGTGCTGTCGGTCTCCTGGGGCGAGTGTGAGCAGAGTGCGTCCCAGTCCTATGAGCGCCTGCTCTCGACGATCGACGAGGAGGGGGCCGCCCAGGGTCAGCAGATCTTCGTGGCGGCCGGGGATGCCGGCGCCAAGGGCTGTGCGTCTGAGGCGCTGCCCACCGGCGCCAGTCTGAGCGCCGACACCGAGGCCTCCCTGCCCTGGGTCACCTCCGTCGGGGGAACCGACCTCAGTCAGGCCTCGACCCGGTCCGGCTCGGGCGTGCACCGCGAGGAGGTCTGGAACGACGGACTCGGCGCCGGGGGCGGCGGCCAGAGCGTGGCCTGGACGATGCCCTCATGGCAGCAGAGCTACCTGAGCGCCAGCGGCGTCAAGCCCGCGGGGATGGCCAACGACTGCCACGCCGCCACGGGCTCCTACTGCCGCATGGAGCCCGACATCGCGCTCAACGCGGACGCCGAGGAGGGCGGGGGGGACCCGGCGTACTTCAACGTGCCCAAGGGCCCCAAACCGGTCCAGTTCGCCAGCCAGCACGACACCGGATCGCCCGGCTACACGATCTACTGCGCGTCCTCGGACTGCTCGGCGGGCGGCAGTGGCTGGGCCCGGGTCGGCGGGACCAGCGCGGCCACGCCGCTGGCGGCCGCGGCCGCGTTGCTCTGGGACCAGGCGGCGAAGACGGCGGGGGTGAAGCTCGGCTTCCTCAACCCGTTGCTCTACGGGGTGGCGTCCAACGCGACCAGCTACGCCCGCGACTTCCACGACATCACCAGCGGCTCCAACAACGACCGCTACAGCGAGCTGTCCTGCATCGCGCGGTGCCCCAAGCTCTACAACGCCGGTTCCGGCTACGACATGGCCACGGGCCTGGGATCGGTTGACGCGGCCAACCTCGCCACGGACCTGGTCGCCAGCGCGGGCGGGATCACCCTGACGCCGTCGAGTGAGCGGATGTACGGCTACACCGACGGTGGCCCGACGACGACGGCGCCGGTGTCGGTCACCGCCCCGGCCACCGTCGGTGCGAACACCGCCTACAGCACCAGCTCCAACGCCAGCTGGCTGGTGGTCAGCCCCGGCAGTGCCACCGGCAGCCTGAGCTGGCACGTCGATCCGACCGGGCTAGTGCCCGGCACCTACACGGGCCAGATCACCGTCACCGCGGCCGACGCCAGCACGGCCACCCTGGCGGTGACCTACACGGTCACCCCGCCGGCCAAGCTCGCCCTGCTCACCCACCGACTGCACTTCAGCGAGCAGCAGGTCAAGCCGGTGGGCACCAAGAAGCTGAAGACCTGCGGCGCGCCCCTGTGGGGGGATGAGCTCGAGGCCAAGGGCACCCTGCCGGCACTCTTCGGCGTTTCGATCCCCGGCGATGAGGCGCCCAACACCCGCCGGACGCTGGCGTTCGCCAACGCCGGCCCAGCGGGCAGCGAGCTGCACTACTCCGTCGACCAGACCGGGGTCGCCTGGGTCTCCAACGACTTCGATCCCCATTCGGACCCGGGCGGCGTCCAGTTGAAGCCGGGACAGCCGCTGGTCCCCAGCGAGGGGTCGCTCGCCCGAGGTCACGCCGCCGGCATCAAGCTGGCCTCGATCGCCAACTCCAACACCGTCGGCGGCTACCCGTCCCTGCAGCAGGGCACCTACCACGGGACCATCGTGATCCGCGATCTGGCCGACCCGGCCCACGCCGTCAAGGTTCCGGTCACCCTGACCCTCGGCAGCGGTCAGCACACCCCGCGCATCGGGCTGAGCACCCGTGCCTACTCGGTCACCGCCGCACCGGGCAGCGCCAAGACCATCGTGCTCCGCCTGAGCGATCCGGGCGCTACCTGCGGGTACGGCTACACGACCCAGACCAGCGTCAGCTGGCTCGGTCTCAGCCCCACGCGCCACGCCGGGAGCGTGTCGCCGGGGAGCGTCCATGAGGTCCCCTTCACGATCAAGGTGCCCGCCGGCCTGGCGCCCGGCGTCTATCACGAGAGCATCACCGTCGCATCCCTGAACGCCGCGGTGACCCACGTGCGCGTCCCGGTCACGCTCACCGTCACCTGACGTGAGCGGGGCCGGGCCGGCGCCGGAACTAACCTTGTGACGCCATGGCCGACCAGGCACATATCCGGAACTTCTCGATCATCGCCCACATCGACCATGGGAAGTCGACGCTGGCCGATCGCATCCTCGAGCTCACCCATACCGTCGACGCGCGGCTGATGAAAGCCCAGCTGCTCGACTCGATGGACCTCGAACGCGAGCGCGGTATCACCATCAAGGCCCAGGCGGTGCGGGTGTTCTACACCTCCCAGCGTGACGGTGAGACCTACCAGCTGCACCTGATCGATACCCCCGGCCACGTGGACTTCACCTACGAGGTGTCACGTTCGCTGGCCGCCTGTGAGGGGGCGCTGCTGGTCGTCGACGCCTCCCAGGGGGTCGAGGCCCAGACGGTCGCCAACACCTACCTGGCGATCGACGCCGGCCTCGAGCTAATCCCGTGCATGAACAAGCTCGACCTGCCGGGCGCCGAGCCCGAGCGCGTCGCCGCGGAGATCTCGGAGCTGATCGGTGAGCCGGCCGACGACGTCAAGCGGATCTCGGCCAAGACGGGGGAGGGTGTGCTGGAGGTGCTCGAGGAGCTGATCGAGCGCGTGCCACCGCCGGCCGGTGACCCCGAGGCGCCGCCGCGAGCGCTCATCTTCGACTCCGAGTTCGACCAGTACCGCGGGGTGATCGCCTACATCCGCGTGGTCGACGGCAC
>CAZZVR010000207.1:0-7021 GCA_964657595.1 Burkholderia sp. PAMC 26561 | reverse complement strand
CTGGGCCGGTGTTGGGCGCCAGCGGCCGAGTCCACGCCGATGAGCGCCAGCAGGACCAGGCCGACTGAGCCGGCGGCGGCGGCCCGGGTGCGCGCGCTCACGTGTCGGCGACGCGACATGTCAGCTCGCCGTGGCGAGCTCAGAGGCTCGGTGGGTGTGCTCGCAGATCAGCTCCAGGAGGCGCGGACGGGCTCCCCGGGGCAGCTCGTGGCCCATGCCGGGGATCGTCACCAGCCGGGCGCCGGGGATCGCCCGGGCCGTCGCGCGGCCGCCGCTGGGGTGGACCATCAGGTCACGGTCGCCGTGGATGACCAGGGTCGGCGCGGTGATGGTCCCCAGCTCGGCTCGGCGGTCCCCGCTCTTGTAGATCGCCCCGATGTGGCGGGCGGTGCCCCGGTGGGCGCGAGCTCCGTCACCGCGGTCGTAGGAGTCGAGGGCGAGCTGTCGCATCTCCACCTCGTCGAAGGGAAAGCCGGCCGAGGCGATGATGCGGAAGGTGGCGAGGAAGGCGGTGGCGTTGGCCTCGCGCTCACGCTCGGGCTTGCGCATGAGCTGGACGAGCGCGCGCGGGTCGACCCAGCCGTTGAGCAGATGGCCGGTGTTGGAGAAGATCGAGGTCAGGCTGAGCGTGCGCTCGGGGGAGCGCGCGGCGAACGTCTGGGCGATCATGCCGCCCATCGACATGCCGACGACGTGGACGGAATCGACGCCGACGGCGTCAAGGACCGCGACGGTGTCCTGGGCCATGTCGCCCAGCGTGTACTGGGCGGGGACGAAGCGCCGGATCGCCTGGCGCACCAGGCCCGGGGGTGGGATCGTGTCGAGCCGCGAGGACCGTCCGATGTCGCGGTTGTCATGACGGATGACCAGGTGCCCGCGGCTCACGAGCGCGTCGACGAAGTCCTGGGGCCAGGAGATGAGCTGCTGACCGAGTCCGGCGATCAGCACCAGCGGGGTCCCACCGGGCTCCCCGTCGGTGCGGAAGCAGATCTCGACTCCGTCGGGGGTGGTGGTGAATTGGTCCGGATCGGTCACGGTGGGCCTCAATCGGGGGACGGCGCGTGGTCCATGCCGCCACGATATCGCCTGAGCCGCTCAGGCTCGGGCGAGCACCCGCCGGGGCGGGTCGAGCGGGGGGAGGTTCTCCGCGATCGGTCCGGGGCGCCCGAGATGAAAGCCCTGGCCGTAGTCGACACCCAGGTCACGGAGCATGTCGAGCGTCGGCTCGTCGCCCACGAACTCAGCCACCGTCTCGGTGCCCAGGCCCTTGGCGATCTCGACGACGGCCCGGACGACCAGCTGGTCGGTGGGAGTCGAGGTGAGGTTCTTGATGAACTCGCCGTCGATCTTCAGGTAGTCGAAGGCAAGGTGCTTGAGGTAGTAGAACGACGCGAAGCCGGCGCCGAAGTCATCGAGGGCGAAGCGGCAGCCGAGCTGGCGCAGCTCGTGCGCCAGATCCCGGGCCCGGTCGATGTTGACGATCGCCGCGGTCTCGGTGACCTCGATGATCAGGCAACCCTCGGGGATCGGATACGCGCTGAGCATCGCCGCGAGGTCGGCCGGTAGGTTGACGTCGTTCATCGTCTTGCCCGACAGGTTGACGGCAAGCCGGATGTCGTTGCCCGCCTGGTGATGGTCGTGCAGCAGCCTCACCGCGTTGCGCAGCACCCAGCGGTCGATCTCGCCCATCAGATCGAAGCGCTCGGCGTTGTAGAGGAAAGCGGCCGGTGGGATCAGCTCACCGAACTCGTCGCGCATGCGCAGCAGCAGCTCGAATTGGGTGGTGCCACTGCCCGCGATGTCGGTGATCTGCTGGGCGAAGAGCACGAACAGGTCGTTGTCCACGGCCGAGCGCAGGCGGTCGAGCCAGGCGTGATGCTGGGAGTCGATGGCACGGCGGTTGGCGGCGCGGTCGTAGGTGGCGTGGCGGTTGCGCCCGCCCGCCTTGGCGTCGTACATGGCGATGTCGGCCTCGACGATGAGCTCCTCGCCGGTCAGCTGGCAGTACTGGTCAAAGGTGGTGATGCCCACCGAGGTGGTGACGCGCGCGTGACGCAGCTCGCCCATCACCACGCCGCGGCGGCGAATCGCGTCGAGGATGTTCTCAGCCACGGTGACGGCCTGCTTCTCGCCGGCCTCCTGGAGGATGATCGCGAACTCATCCCCTCCGAGGCGGGCCACCACGTCGGTGGTCCGCACCGTGGCCCGCAGCAGGCCGCCGATCCGGCTCACCAGTTCATCTCCAACGGGGTGACCGAACCGGTCGTTGACGTGCTTGAAGCCGTCGAGGTCGAGCATGAGCAGCGCCGCCCGGCGTCCGTAGCGGTGGGACTCCGAAACGATCCGCTCCAGCTCGGTCTCGAAGCGATGGCGGTTGTACAGGCCGGTGAGCGGATCGTGATCGGCCAGATGGCGCAGCTGTTTCTCAAAGCGCCGCCGCTCGGAGATGTCGAGGATCTGGGCCACGGCGTAGTCACCCTCGGTGCCGTCGTCGGCGGGCACCGGGGTGCAGGAGACGAGCACCCAGAGCTCGTGGCCCTCGGTGTGCAGGAAGCGCTTCTCAACCGTCACGCTCTGGCCGAGCTCGAGCCGGTCGAGCTTGTCGTCGGTGCTGTCGCGGTCGACCGGGTGGGTGAGGGCGGCGATGGTCATCCCGTCGAGCTCGCCCGGTGCGCGGCCGAGCATCCGTGTCAGCGCCGGGTTGGTCTGAATGAAGGAGCCGCGCTTGGGGCCGCGCAGATCGATCAGCGCCACGCCGATCGGGGCATGCTCGAAGGCGGCGTGGAAACGACGCTCGGCCTGGCGCTGGGCGAGCTCGGCCCCGCGCGCCTCGCTGACGTCGACCGCTACGCCGATGTAGCCGTTCACCTCGCCGTGGGCGTCGTGTGTGGCGGTGACGGTCACTGACGCGGTCAACGTCGAGCGGTCACGGCGGACGAGGGTCCACTCGCGCGTCTCCGCCCGCCCCTCCCGAGCCGCCTTGATGAACACCTCGAATCCGGGCTGGATACCCAGTTCCTGCGCCCGGGCCACCACCTCGGCCGGGTCGTGGAAGATCTCCAGGGTGGCCTTGGCGACGACGTCCTCGGCGCGGTGGCCGAGCATGCGCTCAGCTCCGGTGTTGAAGACCCGGATCACCCCGTCGGCGTCGGTCGAGACGATCAGGGTCCCGGTGGCGGCGTCGAGCACGCCCGAGAACAGATCGCGTGACTCGGTCAGCTGACGCTCCATCGCGCGCTGGGCGGTCACGTCCTGGGTGGTGCCGACCAGCTTGTCGCCGTCGATCGAGCGGCTCAGGTGAACCCGGGTGAACAGGGTGGCCAGCGTCCCGTCGGCGCGGACGGTCCGGCACTCCGCCTCCCCGGGCTCTCCCGAGCGCTGAACCGTGGCGAGCATCGCCTCGTACGCCTCATAGTCCTCGGGGTGGATCAGCGCCCGGAACTGGGTCGCGTCACCCGCGGCGAACTCGGCGGGCTCGAGCCCGAAGATCATGTACATCTGGTCGGTCCACACGGTGTGACCGGTCGCGATGTCGCGCTCCCAGCTGCCGAGGGCGGAGATCGCCTGAGCCTCAGACAGCAGCCGCGCCAGCCGCCGCTCAGCCCGCTGGGCACGGAGACGCGCGGTGATGTCGATCGCCGAGGTGGAAGCGCCCACGACCTGTCCGTCGCTGCCGTACAGCGGGTGGACGGCCACGTCGACGTCGATCACCGTGCCGTCCTTGCGCCGGCGCACGGTCTCGGTCTGGGTGCTCTCGCCCCGGGCGACCGCAGCGTGCAGGCGGTCGAACTCGACGGTGTGGGCGGGGGAGACCGCCAGCATGGTGATCGAGGCGCCCACCGCCTCCTCGCTGGAGTATCCGTAGAGGCGTTCGGCGCCCGCGGACCAGTACATGATCGTCCCGTCCAACCGCTTGCCGATGATGGCGTTCTGGGACGCCCCGACGATCGCCTCGAGGCTCTCGAGCTCGGCGACGCGGGCCGCCGCCGCGCTGGCGTGGGTCTGGAGATCCAGCTCGCCGGTGATGACGTCAGCCAGGTCAGTCAGGGTGGCCAGGGTGTGAGGAGGCCAGGCGTGGCGCGCGTCGCAGCTGACCCACAGCGTGCCGACGCAGTGGCCGCCGCCGTCGCGGACGGGGACCCCGGCGTAGGCCCGGGTGGCCCCTGCGGGCGCGAGCCCCAGACGGGGCTCCGCCGTGAGGTCGGCACAGATCAGCGCCGTGCCGGTGCGCCGAACGTGGGCACAGGCGCTGGCGGGAGCCGGCGCCAGGTTCAAGCCTCCCCGCTGAGCTCCGGTCAGCCGGGCGGCCAGTCGCGGGAGGCGATCGAGGGCTGCTCCGGGAACCGCGGGCTCGGCGGTTTCGGGGCGTCGAGCTGTGGTGCCAGGCCCTTCGGGCAAAGTCATCACGCCTTCTCATCGGCAGCGGCGCTGCGGAGGTTGAGGCAAATCCTTTATGCCCAACGGATCTCTGAGCCCGGGCCGCGGCCCGAATGGACCTTCCGGCGGATCAGTCGCCGGAGGTCAGGGCGCCGAGCTGGAGGCTCGGCTCGCTGCAGTCGGGACTGTGCTCGGCGTGGTCGGTCTTCGCCGCCTCGAGCAGGATCGCGTCCGCCGCGTTGGCGGGCGCTTCTGCGACGCCCGCGTAGCGGCATTTCCGGCAGGTGTAGTGCTGGTGCATTCCGGCCATCGCGCCAGCGTACCCGGGCCCCGGCTCCCGGGGGCGCGGCGGGACGCGCCGACCGTCCGGCTGCTCTGGGCCGCCCAGCGCTCTGCGTGCCCGGAAACGGCGAAAGCCCCGCATCCGCGAGGCTTCCGTCCATGCGCGCGAGAGGAATCGAACCTCCACGGATTATTCATCCACAAGGCCCTCAACCTTGCGCGTCTACCAATTCCGCCACGCGCGCTGGAGGCGGCGAGTATAGCCGCGGGAAGGGTTCCGTCCGGCGGCGGAGTATCTTTCGAACACATGTTCGAGTACATCGATAAGCCCTGACCCGGAGGGAGTGACTGAGGTGGACCTCACGAAGCGTCAGCAGGAGATTTTCGACTTCATCAAGCGCTACAGCGATGACAACGGCTACCCGCCCACCGTGCGTGATATCGGCAAGGCGGTCGGGCTCGCATCGTCCTCCACGGTGCATGCGCACCTGGCGAACCTGGAGAAGCTCGGGTTGATTCGCCGCGATCCCACCAAGCCGCGGGCGTTGGAGCTGCTCGACCGGGCGACCGGCGGGGTGCGCCGCCTCGTCGAGTCAGCCGGGACCGGCCTCCCGTTGATCGGCCAGGTCGCCGCGGGCGCGCCGTTGCTGGCCGAGGAGAACATCGAGGAGTACGTGCCCACCCCCCAGGTGGCCGGCGGGGAGGACGGTGAGTACCTGCTGCGGATCCGCGGTGAGTCGATGAAGAACGCCGGCATCCTCGACGGTGATCTCGTGGTGGTGCGCCGCCAGGACTCCGCGCGCGACGGCGAGATCGTGGTGGCCCTGGTGGGGGAGGAGTCAGAGGCCACCGTCAAGCGCTTCTTCCAGGAGGCCGACCACATCCGGCTCCAGCCCGAGAACGAGACCATGGATCCGATCCGCTCCCGTGAGGTGGCGGTGATCGGCCGGGTGGTCGGATTGATGCGCAGCATCGGATGAGCGTCATGGCGCCCGCACTGGACATGCAACTCGACTTCTGGACGGCCCCAGAGCCGGAGCCGGCGCAGTCGCCGGCCTTGGCGGTGGTCGTGCGGGATCAGCGGATGGGCGGCGAGCGCACGCTCGAGGATCTGATCCTCGGCGCGTGGGAGGGGCTCGCCGCCCATCACACGATCGACTGTGTGGTGTGCGGCGGGGTGATGGCTCCGGAGTCCGGGGCCCACACCCGGCCCGTGGGGGCGACTTGTCGTGACTGTGGCGCGCGGCTATCCTGAGCCGCGCAGGCTGAGCAGTCGCGGGGGTGCTCGCACCCTCGAGGAAAGTCCGGACATCACAGGGCAAGGTGGTCGGTAACGCCGACCCGGGGAAACCCGCGGGAAAGTGCCACAGAAATGACACCGCCTAAGCCTGGGGCCGCTGCAGCGTCCCGGGCCGGTAAGGGTGAAATGGTGCGGTAAGAGCGCACCGGCGTCGCGGTGACGCGGCGGCCAAGGTAAACCCCACCTGATGCAAGGCCGAGCAGGACCGTTTGTAGGTTGCCCGCCAAGGTCCGGGTAGGCCGCTTAGATGGATGACTGCTCTCGACAAGATCCGGCTTACAGGCCTGCTAAGGAGAAGCCCCGCCTCGTGCGGGGCTTCTCTATTTAAGGCAGCCGCCGCCGCAGGTCAGCCGCCGCCCCGCGCGGCCACGTTGGCCGCATCGATCAGGGGCTGGCCGCTGAGGCGGTGCAGCTTCCAGTCGTGCATGCCCTCGGCGCCGAAGCGCTCATAGAAGTCGAGCGCGAGCGTGTTCCAGTTCAGGGCGACCCACTCATAGCGGTCATACCCGCGCTCGACGGTCAGCGCGGCGAGGTGCCGGAACAGCGCGGACCCCGTGCCCGTGCTGCGGTAGGCGGGGCGGACGTAGAAGTCCTCGAGCCAGATGCCCCGACCCTCCCAGGTCGAGAAGGTCTCATAGAAGATCGCCTGGCCGGCCACGGCGCCGTCCACCTCGGCCACCACCGCCTCGGCAGCCGGGCGGGCGCCGAACAGGGCGTCATGGAGGTCCGCCTCAGTCGCGGTGACGCGGTCGGGGGACTCCTTCTCGTAGACGGCGAGCTCGACGATCATTGCGCGGAGCTCGGGGACATCGGCCGGCGTGGCCAGCCGGACGACGGTCACGAAGCGGCCGGGGAGGGTGTCGCGAGGTCGGCGGGGACCTCGATCTCGCGCTTGAGGATCTTCCCGGTCGGGCCCTTGGGGAGGTCGTCGACGATCCAGACGTGGCGGGGGTACTTATAGGCCGCGACGCGATCCTTGGTGTACTGGCGCAGTTCCTCGGGCGTGACAGTGGCGCCGTCCTTGAGCGCGACGGCGGCGGCGACCTCCTCACCGTACTCGTC
>CAZZVR010000206.1:0-7090 GCA_964657595.1 Burkholderia sp. PAMC 26561 | reverse complement strand
GACCCCGGCCAGCCCGACGACCCCGCCGATCGGGGATAGCGGCCAGCGGCGGCGGCGTTCAGACCGTGTCGACGGCCTCTCCGCTCCGGCGCGACGCATCGACGCCTTGCGGCCGGAGGCCCGCGCCACCGACCCGATCACCCTCGCGACTGCGACCGCGCCGGTCCCGGGAACGCGGGCCCACGCCGAGCAGATCGAACAGGAGGCGCAGCGGCGGGCCGAGCGACTCCATCGCGACGCGGCGCGCGAGGCCGCGCAGATTCGTCAGGCGGCCGAGCAGGAGATGCAGGAGCTCTGGCAGGCCCTCGAGACCGAGGTCGAGGCGATCCAGACCGAGATCTCTCACCGCGTCGACAGCCTGGCCGAACGCATGGAGGCGGTGGGACGCGAGGCGGAGTCCATGCGCGCCAGCGCCGCCGCGGAGGCGCAGTCCATCCGCGCCAGCGCTGCCGCAGAAGCCGAGCGGCTGCACGCCGACGCACTGGCCGAGGCGGCGATCATCCGCCAGCTGGCCGGCGAGGATGCCGAGGCGCTGCTGACGCTCGCCGAGGATGAGGCTCACGCGTTGATCGCCGAGGCGCGGGCGCACGCCGACGCGTTCCTCACGCCCAGCCCTGCCACCCCGGAGCCCGCCGCGGCTGCTGACCCCACTGCGGTTCCCGAGCGCAACGCCGCCGAGCGGATCGCCGAGCAGATCCGTGAAGCCACCGCCGCACTGACCCGTCGGGTCAGCCGCGCCGTGGAGGACTCCCCGACAGTGGTTCGCGAGATGCGCGGAGCGGGGACGATCCCCGGCTCGATCCGCGAGGTGCTCGACGGGCTGGTGTCGGCGGTGTCGCTGATCGAGCGGTCCCTGAACGGTCTCGCCGACCTGCTGGGCGACACGCTCGGGGCCGACGATGACCGCGAGGATCTCTAATCCAGCGCCTCCCGCAGGATCGCCGCGGCACGGTCGCCCCAGCGTGCCCGCAGACGTTCGGCGATCTCCTCGCGGCTGTAGCCGAGGTGCGCCATCTCAGTGGCGGCCATCAGCGCCGGGGTTCCGGGATCGCCAGACTCGCCGCGCCGCGGCATCCGCCGCTCGGTATCCAGGCGCCGGTCAGCCCGGTCAGCCCGGTCGGTTCGGCGCTCGAGGCCGCGGCGCCGATCATCTGCCCCGGTGACCTCGTCGAGCACCCCCCGGGACGGGCTGGAGCCGATCACGCTGGACCCTCCGCCGAAGCTGACTTGGGCCGGCTGGTGCCGAGCCGGGGTCTCCGGATCGGCGCTCACCTGCCGGTCCGCCCGCTCGATCAGGTCCTCGATGCGTTCCACACAGACGGTGAGGGTGTCGACGGCGGCGCGCAGCGAGCGGAGCAGCTCGCGCTGGCGGTCGACCACCTCGAAGTCTGAAGAGGCCATTCTGTGCGGATCGATCCCCATGTCTAGCAAGTTTTACCTTGAAACGGTGTATCGCAAACGCGAGCGCGATCACCCGGTTGCCGGAACTTCACGGACCAGATCACGGGCAATTGGGGTGGGGGGGCTGAGGAGCGTTCTCGCGCAAAATAAGATCCTGACACCACTGTGCCAGCAACCGGTATCGGGTGTCGTAGAGGGCGAGAACGGCAAGGGGACACGCGCATGAGCGGTGACGCATCACGAACAGACCACGACCGGCCCGGAGCTGACCAGCGGCCGCTCAGGGTATTGGTGGCCGACGACGATCATCTGCTGCGCCAGGCGGTCCGCGACATGTTGACGCGAGCCGGGATGACGGTCGTCGGTGAGGCCACCAACGGCCGCGATGCATTGCGCATGGCGCGCCACTACAAGCCCGACGTCGTGGTGCTCGACGTCGTCATGCCCTCGATGGACGGGTTGACCGCGCTGGATCAGATGGGCCGCGACGACGCGATCACCGCCCGGGTGGTCATGCTCTCGGTCCACGGTGACCACGACGTGGCCTTCGTCGCCCTGCGTAAGGGCGCGCTCGGCTACCTCGACAAGGAACACGACCTCGCCACCCTCCCCCGGGTCCTGCGCGATGTGGCGGGCGGGACCGCCGCGCTCTCACGCAGCTTGACCACCCACCTGTTGCAACGCCTGCGCGAGCTCCCCGAAGGTGGCATCCGGATGCGCCCCATCCAGAGCGTCCTCACCGCCCGCGAGTGGGAGGTGGCTGACCTGCTGTCACTCAGTCACACCACCGACGAGGTGGCTGACGCACTGGTGCTGAGCACCGAGACGGTGCGCACCCACATCAAGAACATCATGCGCAAACTCGACGTGCACCGCCGCGTCGATCTCATCGAGACCGTGGAGCGCCTGCGGTCCGGCCTCGTCCTGGACGCGGCTCGTCCCGACGGACCGGCCGAGCCGATCCTCAGTCGATCAGCCGCCTGATCTCCCCCAGCCGCCGCGGCACCCCGTAGAGCGCGTAGCCCTGGGCGCCGTCACACCCGAGCCGGCGTGCGGTGAGCAGCGTGTGCTCGTCCGAGACGCCCTCGGCCACCACGGACATGTCGAACTCGTGCGCGCTGTCGACCAGGGCGGTGCCCGACTCCATCCGACCGTCGATCGAGTGCGCGGCCGCCTCCATCACCGCGCGATCCAGCTTGATGCCCGAGAATCCCAGCCGGCTGAGCGACTCGACGGCCACCCCGCCCCCGGTCACGTCGTCGGCGAACAGCTGACAGCCCAGGTCCGACAGGGTCCGCAGCTTGCGCTCCATCTGCGGCTGGTTGGCGACGATCGCCGGCTCGGCGATGTCAAAGCCGAGCATGCGCCGCTCGATGCCGGCCGCCGAGGCGGCCAGGGAGATGACCTCGCCCAGCGCCGGATCGGCAAGCTGCCGGGCCGAAAGGTTGATCAGCACGCTGAGATCATCTCCGCTGCCGTCGCGCATGGAGGCGACGACCCGGGCACCCTCGCGCAGGATCCAGGTGCTCAGCTCATTGAGGAACCCGCCCTGGTCAGCGAGTTCGACCAGGTCGACCGGGCTGAACTCCCCCAGCTCGGGGTGGGCACAGCGCAACAGCGCCTCGACCGCCACGACGCGGTCCTGGCCCAGCGCCATCACCGGCAGGTAGACCAGCTCGAGCTGATTCTGTTCCAGCGCCAGGCCGAGGGTGCGGGCCAGGCGCGCCGCGCGCTCGTCGGTGTGGGCCGACGCCCCGGTCTCGATGCTGACGTGGGAGCCGTCACGCTTGGCGGCGTACATCTGGGTGTCGGCGCGGGCGATGAGCTCTGAGGGGGAGACGTCGCGGTCCCATTCGAGGACCGCGCCCATACTGGCGGTCACCGAGAAGGAACGGCCCTCGACGACGAAGGGGTCGGCCAGGCTGATCTGCACCCGCTTGCAGATGACGTCGATCGAGTGGACGTCGGTCAGCGCCTCGCACACGATCACGAACTCGTCACCGCCGAGACGCCCCACGGTGTCGACCTGGCGCATTCCGCTGGCCAGGCGCGCCGACACCTCCACGAGCACCTCGTCACCGGCCGCATGGCCCAGCTCGTCGTTGACCTCCTTGAAGCCGTCCAGGTCGACGAACACCACGCCGACGGCGGCACCCTCGCGGGCGCTGCGGGCGATGGCCTGATGGAGACGGTCGAGCAGCAGCTCCCGGTTGGGCAGGCCGGTGAGCCGGTCGTGGAAGGCGCGGTGACGTAGCTCCCGCAGCTCATGACCCAGGGGCGAGCCCTCCCGGAAGGTGATGAGGCGGTGATCGCCCGGTTCCTCGAGGGTGAGCAGCTTGACGTCGCAGTCGAGCGTGCCGCCGTCCTGCAGGTTCAGGCTCATGCGCGGGACGTCCTGGGAGGAGAGCAGCTCGCGCAGGGTGTCGGCGTCGGCCTCGGCGCCGAGCAGCCTCAGCAGATCGCCGAGGTCGCGCTGACCCAGACCGCTTCCGGGCCGGGGTCCCAGCAGCCGGTCGAACGCCCGGTTGCTCAAGATCGCCTCGCCGTAGGGATCGAGGACCAGGACGGCGTCACTCACCTCGTCGAGCACCATCCGCAACAATCGTGAATACGTGCGCAGCACGTGCGTCTTGACGTTGGTTGCCGGCTCCGGCATGCGTTCGTACAAGGTGGTCTCCGTTGTCATCTCCGACCTCCGCGGATGGGAGATGAGCGAGATGTGAGGCGCGGGAAGGCGTCCGCGCCGCAGTGCCCACCGGGCGATGTTAGACGCCACGGGAAATCGGTTGCAAAGGAGCGAATCGGCCCCCATCTGGCAGGCGAGCCGTCCTGAAATCGAGTGTGCCCGATGATCACGTTTCCGGAGAAATGCATTGCCTGTCCAAGGTTGGGTAGATTCTGCACCACGCGGTGGTCGTTCTCCCACGCCGGTCCGGGCAGGGGGAATCCGCTGTGCCAGAAGGGGTAACGCCGCGGCGGGCCTCAAGTTGGAAGGTTGCCGACCGAATCGAGCTTCGACCGCAGTGCATCCAGCACCTCTCGTCCCGACGCCGCTTGGCATCTACCTCCATGTGCCGTTCTGTGCGGCGCGGTGTGGCTACTGCGACTTCAACACCTACGTGCCCGAGCGCCCCGAGCAATCGCGTCAATACCTCGAGGCAGCCACTCGGGAACTCGACCAGGCCCGCGCCGAGCTCGCCGGGCGGAGCGTCGACACCGTGTTCTTCGGCGGAGGCACCCCGACCATGCTCGGCGCCGATGGCCTGAACCGGCTGCTCGGTGCGCTCACCGACCGCTTCGACCTGGTCCCGGACGCCGAGATCAGCACGGAAGCCAACCCGGAGTCCGTCGACGCGGCCAGCTTCGCCGCGCTCAAGCGCGGCGGTTTCACCCGCGTCTCGATCGGCATGCAGTCAGCCGCCCCCCACGTGCTGGCCACCCTCGACCGCATCCACACCCCCGGTCGCGCCGTCGCGGCCGCCCACCAGGCGCGCGAGGCCGGCTTTGACCATGTCTCCCTCGATCTCATCTACGGCACCCCGGGTGAGAGCGACGCCGACTGGGAGGCCAGCCTGGACGCGGCCCTGTCGGCTGAGCCCGATCACGTCTCCGCCTACGCCCTGACGATCGAGCGCGGAACGGCGATGGCCGCCGCGGTCAAGCGCGGCACCCTCCCGGCCCCCGACGACGGTGATCAGGCGCGCCGCTTCATCCTGGCCGACGAGCGCCTCAGCGCGGCCGGACTCCCCTGGTATGAGGTCGCCTCCTGGGCCAGGGACGCTGATGCCCGCTGTCGCCACAACCTCGGCTACTGGCGCTCGGCTGACTGGTGGGGGATCGGTCCCGGCGCCCACTCCCACGTCCAGGGCGTGCGCTGGTGGAACGTGCGGCGCCCCGCCCACTACGCAGCCCGACTGGCCGGGGGCGCCTCCCCCGCCGCGGGTCGGGAGACCCTCACCTCCGAGCAGCGCGCGATGGAGGCGATCCTGCTGGGCCTGCGCACCCGCGAGGGGCTGCATCGCTCCCGGCTCAGCCGCGACGGGCTCGCCCGGGCCGAGGCCGAGGCCGTCCAGGGCCGCGTGGTCATCGACGGTGACCGCGTGGCGCTGACCCGCACCGGCCGCCTGTTCGCTGACGCGGTCGCCCTGGCGCTGTCCTAGCGGAGCTTGGCCGGCACGATCCTCCTCAGGGTCATCCTCCGATCAGCGGGGTCAAGCTCAGTCCCGCGGACGCCGATTCAGCGATAGTGATCGCCACCCCCGTCACCCTGGGCATGCCGGTCGGTCCGGTACCGGACCAGCTGAGCATCTGGCCGATGCAGGACGGCCGTTTCGGCCTCGACGCGATCTTCCAGGGCCGCACGGGCTGCCAGCGCCTGCACGCGCACGAGCGCGAGCTGAACGCCAGCCACATCCCCCACACGGTGCACCAGGAGCAGGCCGGTGACTGGACTCTGCGCTTCGGTCCGCTTACCGCACATGACCTCAGCGTGGCGCTCGACGCGTTCGTCCACTGAGCGGCGGGGGCCCTCAAGGCCACCCCGGCGCCGTCCGATGTACCCACGAGCCGCGGCTTGGGGGTGACCTCATCCGCCTGAGACGCGGTGAGATCGTGACCAGCTCTCCAAAGGACCGGGGTGTCGCACATGCAGTCTCTCTCCACGCAGCCGAGCGTCTCGGTGGTCGTACCCGCACTGAATGAGGAGGAGTCCATCGGCTGGGTGGTCGACAACATCCCCACCTGGGTCTCGGAGATCGTCCTCGTCGACGGTCTGTCGGTCGACGGCACCGAGGTGATGGCGACCGACCGGCGTGACGACGTGGTCATCGTCCACCAGCGCCACCGCGGCAAGGGTGCCGCGCTGCGCGCCGGTTTCGAGGCCGCCTCCGGAGACATCATCGTGATGATCGACGCCGACGGGTCCACCGATCCCCGCGAGATGGGCCGGTTCGTCGAGGCGCTCATCGCCGGCGCGGACTTCGCCAAGGGCTCACGCAACCTGGAGGGGGGCGGCTCGGAGGATTCCACGCGCCTGCGCCACATCGGCAACCTCGGCTTCGTCTACGCCGCCAACAAGCTCTTCGGTGAGTCCTTCACCGACCTCTGCTACGGCTACTGCGCGTTCTGGCGCGAGGATCTCGACCGCCTGGCCCTGACCGCTGACGGCTTCGAGATCGAGATGGAGCTCGTCCTGTCTGCCGTCAAGGCCGACCTCGAGGTGGTGGAGGTTCCCTCCGTGGAGCTCGAGCGCCGCGCCGGGGCCTCGAACCTCAACGCCGCGACGGACGGGCTGCGCGTGCTCAAGACGCTGGCCTCCGAGCGCCTGCATGATCTCGATCCGGCGCGAGCCGAGGCGGTCAAGATCTCCCTGGCGGAGGTCGAGCTGCCGGCACCGGGCACGCCCGAGTGGGTGCCCGCCGGCAGTGACCGGCGCCGCTACGCCACCGGCGATCCCCGCTGCGTCGCGGACCTGGGTGACGGGTACCTCGGACCCGATCAGCGCCGCGACCCCGAGGAGACCATGGTCGTCCTCGAGGCCCACGACACCGCCGAGCGGCGCGACCCGGCGACGCCCGCGGGGGCGTCGAGCGCCGGGCCGGGCCGCGGTGGGCTCAGGCGGTGAGAGCCACGGTCTCCAGCTCGAGCCGCACCGGCTGATCCTCACCGATCCGCGCGGTCACCCGGCTGC
>CAZZVR010000205.1:0-7199 GCA_964657595.1 Burkholderia sp. PAMC 26561 | reverse complement strand
GACACCGTTCGCGCCGCCGCCTGCAGCACCGTTCGCGCCGTCGCCCGGGTCGGAGCGCACCAGCCCCGGCTTGGGCGGCTCGGTGTCCAGGGCGTAGAGGCGGTAGTGCGGGGCCGTCACCACCTCGCTCACCCGCACCGCGCCCAGCCCGGTGAGCTGATGGTTCAGCGGCATGCCGCTGAGGTGGGCCCCGACCACGAGCAGCTCGATCGTCTCCGCCGCCAGCACGCCGCGGGCCAGCGCCGCCACCGCGGCGTCCCGACCGCCGCCGCCCAGCACGCTGACGCCGAAGCTGCCACCGTCGGCCTCCCCACCCGGGATGGCGTAGGCGCACATGTCGAGCAGGTTGGCGAAGGTGGTGAATGCCCCGACGCGCCGGTTCACCCCGACCGGGTCGGCCGCCACCTCCGCCAGGGTCGGCTGCAGCGGCGCCGTCGGCACCAGCAGCCCGTCCACCCCGGCCAACTCGGAGCGCGCGGCCGCTGCCAACGTGTCCAGGCGCGCACGGTCGCGCACGTAGTCGGCCGCGCTCACCGCGGCCCCGCCGAGGATGATCGACGCCACGGTCCGGTCGCAGTCGGCTTCATGCGCGGCGATGAAGTCCCCCACCGCGGCGTAGCGCTCGGCCACGAAGGCGCCGTCATACAGGAGCGCTCCGGCGGCGAGGAACGGGACGTGGTCGACCTCGACCAGCTCCCAGCCGCCCGCGCGCAGGCGCGTCAGCAAGCGTGCCCACGCGGCGCGGTAGGCGTCGGACATCACGCCCAGGGCGGCCTCCCCGAAGATCGCCAGGCGCCCCCTCGCGGGGGTGGCCCCATAGGCCTCCCCCGGCGCCACCCCCGACATGATCGCCACCGCGCGCTGGGCCAGCTCGACCGAGCCGGCGAACACGCTCACGCAGTCGAAGCTGGCACACGCCGGCACCACCCCGGTGACCGGCAGGAGGCCGAGCGACGGCTTGGCCCCCACCACGCCCCCGAAGGCCGCCGGTACCCGGCCGGATCCGGCCGTGTCGGTCCCCAGCGCCAGGTCGGCCTCACCGGTCGCCACGGCCACCGCCGACCCGGAGGAGGAGCCGCCCGCGACATAGTCGGGTCGTCGCGCGTCGGGCACCGCGCCGTGGGGGGAGCGGGTGCCCACCAGCCCGGTGGCGAACTGGTCCATGTTCGTCTTGCCGACGATCACCGCCCCGGCGCCGCGCAGGCGGGCGACCACCGTGGCGTCGTGAGTCGGCGTGTAGGCGAACGCCGGACACGCGCACGTGGTCGGCATCCCGGCCACGTCGATGTTGTCCTTGACCGCCACGCGCAGGCCGGCCAGGGGCCCGCTGGCCGCGGCGCACTCGGCTGCCACCTCGGCCTCGGCCCGCCGGTGGATCCAGACGTTCGCACCGGCCACCGGGGTCATCCGAACTCCCCGGCCAGAGCCCACGCCTCGCGCTCGGTGCTGAAGGCGGCGCTCTGGCGGGTCCGGAACGCGTCGATCGACTCGGCTTCGGAGGCCAGCCAGGTGCGGTAATCGGCCAGCATGAAGCTGCCCGCCTGCGTCTCGGGCACGAACGGCGCTGCGCGCAGCTCGGTGAGCTCCTCGGTGCTCACCGGGTACCAGTGGATGCGATCGAAGCCGCGCAGCAGCCACGGCGTCGCCGACGTCGCGCGGTCCCACACCTGCACGGTGCGGCCGACGAACTGGTAGCCGCCGGGACCCTCCATGCCGTAGATGCACAGGTAGGCGCCGCCGATCCCCACCGCGTTCTCCGGCGTCCACGTGCGGGCCGGGTTGTACTTGGTGGTGATGAGGCGGTGGCGGGGATCCAACGGGGTGGCCACCGGTGCGCCGAGGTAGACGTCGCCCAGTCCGAGGACCATGTAGGAGGCGGCGAAGACGATCTCGGCGACCTCCTCCACGCTGTCGAGGCCGTTGATGCGACGGATGAACTCGATGTTCCAGGGACACCACGGCGCGTCCGCGCGCACGCCGTGCATGTAGCGCTCGGTGGCCAGCCGCGTGCTCGGGTCGTCCCAGCTGAGCGGCAGCGACACCCGGCGGCTGGGCACGACGAGCTCATCCGAGGCCGGCAGCGTCGCCTCAAGCTCGCGGGCGGCGCCGAGCACCTGCGCGGTGGTCTGGACGGCCGGGTCGAAGTGGACCTGGAGCGAGCGGATCCCCGGGGTCAGGTCGATCACCCCGCTCAGGCGCGCGGCGGCGATCGCCTCGGCCAGCACGTGCACGCGCATGCGCAGGCCGAGATCGAGCTCCATCGGCCCGTACTCGATGAGCAGGTTGTCATCCCCACTGCGGCGGTAGGTGACGCTGGGTGCGTCGTCGCGCGGCTCGGTGCTGGCGAGGACGCCGTCGTCGTGGAGGCCGTGGCGGGCGCGGAAGCGGACGCGGTCCCCGGGGGCGAGCTGGCCGAGCTTCCAGCGCTCGTCGCTCGGCACCGTGGCGGGACAGACGAACCCGCCGAGGCTCGGACCGTCGGGGCCGAGCAGGATCGGGGTGTCGCCGGTGAAGTCGACCGCGCCGACCGAGTAGGGGGTGTCGTGGATGTTGGAGGGGTGCAGCCCGGCGTCGCCGCCGTCCTCACGCGCCCACTGCGGGCGCGGTCCCACCAGCCGGACACCGGTGCGCGCGGAGTTGAAGTGCACCTCCCAGTCGGCGGCGTAGAACTGCTCGATGTCCGCGTGGGTGAAGAACTCCGGCGCGGCGTGCGGGCCCTCGAGCACGTCGATCTGCCACGCATGGGTGGTGTGCGGACGGGCTGGCGTCGGCACCGGCTTGGGGCTCGGTGCCGACCATGGAGCGCACTCCAGCACGTCACCGGCGACCAGGGCGCGGCCGCGGTGGCCGCCGAAGCGCCCGAGCGTGAAGGTGGCGCTGGAGCCGAGGTACTCCTCCCCCGCCAGACCGCCGGCGAAGAGGACGTAGCTGCGCAGGCCGGTGTCGGTGGGCGCCGGGATCGTCAGGCGGCTGTGGGCGGGGACGGTGACCGGCGTCCACATGGGGATCGGCGCGCCGTCGAGCCGCGGGGTGATCGGCGCGCCGGTGACGCAGACGGTCGTGGCGGTGTCGAAGGCGAGGGTCGGGCCCTGGAGGACGCACTCCAGGCCGGTCAGGCCCTCCGGGTTCGACAGGGCGATGTTGCCCAGGCGGAAGCTCACGTCGTCCATCGGCCCCGACGGGGGCACCCCGACGTGCCAGTAGCCGCGGCGCCCCGGCCAGTCCTGCAGGGTGGTCATGGTGCCGGGTGCGAGCACCTCGATGCTCACGGTGCGGACACGACCATCCGGATCGGCGTGGGATCGAAGCCGTTGCAGGGATTGTTGATCTGCGGGCAGTTGGACACGAGCACGAGCACCGTCCGCTCCGCCCGCAGGGTCACCGTGAGGCCGGGGCGGCTGATGCCGTCGACGATGCCGAGCGTGCCGTCGGGCTCCACCGGCACGTTCATGAACCAGTTGATGTTCGACACCAGGTCGCGCTTGCCCAGTCCGTACTGAGCGCCCACGGCGAGGAAGTTCTCCACGCAGGCATGCTCATGTCGGGTGTGCTGTCCGTAGCGCAGCGTGTTGGACTCCTTCGAGCAGGCGCCCCCGAGCGTGTCGTGGCGACCGCACTGGTCCGCCACCACGGTCATCAGCGGGTTGGCCTCGGCGCTGAGCAGCGTGGTTCCCGTGGTGAGGAAGATGTTGCCCTGGGCGGCGACCGTCTCCGCCGCGCTGTAGCGCTCGCCGGTGTCGGGGTAGCCGTAGATGAGGCAGTCGACGGCCTGGTTGCCGGCGAGGTCGACGATCGCCAGCTCCTGGCCCGCGGGGATGATCGCCGACCAGCCGGCGCGGGCGGGGACGGTCTCCGCGTGGGTGATCTCCTGGGTGGTGCTCATGCGCGGGCGTTGCGGTAGTCGTAGGTGTTCCACAGGGCGCGCTCGAGCTCCGGCGTGCTGCTCCACAGCGGATCCTGGCTCTGAGTGGGTTCGCCGCGCCAGGCGAGGATGTGCAGCGGGGTGTTGATGTAGTCGGGGCGCGGATCGAGCCGGTGCGGGGCGTTGGCGATGAGCAGGATGACCGGCAGCTCCGCCCGGATCTCGATGTATGCACCGGGGCTGGCGGTCGGACTGAAGACCAGGTCACCGGTGTCGCTGACCCTGACCCCCTTGAAGAAGCTCAGGCTCGGCGGGATGTCGCGCGGGCTGAGGTCGTGCTTGGCCGCGGCCAGCTTGAACAGCTCCCGCGGCGCCGGGGTGGGTCCGCCGGCGCTGCCGTCGCCGTAGCGGCGCTCATGGTTGGCCTTCGGCGCGGCGCCGCTGATCGCGTCGTGGCCCTGGGGGGCGGTGTCGGCGATCAGGGTGGCCAGCACGCGACCCTGGTCCGACAGCAGCGGATGGCCTGCGGTCAGGTAGGCCTGCCAGGGCACCTTGACCGTGTCGGCGACGTTGAGGCGCTCCCAGGGCTGCTCGGCGTTGTAGAGCAGCAGGTGCGCGCAGGCCTCACCCTGAGGGTCGGTCAGTCTCAGCGTGGTCCCGGCGCTGAGCACCTTGCTCGTGTACCCGCCGGCGGCGACCGTCTCGGCCCAGGTCAGGTCGCTGGGGTCGACGTGCGCCGGCGCGTCGGCGGAGTCGGAGGCCGGGATGAGCGCCATCGTCTCCACGACGGCGCCGGCCTGGGCGCGGGCGTGTTCCCGCGCGCCTGCCGGGGTGTGCGTGCCGCTCATGACGCTCAGGCCTGAACGGCGCCGAGGACCGACTCGGGGACATTGACGGCGGTGATCCGCGCGGCGCGCTTGAGGTACACGAAGGTCCCCGTGCCGACGATGGCGATGGCCGCCAGCAGCAGGATGGAGAAGTACTGCAGGTACCAGTCGTTGCCGTACACCGAGGTCCGCGGCCAGGCCATGTTGACGGTCATCGCGGCACCGTAGAGGACCGCGACGACGTTGACCGGCACACCCCAGCGCCCCAGGCTGAACACCTGCTCACCGCTCTCCCCGCCCAGGCTGCCGGTGCGGATGCGGCGGATGAGCGCCGGCACGGTGACGAACAGGTAGGCGGCGTACAGGGTGACGATGCAGGCGCTGGTCAGGTCGAGGAACACCGCCGCGGTGCCGACGTTGAGCAGCAGCAGCAACAGGGTGAGCCCGCCGGTGATCAGCGCCGGGGCGATCGGGGTGCCGGTGACCTTGTTCACCTTGGCCAGCTGGGCGGCGAAGGGCAGCGCGCCGTCCCGGGCCATGGAGAACATCATCCGCGTCGAGGCGGTCTGGATGGCCAGCGTGCAGACGCAGATGGCGATCGCCACGTCGATGAGGAACAGCTTGCCCACGGTGGTGCCGAGGCGGCTGGTGAGCACCCAGGGCAGGCCCTGGGAGCTCTCGCCCAGCTTGCCGTTGCTCAGGCTCGGGGCGGCGAGGATGGTGGCCAGCAGCAGCAGGCCACCGCCGAGACCTGACGCACACAGCGCCTTGAGGATCGCCCGCGGGGCGGTCCGGCGCGGGTCCCGGGTCTCCTCCGAGAGCTCACCGGCGGAGTCGAAGCCGACCATCACGTAGGCGGCCATCAGCGCGGAGACGAGGAACACCGAGAAGTAGCCCCCGGGCGCGGCGCCGACGGTGTGGAACACCACCCCCGGGCCGCGCTTGGCGTGCACGAAGAGCAGGATGATCAACAGGGTCACCCCGACCAGCTCACAGGTGACGCCGATCGAGTTGATGCGCGACATGAGCTTGATCCCCACCGCGTTGATCGTGGTGGTGATGGCGATGAGGATCGCCCCGAGGATCACCGCGTTGGTGGCGGTGGCGGTCGCCGTGGGGGCGGCGGCGTTGCCGACGATCTGGAAGCCGGACCAGATGGTCGGCAACACCACCTGCAGGGCGATCGCCGCGGCGGCGATGGTGACGATCTGGGCGATGAGCATCGTCCAGCCGGCGAACCAGCCGACCGTGGCGTTGGCGAGCCGGCGCGACCACTGGTAGATGCAGCCGGAGATGGGATAGCGCGAGGCCAGCTCGGCGAACACGCAGGCGACCAGGAGCTGACCCGTGAAGACGAGCGGCCAGGTCCAGAAGAACGCGGCCCCGCCGAAGGAGAAGCCGAGGGCGAACAGCTGGAACACCGTGGTGAGGATCGAGACGAAGGAGAACCCGGCGGCGAAGGACGCGTAGGAGCCGAGCTTGCGATGGAGCTGCTGGGCGTAGCCGAAGGCCGCCAGATCAGCGGAATCGGCCGAGTCGGTCTGCGCTTGAATGGTCATAGGTACAACCTTTCAAACCGACCCTGGGTTGTCTTTGGCCCGGGGGACAGACTCGTCTGTCCGCGTGGGCGGGGTGGTTCCGCGCGGCGGGACGGACTCAGCGGCCGCGGCGCAGCAGGGTCAGGCGCACGAGCCGGTCCACCACGCACACCACTGACAGCGCCACCCGCTCCTGCTGGTCGTTGAACACGACCTCGTGGAGCTGGACATAGGGCGTGCCCGGGGTGAGGCCGAGCTGTCGCGGGCTCTGCGCGGTGGCCACGCGCGGCACGATCTCGCTGGTGGCGTAGTCGATCGTGGTGGCGGCGTTGGCCTCGAGGAAGTCGAAGGTGGTGGCGGCGGCTCTGAGCCGTGACGGCGCGACGGTCAGGCGGGCGAGCGCGAGCACGTCGGTGATCGAGATGACCGGCTCACCGTCGGCGCGCAGCAGCCGGAAGGAGCGCAGCACCTCGGTGCCCGGAGTGAGCTGGAGCTCCTCGGCCTCGGAGTCGGTGGCCGGTCCGGTGGTGTGCTCGCTCGGGTCGGTGCTGGCGACATACCCGCTCTGTTCGACGAGTCGGGCAAAGGGGATCAGCCGGTTCAGCGGCATCGAGGCCCGCAGCAGGTGCTCGTTGACGAAGGTGCCGTGCCGCCGACGGCGGCTGATGAGCCCCTCGGCACTCAGCGACTGCAGAGCCGCGCGCAGGGTGCCGCGGCTCACCCCGAGCTGCCCGGCCAGGTCGGCCTCGGGCGGCAGGCGACCCTCGGGAAAGCGCCCCTCGCGGATCGCCTTGAGCAGCGCCTCACGCGCCTGCTCGGCCAGGGGGCGCACGGCGAGCGACGGGATCGGCCGGCGGGTCGAGGTCATCTGAGGGGGAATGTACGCGCCGGGGGTGGCGGGAGCGGTGATTTGGGGGGGTGTCAGATTCCGCAAAGCCCCCTCCAGCCCGGGGGCTTTGCGTTCAGACGGAC
>CAZZVR010000204.1:0-7238 GCA_964657595.1 Burkholderia sp. PAMC 26561 | reverse complement strand
GAAACTCGTATCAGCGGCCGGAACCCAGCGACGATCAAGCCTCCGAACGCCCGTCACGAGGGGTCGAACAGTGCTTCTGCTCCGTCGCCACCCGGGCAGTCTCACCCCGGACTGCTGCTTTGACCCACCGCACGCCTGCTCTGCGGCCGAGCCTGGCGCGCGGAATCAACGGCAAGCGCTCGCGCCACCTGGTCGGCGCGGACGAGCGCTTCGCCGCGATCTCGATAGCCAGCAGCGCCGGTCTACCGACCATCGTGTCGCGGCAAGCGCCGGCGGGTCATCGGGGCCGAGCCCCGCCGCTCCGGAGCTGTGGTCCTGGGGTAGGTTGGGCGGCCGGCCGGGCTGCTGTCGACGGCGATGCCGTCTTGAGACAGTTCGCGCGTGGGATGAACTAAACCGTGACACGGTTCGGGAGACGCACGCGAGCCTGCCCTCGAGTCGACCCCAGAGTTACCGCTCTTGCAGGACTTTTGTAAGCCCGCCTTCGGAATCGAACCGAAAACCTCTTGATTACAAATCAAGTGCTCTACCAATTGAGCTAGGCGGGCGAGAACCGCGCGGTCGCAGCGGACCGTGACCTGACGGCAACGGTACCGGTACCGGACGTCCTTGACATCGACGCGTCGGACCGGCCCCGACGACTGACCGCGCAGTCGCCGGGACGATCCTGAACTTCTCGAAAGCTCGGCTCAGTGAGAGCCGAAGACCGTCTCCAGCGCGCCCAGGTTCGCGTAGCCGAGGCCACTGCCGGGGTTGTAGACGGAGCCGGGGGTGCCGGTGTAGAACAGGTTGTTGTTGGAGAACGTCCCCGGCAGGGTGCTGGTGGCGCCGGTTGACTGATCGGTCGTGGACAGGTACTCCGGGCCCGTGTACTTCTGGTTGCCGTCCAACGGGGTGAACGGTGAGCCGGTCGACGACGCCGAGGAGTAGATCACCGGGTTCCAGAATCCGACCCGGTGCCCGAGCGCGCCGTCGTAGACGGCGGTGACGCCGTTGAGCTGCGGCGCGACGAAGCTCGTCCCGCCGAACTGGACGAACGTCGATCCGTAGGCCGCGGTGAACTGCGGGTCATAGACCGCATAGCCGGTCTCGGGATCGGCGTTGAACGCCACATCCGGGGTCGCGCGGCCGCTGGACGACGTGCCCGACGCGAGTGCCGGGTTGGCGCTGAAGGCGAACGCGGTCGGCTCGGTGAGACCGTCGACCTGCTTGACCTTGGTCGGGGTCAGGTACGGATAGTCGTTGTAGCCGGTGACTCCGCTCACGCCCGCCTGATAGCTCGGACGCGGCTCCAGCACGCTGTAGCCACCGCCGCTGCCCGCCTCAAAGCCGGGGTCGGTCGCGGCTGCCTTTTCGCTCGTCTGGCCCAGCGCTCCATACAGCGGCCACAGGTAGTCCCAGCTCCAGGTCAGCTGCTGGGGGATGTCGACCTGATCCACGGCGGTCGTCGTCCCGGCGGCGTTGGTGACCGGGAAGGTCTGGATGCCCGGCTCGGTGGTCCCGCCGGCCGCCGTCGTGTAGGGGCTGTCGGACGGGTTGTCGACCGACAGCTCGGTGGTGCCCAGCTGGGCGGTGTCGTCGTAGGCACCCTGGTCCCCGGAGGCGACGAAGCCGCTCTCACCCTGGGCGGCCATCTCCAGGAACGCCTCGTCGAACGTCTGGGCGTAGGTCGCCGATTCGGTTCCCGTGGCGGCTCCCGAGGCAATCGCCGTCTCCGACTCACCCCAACTGGTCGAGACGGTGTCGGCGACGTTCTGGGAGGCGGCGGCGAAGAAGGCGTCGACGAAGCCGTAGTCGGTGTTCGGCGCCTGATAGACGTCGATGTTCGCCTGGGGGGCGATCGCGCCTGACTGCTCGACGTCGAGCGTCGTCTCGTCAGAGCCGCTGGTGAGGCTCACCGGCCCGGACCCACCGTCGATGTTGTCGAGGGTGACCCGGTTGGGCTTGGTGGTCAGGCCGAGGATGTTCCAGAAGCGCTGCGGGACGTTCGCGTTGACGCTGGCCAGCGTGACGATGCCGAGCGTCTGACCCTGCCCGGCGTCCCCGTTGGCGGCCAGCGTGGACAGGCCGTACTGCGACTCGAAGTCCGCCGGCGTGCGTTCACCGAACGGAATGCTGTTCGACGAGGCCGGTGAGGCGGACTTGGTCGCCGCGGTCGCGGTCTTGGCGGGCAGCGCGCGGCTCACGAACGGCGCGTAGTTGGTCAGGCCGAGGATCGACAGGATGTCGGATCCGAGATTGGCGGCGACGGTCGGGTTGGTCGCGGAGGCGTAGATCTTCTGGGCCGGAGTGGTGGCGGTCGCGGGGACCGTGTAGTTCTGCAGCCCGACCGACAGCGCCTGGTTGAACTCGGCGGCAGTCCCGGTGGCGGTCACGTCGAGGTTGTCGGAGTCCGCGGTCGAGGTGATCCCGTAGCCCGACAGGTAGGACTCCAGCTGACTGACGACGGCCGGGGTCTGGCCGTACTGCGCGGCGAACTGGGAGGTGGTGAGAAAGGCGCCGGTCCACCCGGCCGAGACCTTCGCCTCCAGCGCGCTGAGGTTCTGCGCCTTGAGGATGAACGACACGGTCATGGTGGTGTTCTTGGCCGTCGCCCCGGTCGCCGTGGCGCCCTGGATCTTTGCCGGGTTGACTCCCTGCGGGACGGCCACCTTGGCCGGCTGGGTGGTGGGAGTCGGGGTCGCCGCCAGGGCGCTCGAAGCGCCGGCGCCGAGGACGACGATCCCGGATCCGGCCGCGAGCGCGAGGCGTCGGACACGGCGTGAGACGTGGTGAGACATGGACCAGCTCCCTTGCTGTCGTTTTCCAACCAGTCCGACGCTCGGGTCAAAGGCCCCTGCCCTGCCCCCTGAGGCCCGAGATGGCGCGCAAGCTTCCGTGCGCGTCAGCAACCTACCACGAGCCCCCGGCCCCCTTCAAATCCGGATTCAGGCGTCGGGACTCGTCGACAGCGCGTGTTCCAAGGAGCCGTGCCCGTTTGAGGAGTATTGAGCCTGAGGCTCGGGATCGGGTGGATCCGGCTCCGGGTTGAGCCGACGCTCGAGCTCGCCGAGGACCACACCGAACACGAGATGGCGCCAGGTCGCCTGGGCGAGGGCGGCGCGGCTCCCGGCCAGCTGCGGCAGCTCGTCACGCGCGGGGTGCAGGCGGTCGGTGATCGCGACCAGCGGCCAGCTGGCGAAGTTCTCGGCCATCGCCGCGGCCGGCCCACGCAGCGGCGCGGCGATCGCCATCCGCGGGGCGAGGTTGGCGTAGACGGCGCCGAACAGCGCCCCGTTGAGCATGTGCAGGCCCAGGCCGATCGGATACCAGCCGTCCCCGCGGGTGACCGCCTTGCCGAGCAGCTCGACATCGTCGAAGCGACTGGGGAACACGCGCTTGTCCAGCGGTTGCTGGACTGCCCAGACGCTGGCCGCGAGGGCGCCGCTCACGGCGCCCCGCAAGGTCCGCGTACGATCGAGACCGGAACTCACGCACCCGACTGTAACGACCACGACGGCTCCGGGTACCGCTCTTATCGTGGATACCGAGCGTCTGCATCAGCGAGCCCGCGAGCACGGGGTCAACCCACTGCTCTACGCGTTCGTGCGCGTCACCTTCCAGGCGTTCTTCCTCGTCTACTTCCGGATGCAGCGGATCGGCCGCGAGCACGTGCCCGCCAAGGGCCCGGTGCTCATCACCGCCAACCACCGCAGCTTCCTGGATCCGTTCGTGATCGCCTGCATGGCTCGCCGGCCGATGCACTACGTCGCCAAGCAGGAGCTGTTCGCCCGTCCCGTGGTCGCTTGGCTGCTCAACGCCCTCGGGGCGTTCCCGGTCGCGCGCGGCGCCTCCGACGAGCAGATGATCGAGACCGCGCGCCAGATCCTCGCGCGCGGGGACATCGTGCTCATCTTCGCCGAGGGCACGCGCGTGCGCCCGGGGGCCCTCGGCCGGCCCAAGCGCGGCGTCGGCCGGCTCGCCCTGGAGTCCGGCGTGCCCGTCGTGCCGATGGCGGTGATCGGCACCGAGGCGATCCGTCGCGGCTGGCGGATCCGCCCGCACAAGGTCCGGCTGCGTGCGGGTCGTGCCCTGCGCTTCCCCACGGTGCACAACCCCTCACCGGCGCTCGCCGCCGCGGTCACCGATCGCATCTGGCCGTGCGTGATGCTGCAGTGGGAGTGGCTGGGTGGCCTCGCGCCGGTCCGGCGAGTCACCGTCATCGGCGCCGGCGCCTGGGGCACGGCGCTCTCCGTCGCGCTCGCCCGGGGTGGGCTGGAGGTCGAGCTGGGCTGCCGCACCGCCGATCAGGCGGCCGCGCTGGCCGGTGCCCGGGAGAACGTCCGCTATCTGCCGGGGGTCGCGCTGCCCGACTCGATCACGGTCACCCGGGCCGCCGACCTCGCGCTCGAGGGTCAGGATCTCATCTGCCTGGCGGTGCCGGCGCGGGCGCTGCCCGCGGTCCTCGCCGCTCACGGACCGCAGATCCGTCAGCGCATGGGGGTGCTGGTCATGTCCAAGGGTCTCGTGCCGCCGCTCGGGACACTGCCCGCGGCGTACGCGGCCGAGCGCTGCGGCGCGCGCGCGGTGGCCGTGCTCGGGGGGCCCATCGACGCTGCCGAGATGCTGCGGACCGGTGCCTCGGTGGTGCTCGCGTCCGGCGACCGAGGCTTCTCAAACCAGCTCACCGACATGCTCGGCCACGCCGGACTGGATATCTCGCTGACCAGTGACGTCACCGGTGTCGAGCTCGCGGGTTGCGCGAAGAACGCCGCGGTGCTCGCGGCGGCGGCGGCGGCCGGGGCGGGGCCCAACGTGGCCGGTGCAGCCGCCGGCAAGGTCTTCGCGGAGGTCGATGCACTCGCCCGCAGTCGTGGCGGGCGTCCGGAGACGTTCGCCGGACTGGCCGGGGCGGGGGACCTCGTCGCGACCGTCGTGGCCAGCGGCTCGCGCACCCGCCGCGCGGGCGAGCTGCTCGCCCAGGGCGTTCCCGCCGACGAGATCGGCTCCGCGATCGGACAGTCCGTCGAGGCCGTCGACTCGGTGGCGCTGCTCGCCGGCGCCGCTCACGACGCCCACGTCCCGGCCCCCGCGCTCGACGGGTTGACGGCCCTGCTGGAAGGCGAGATCGGGCCGGAGCAGTGGGCGGCGACGATCACCAAGCCGACCCGGCGCGTGGGCTCGCGGTCGGCCAAGGCCGCCTGAGCGCCGGCGGATACGCTCACCATGTGGCGGCGACGGAGACTCCCAGCGACAAGGCGCAACTCGACGCCCGTTTCTCCGAGCTCTACCGCAATCACCTGCGCGACGTCTACTCCTACAGCTACTACCGGGTGGGCAACCACCACGACGCCGAGGACCTCACCGAGCAGACGTTCCTGCAGGCCTACCGCCACTACGAGCGAGCGCTGCGGGAGTCCGACGGTCGCCCGCTGCGGCCGTGGCTCATCCGCATCGCCCATAACCTCGCGGCCAACTTCTACCGCGATCGCTCCCGCAAGCCGGAGGCGTCGATCGAGGACGCGGGGCTCATCTCGGCGCCTCACACCACCGAGTCGCTCGTCGAGGGTCGCGAGGAGCTCAAGACGATCCTCGCGGGCGTCCAGCAGCTACCCGACGAACGCCGCGAGGCGCTGATCATGCGCTTCGCACTGGGCATGGACAACCGGGAGATCGCGCGGGCTCTGGACAAGACCGACGGCGCGACCAAGGTATTGCTGCACCGCGCGATCCGTCAGCTCAAGGGCATCGTCGAGGACACCGGCACGGTCGCTCAGAGCAACGGGAAGCCGACGTCATGAGCGTGGGACCAACGGACTTCGAGGCGCTCCTGCGCGAGGCGCTGTCTCCGGTGGATCCGCCCGAGCATCTGGCGGTGCGCATGGAGACGCGGCTCGTGAGCCTCGCCGAGGCGGCGCAGGAGGAGCTTGAGTCCTGGGAGCTCGCGGCGATGCGCGACCCGCGTAACTGGGGTCGGACGGCCGTGGCGATCGTCGTCGGCGCCGGCGCCGGGACCGCGCTCGTGGCGCTCCGGGTCCGGGGCCGGCACCGCAGTCGCCGTCTGCAGTCGGCCAACCTCCGGGAGCTCGCGGGACATACGCTGGCCGACGTCGCCGAGGAGGCGCGCCGGGTCCTGCCCGGCCGCTGAGGCCGCTGAGACGCCGTCGGCGGTGCCGGTGTCGCCCGAGCGGTTCCCCGGCGCGGCCGCAGATCGCCCGCTGGTAGCGTCTGAGCGAGTCCCATGGCCACCTGCTATCGCCACCCCAACCGTGAGACCGGCGTGGCGTGCTCCTCCTGCGGGCGACCGATCTGCCCGGAGTGCATGACGCCGACGCCGGTCGGCATGCGCTGCCCCGAGTGCGCGGGGGACCGCACCAAGGTCAAGACGGCCGCGACGCTGCGGCGCGGGGTGCGCGGCACCGGCCTCTCGCGTTACTCGATGACCGAGATCCTCATCGCGATCAACGTGCTCGTGTTCTTCGCCGAGACGGCGACCGGCGCCTCGCTGGGGGGCGGGGGCGGGGGCACGGTATGGGACCACGGCGCGCTCGCCGGGCCCTTCATCGACTCCTATCACCACCAGTTCTACCGGCTGTTCACGTCGGGCTTCCTGCACGACGGGATCCTGCACATCCTCTTCAACATGTGGTTCCTGTACGTCATCGGACCGGCGCTTGAGCAGGCGATCGGGCGCGTCAACTTCCTCGCCGTCTACCTCGCCTCGCTGTTCGCGGGGGCGTTCGGCGCCCTCCTGTTTCAGCCCCAGTCGTACACCGTGGGGGCGTCGGGGGCGCTGTTCGGGCTGTTGGGCGCGCTGATCGTGATCGCCAACCGGCGCGGGATCTCGATCTGGCAGAGCGGGTTGGGGGCGACGCTGCTCATCAACATCGTGTTCTCGCTGAGCATCGCCGGCGTCTCGATCGGCGGCCACCTCGGCGGGGTGGTCGGCGGCGCGATCTGCGGTTGGCTCTA
This sequence comes from Burkholderia sp. PAMC 26561, assembly GCA_964657595.1. GTDB lineage: Bacteria > Actinomycetota > Thermoleophilia > Solirubrobacterales > Solirubrobacteraceae > Palsa-465. The sequence goes on along the minus strand of CAZZVR010000204.1, from coordinate 287 downwards.
CCTCGAGATCGCCGAGCGCCGGCGCGCCCGGACCCCGTTCCTGATCGGGTGCGCGGTGGTCGCGGCGATCTCGATCGCGGCGGCGATCGCCGTCTCGACGGGCACCGGTCTGGCCCCCAACGGGTTCCATCTGTTCTAGGCGCCCGGCCCGGTGCCCGCCGTGCCCAAGCGCTGAGCCAAGGCCCCGATCAGCTCCGTCAGAGCTCGACGGCGAGGACCGGCGTCGGTGAGTCCGGAAAGCGCTCGGGATGGAGGATGTGGGCGAGCGTCTCCAGACCGTCGATGAT
>CAZZVR010000203.1:5545-7272 GCA_964657595.1 Burkholderia sp. PAMC 26561 | reverse complement strand
GCCGTGGGCGCCGGGGATTTCGCACCCTTCGGGCCTGGCCCGCGGCTGATCGCTAGGATTGACATCCAGACCAATGGCCGTTGAAACAGGCACATTCGAGCTCACGATGCCCGCCATGGGTGACTCCGTCACCGAGGGCACGGTGCTTGAGTGGCACAAGCAGGAGGGCGACACCGTCGCCGTCGACGAGACGATCGTCGAGATCTCGACCGACAAGGTCGACGCGGAGGTTCCCGCTCCGATCGCCGGCACGATCGTCAAGATCCACGCCCCCGAGGGTGAAGCGGTGGAGGTCGGCGCCGTGCTGTGTGAGATCGCGCCCGAGGGCGCCAAGGCCGGCGAACGCAACGGCGATGGCGACGGGCCCGGTGCCGTAGCGGCTGCCCCGGCCAATGGCGCGGCGGCGAGCGACGCCCCCAGCGAGGCCAAGATCATCGACATCGTCACCCCGGGTGGCGGAGAGTCGGTCACCGAGGGGACGATCCTCGAGTGGTCGGTCAAGGTGGGCGACGAGGTCAAGGACGGCGACACCGTCGTCGAGATCTCGACCGACAAGGTCGACATGGAGCTTCCCGCGCCGGCGAGCGGCACGATCACCGAGCTGCTGTTCGAAGAGGGCGCGACGGTGAATGTCGGCGATGTCATCGCTCGGATGTCGGTGGGTGCGGGTGCGTCGGCTGGCTCGGCCGCGGCACCTGCCGGTGCGAACGGCTCTGGGGCGCAGGCGCCTCCGGCGGCGAGTGCCGCGGCCGACCCTGCCGACGCACCTTCGGCTCCCGGCGCTCAGACCACTGTCTCCGGCGCTTCTCCCGTCGCGGCTCGGGTGGCGGCGGCGAACGGGGTTGATGTCTCGAAGGTTTCCGGGACGGCGCGCAATGGGCGCGTGACGAAAGCCGACGTCATGGCCGAGGCCGCGAAGCCGAAGACGGTGATTCCCGAGAACGCGACGCGGATCAAGGGCAGTGGGGCGGCGTTGGCGCGGTACATGGACGAGTCGCGCAGCATTCCGACCGCCACGAGCTTCCGCACCCTGACCGTCACCACGCTCGATGCGCGGCGCAAGCAGCTCAAGGAGGCGGGGCTGAAGGTCTCCTTCACCCACCTCATCGCCTACGCCATCGCCAAGGCGGCGACGACCGACATGCCGGTCATGGCCCATCACTTCCTCGACGCCGACGGGGTGCCCCACCGCGTTGACGACGGTCAGGTCAACCTCGGCCTCGCGGTCGACGTCGAGAAGAAGGACGGCACCCGCACGCTGATGGTGCCGGTCATCCCCGACGCCGGCGGGCAGAGCTTCAAGGCGTTCCTCGACGCCTACAACGCGCTGGTCGAGAAGGCGCGCACGAACACGCTGACCGCCGATGACCTCCAGGGGGCCAACGTCTCCCTGACCAACCCCGGCGGGATCGGCACCATCGCCTCCGTGCCGCGGCTGATGGTCGGCCAGGGCACCATCGTGGCCACCGGCTCGATCGCCTATCCGGTCGGCCTCGGCGCGATCGGGGCGCAGATCGGCGCCGAGAAGGTCATGACGATGACCTCGACGTATGACCACCGCATCATCCAGGGTGCGGAGTCAGGACGGTTCCTCAAGCTCATCGAGGAATACCTCCAGGGCGAGCATGACTTCTACGACACGGTGTTCTCCGACCTCGGCGTCGCGCTGCCCGGGCTGCCGGAGCGCGCGCAGCCCGCGGCGCCGGCCGCGGCGCCCGCCTCGTCGG
>CAZZVR010000203.1:0-5535 GCA_964657595.1 Burkholderia sp. PAMC 26561 | reverse complement strand
AGTGCCGACGCCACCGACCGGCGTGCCCCGAGCGAGGAGCTGCTCCAGGCGGTGCAGGCCTCCACCAGCCTGCTCAAGGCCTACCGCACCCACGGCCATCTCGCCGCCCACCTCGACCCGCTGGGCCGCGAGCCCGAGGGCGATCCGAGCCTCGACCCTGCCTCGGTCGGCCTGACCTCCGAGCTGATGCGCCAGATCCCGCTGCGGATCCTGCGCACCTACGTCGCCGGTGACACCCTGATCGACGCGCTGCCCCACCTGCGCGAGACCTACTGCGGCCCCATCGCCTACGAGATCGAGCACATCGCCTCGGCGCGCCAGCGTCTGTGGTTGCGCGAGGCGATCGAGACCAGCCGCTTCCGCACCCCGCTCGGCGCCGACGAGCAGAAGGCGCTGCTCAAGCGCCTGACCGAGGTCGACGCGATGGAGCGCTTCATGCACAAGTCCTACCTCGGGCAGAAGCAGTTCTCCATCGAGGGTCTGGACATGACGGTGCCGATGATCGACGCGATCGTCCAGCTGTCCGCCGCCAACGGCGCCCGTGAGGTCGTGCTCGGCATGGCCCACCGCGGCCGCCTCAACGTGCTGGCCCACAACCTCGGTCGGCCCTACGGCTCGATCTTCGCCGAGTTCGAGGGCGTGAACACGCTCGAGGCGATCACCACGATCCCCGAGGGCGGCACCGGCGACGTCAAGTACCACCATGGCGCTGAGGGCCATTACCAGCTGCCCGGCGGGGAGTCGATCCTCGTCCGCCTGGAGTCCAACCCGTCCCACCTCGAGTTCGTCGGCGCGGTGGCCAGCGGCGCCACCCGCGCGGCCCAGACCACCCGTCAGGGCCCCCACGCCACCCAGGACACCGACGCGGCCGTGCCGATCGTCCTCCACGGCGACGCCGCCTTCCCCGGTCAGGGCGTCAACGCGGAGACCTTGAACCTGCAGGCACTCGACGGCTACACCGTCGGCGGCACGATCCACATCATCCAGAACAACCAGATCGGTTTCACCACCGACCCGGACGACAGCCGCTCGACCCCGTACGCCTCGGACATGGCCAAGGGTTTCGACGTGCCGATCATCCACGTCAACGCCGACGACGTCGACGCCTGCATCTCCGCCGTGCGCCTCTCCTTCGCCTTCCGCCAGGAGTTCGGCCACGACGTGGTGATCGACCTGATCGGCTACCGCCGCTTCGGCCACAACGAGGCGGACGAGCCGGCGTACACCCAGCCGGAGATGTACACCGTGGTCAAGAAGCACCCGCCGGTGCGCGAGATCTACGCCAAGGCGCTGATCGAGTCCGGCGTGGTGTCCGAGCCTGAGTCGACGGAGATGACCGACGCCGTGTGGGCCGACCTGACCGAGCAGCACTCGGTGCTCAAGGAGCGTCTGGCCAACATCGCCGCGCTGGACCAGGGCACGGGCGAGTACCAGCTCGACCGCACCCCCTCACCCGAGGTCAACACCGCGGTGTCCGCGGACAAGCTGGTCGCGCTGAATGAGGATCTGCTCGCCACCCCCGAGGGCTTCACCGTCCATCCCAAGCTGGCGCGTCAGCTCGACCAGCGGCGTGCGGCGATCGAGCCCGGGGCCGGTGGGATCAACTGGGCCCAGGCCGAGGCGCTCGCCTTCGCCTCGCTGCTGACCGAGGGCATCCCGATCCGCCTCACCGGCCAGGACACCGAGCGCGGCACCTTCTCCCAGCGCCACATGGTCCTGCACGACCCCAAGACCGGCCAGGAGCACTGCGCCATGCAGCACCTGCCCGGCGCCAACGCGCCGATGGAGCTGCACAACTCACCGCTGTCGGAGATGGCGTGCCTCGGCTTCGAGTACGGCTACTCCCAGGAGGCGCCGGAGACCCTGGTCGCCTGGGAGGCCCAGTTCGGCGACTTCGCCAACGGCGCCCAGGTGATGATCGACCAGTTCATCGCCCCGGGCCTGGCCAAGTGGGGCCAGACCTCGCGCCTGACCATGCTGCTGCCGCACGGCTACGAGGGCGCCGGTCCCGAGCACTCGAGCGCGCGACTGGAGCGTTTCCTGCAGCTCGCCGCCGAGGGCAACCTGCGGGTGGCCAACTGCACCACCCCGGCGCAGTACTTCCACCTGCTGCGTCGCCAGGGCCGCATCGCCAAGCAGCGGCCGCTGGTGATCATGACGCCGAAGTACCTGCTGCGTCTGGCGGCGGCCGGCTCCAAGCTCGAGGACCTGTCCGAGGGGCGCTTCCACCCCGTGCTCGCCGAGCCGGGGGTCGAAGATCCGTCGAAGGTGACGCGCCTGGTGCTGTGCAGCGGCAAGGTCTACTACGACATCGTGGGCCACGCGGCCCGTGAGGGCAACACCGGGGTCGCCGTGGGCCGGGTCGAGCTGCTCTATCCCTTCCCCCAGAACGAGCTGATGGAGCTGATCGGCACCTACCCGAACCTCAAGGAGGTCGTGTGGGTGCAGGAGGAGCCGCGGAACATGGGCGCTCGCGCGCACATGGCGCCCCGTCTGCTCCAGATCCTGCCCGAGCACCTCGAGTTCGGCTACGTGGGTCGCCCCGAGCGTGCCGCCTCGGGCGAGGGCTACCCGGCCGCGCACAACAAAGAGCAGGGCCGGATCGTCACGACGGCGCTCGACCTCGAGAAGCCGCTCAGCCAGTACCCGCGCCGCGCGCCGGGCGAGCGCTAGATCAGCGGCCCCGGTCGCCCGAGGTAGAAGCCCTGGGCGCAGTCGGCGCCCAGCTCACCGAGGATCCCCAGGGTCTCGGAATCCTCAACGCCCTCAGCGATGGTGCCGAGACCGAACTGCTTGGCGATGTCGATCATGCTGGCGACCACCTTGCGGTCCTGCTCTGAGGTGGCCAGACCGGTCACGAAGGAGCGGTCGATCTTGAGGTGTCGCAGGGGCAGGCGCCGCAGGTAGGTGAAGGAGCCGAACCCGGTGCCGAAGTCGTCCAGCGCGAGTCCGCACCCGAACTCGGTCAGGGTCTCGGCGAAGTGCACCGCCGCGCCGATGTGCTCGGCCGCTGCGGTCTCGGTGAACTCGAACACCACCCGCCCGGCGGCCTCGGGTGCGCGCTCCAGCGCCGCGATCATCGTCCGGCGCGCCATGGGGTCAGAGAAGGTCACCGCCGACACATTCACCTGGACACAGCGGGTGGCCCCGACCGCCAGCGCCTGCTCGAGCATCCACAGGTCGACCTGCTGGACCAGGCCGAAGCGTTCCGCCGCGGGCAGGAACGAGCGGGGTGTCAGCAGACCGCGGTCCGCCGGCAGCGCCATCCGCACCAGCAGCTCCTCACTGATCGTGTCATCGCTGGTGATGTCGACCACCGGCTGGCGCAGGGCCACGAGCCGGCCCTCGGACAGGGCGGACCCGATCAGCCGGGTCGTGGCCCGGCGCTGGCGGGCCGCCGCCTCGCGCCGGCGCGAATCGGTCACGTCCTGGGCCATGCAGCAGATCTCGACCGGGGTTCCCACGTGGTCGGTGAGGGCGAAGGAGGTGAGGTGGAAGATGTGGACATCCCCGTCCACATCGAGCTCCACGTCGCTGTGGACGGTCCGGAGCGTCTCCAGCGCCTCCACCGCCTGAGCGTCGATGGCCGGTCCGATCACCGGGATCGCCTCGGTCGCCGTGCGGCCAATGAGCTTCTCGATCGGAACGCCGGTCAGCTGCACGGTCGCGTTGTTGACGATGCGGTAACGGTGGTCCAGATCCTTGATGCAGATCATCGACGGGCTCTCGGCGATGATGTGGGTGAGGCGCCGTTCGAGGCGCCCGATCGCCGAGGTGGCGCTCTCACGAGAGGAGATGTCCGCACATACCGCCACGATCTCGTGGCCGTCGGCGCTGTCACTGGGTCGGCCCTGGGCCAGGACCGTCCGCTCCGCCCCGTCCGGCCGGTTGATGCGGGCCTGCCAGGAGAACGGGCGGTGTTGGCGGACCGCGTCTCTCAGTTCGGTCCAGACCCGGTCACGGTCGTCAGGGTGGACCACCTCGAAGAGATCCTGGGGGCTGCCGTGGAAGCAGGTCGCGGTGAGCCCGAGGATCGACATGAGCCGATCGGACAGCTCGATCGTGCCGGCGTCGAGGTCCCAGCGCCAGATGCCCAAGTCGCTCGACGTCTCATCAAGGGACACACTCGCGTAATCCTGAAACATCGAGGCCCCTCCCTTCCCACCTGCGTCGTCGTGCCAAGTCCCCGGTCCGCTGTGAAACCACAAAAATCGTCTCAGAGAAGTCAGGGTTCTGTCAATCTGGAACCGCGAAAAACCGCTGACTAGCCACGATTTCCTATTTATGCGTAGCTGGAGCGACGTGCAAGCCCTCGTGCAGCCGCCACGTTCTGCGAACCTTGACCCCATGAGGCTGCGCAGAGACGGGTCCCGTCGCGACACCTCCAGGCGGCATCTGACCCCCACACTCGGGGCCCAGGACATGGCCATCGACCTGGGGACCGCCAACACGCTGGTCTACGTCGGCGGGCGGGGCATCGTGGTCTCCGAGCCCTCGGTGGTCGCCTCCGACACCTTCAGCGGTGACGTGCACGCCGTCGGTGCCGAGGCCCAGCGGATGATCGGCCGGACCCCGGCGACGATCTCCGCCGTGCGGCCCCTGCGCCACGGCGTGATCGCCGACTTCGAGGTCACCGAGGCGATGCTGCGGTACTTCATCCGCAAGGTCATCAACCGCCGGTCGGTACATCCGCGGTTGATCGTGTGCGCGCCCAGCGGCGTCACCGAGGTGGAGAAGCGCGCGGTCGAGGAGGCCTCACTGGCCGCCGGGGCGCGCCGGGTCCACCTGATCGAGGAGTCGATCGCCGCGGCCATCGGCGCTGGGCTGGCGATCGAGGAGCCGGTTGGCCGCATGATCGTCGACGTCGGCGGAGGCACCACGGAGGTCGCGGTGATCTCGCTCGGCGGCATCGTTCTCTCCCGCTCGGTCCGGGTGGGTGGCTATGAGTTCGATGAGGCGATCACCGCCTACATCCGCAACGTGTACAAGCTGGCCATCGGCTCCCAGACCGCCGAGGCGATCAAGATGGCCATCGGCTCGGTCATCCCGCGCAAGGACGAGCAGGTCTATGAGGTGCGCGGACGCCACCTCATCACCGGCCTGCCGACCGCGGTGATGCTCAGCCAGGCCGAGGTGCGCGAGGCGACCGCCCTGCCGGTGCGCGAGATCATGCGCGCGATCCGCGACACGCTGGAGGAGACCCCGCCGGAGCTGTCGGCCGACATCGCCCAGCACGGGATCCTCCTGGCCGGCGGTGGGACGTTGATCGACGGACTGAGCGAGCTGATCGGCGATGACACCGGGATGCCGGTGATCCTGGCCGACTCGCCGCTCACCTGCGTGGCGGTCGGCTCCGGCCAGGCGCTCGACCACTACGACCGTCTGCGGGCCCGCAACGGTCGCCACGGGTCGGCGTTGACGCCGGATTGGCGCACCGCGACCTGACGGTGCGGGTGCGGGTGCGAGTGCGGCGCTGATGCGGGTGTGGCGCTCATGCGGGTCTGGGGCGCTTGAACCGGTTCGGGGCGGCCGGGT
>CAZZVR010000202.1:0-7293 GCA_964657595.1 Burkholderia sp. PAMC 26561 | reverse complement strand
CAGCAGTCCAGTTTCGATGTGCTCGGGGGGCGTGGCCTGTGCCTGCTTTGCCGCTTCAGGGGCCACCACGAGCAGGGGCGCCCGGTGGCTGGTCTTGGCCGGAAGCAGCGACGGGGCCGGGGTCCGTGGTTCAGCCGGCGCCGCCCGGGAACCGGCCGGCCGTGTTGGCAGCACTGCTTGAGCTGATGTGGATGTTGTGGTGCTCGCAGAGCTCGACGAGGTGGGCGTAGGCCTCCTCGGGGTGAGCAGTCATCGCTCCGAGCGCGACGGCGGCCTGCTCGAGCTCGGCGAGCTGGACGTCTTTAGCCTCAAGGCAGAACCGGCCGAGCCAACGGACTGCGGCGCGTTCGTAGAGGCCGGGATCGGCGCTGGTGCGGAACACCAGGCAGATCCTGAGCGCGTCTCCGAGGTTGACGTGAGGTAGCTCAGCAGCCGCGGCTCTCACGAGCAGGATGTCGCCGCGCTCCAAGGCTCGGAGGAAGTTCACGTAGGAGCTGCCCTTGATCGACATGCGAACGCATGTTCGCATGTCGGGCGGCGGGGTGCCAAGCCGGCCTTTAGGGGCCGGGATGAGCCGTGGCGGGAGCAGCGGTCAGCGCTGGCGCGCTATCCGGTGCTGCTGGTGGCGGATGAGCGGGTCGCCGGCTTCGCGCTCGAGGCGGAGGTGTTCGCGGCCGAGGTCCTCGGTGCTGTGGTGGACATAGCGGCTGGTGGTGTCTGGGGAGGCGTGTCCCATGATGCGCTGCAGACGCGAGATCTCAGCGCCGCGGCGGGCCATGTAGGTCCGCCCGAAGGTGTGCCGCAGCGTGTGGGGGTGTGCCTGGTGGGCGGGGACGCCCGCGGCGAGCATGATCGGGCGGACAATGGCGGCGACTCCGGCGGTGGAGAGCTGTCCGCCGGCGTCGGGGAAGCTGGCGTTCACTCGCCGGCGCCCGAGTTGTGGGAACAGAGACGGATCATTGGCTAGCTCGGGGATGTCCTCGCGGACACGTTGCCAGTGCTCGAGCGCGTCGACGACGTCGGCCCAGAGCGGGACGCTGCGCAGCTTGTTGCCCTTGCCGTGGACGCGGAGATAGACGCTGCCACCCTGGTTATCGGCGCGACCCTGGTCGAAAGGGTTGGCCGGAAGGCGGCGGGCTTCACCGGAGCGCAGACCGGCGCCGCCAAGGACCTGAATGAGCGCCAGGTCCCTCACGGCGGCCTCATAGGAGCCTCGGGCCCGGGCTGTGGGAGTGCTTCTCGCGCGCGCGTGCGCGAGAACTCGCTCCCAGGCCGCCTGGTCAAGGCCCTGGCGGGTGGGGGCGGTGTCGGTCTCGGTGGGGATCTCGACCATCAGGATCACCGTGGCGTCGATCGCGCCGAGCTGATGCAGGTACCGCGCCAGCTTCCGTAGTGCTGCCCGTTCCTTCTTCACCGTGGAGGCGGCGACGAGCTCCTCGCGTTCGTCGAAGTAGGCGACCAACGCCTCAGCGGTGAAAGCCTGCACCGGCGCCTCGGCCACACCGTGGTGCTCGGCGAGCCAGCCGGCGAACCGGGTGTATATCCCCAGGTAGGTGCGCTGGGTCTCGGGGCTCTTGCGCATCAGAACCCGGGCGGCCCGGTCCGCCTCTGCCGTCAACAGGATCGGTGGCGGCCCGTCGGAGGTGCTAAGCGATGTGGACGTCATCGCGTGGGCCACCGCAGGATCGCGTCGCGCGGCAGCTCGAACTCGATCAGGGACGGCTCCTGGATCTTCTCAGCGGCGTGAGGCATGCCAATCGCGGCATATGCCCGCGGCGGGTGCTGCTCAGAGAAGCCCCACTCATATCGGATGCGCAGCCAGGACCCGTCGGGCATCAACAGCTCGAGGCTGGTGCCGGCATGGACCGGTCGACCGTTCAGGTAGTGGCGCTGGCCGCCATCGCTGTAGCCGAGGATCAGCTGAGTGTGGGGCTCATAGCCCAGCAGCGGCTCGAAGTGCTCCGCGCGCCACTCCTGCCAGCACAGATCCTCCAAGCGTCCGAGCTCCACGTACCATGCGTCGATCTCAGGGCCGTGGGGCAGGCCACGCTCGTTGCGGGGCACGTTCGCGGGTCGCGGCGGGAGTGGGTGCTCGCGTTCTGAGCGCCAGCCACAGCTACAGGCCGCCTGGGTGGCGACCGGGTCGGGATCCTGATACCGGGAGGTACCGCCGTTCCAGCGACCGTCGGGGTACTTCTGGTCCGCCCATCCTTCGTGTGGCTCGGTCCCCCACCCCATCAGCTCCCATCTCCCCATAGCCACAGGACGGTCGACTCGATCAGCTGCACTCCGACGTTCCGGTTCTCGCGGATGCTCGCGACGTACTCGAGCACCTCGCCGAGGTCCCATCCCGGCCGTCCCGCCGAGATTGCATCCGCGACCTCGCTATCGGACATGCCCGCGATGAAGGCCGCCCGGGTCGGATCAGCTAGCCGGGGCTCGGCAAAGAACAGGCCGTGGTCCCGCCAGGCGAACGCCTCGCTCACGAGATCAATCCACGCTGTGTGGTCCAGCTCGCTCTCCCCCATTTCGAAAGCTTCTCATCCGGGGCGGCTGTATCCCTTCGGGAACTCCGTTTCCCGAAGGGGTTCACCACCATTTCACGCTGGGAACGTAAGCGCTTACGGCGGGAAATTAACCCGGCATAACCGAACGGTTTGGCCGGGCTAAGGGCTACACACGGTCTGCGTGCGACTAGCGGCTACTACTCAGCACACCTTAGGAGACACTGCCTTGCAGATCGTGGAAGGCGCTTGGTCTGAAGAACGCGCCGCTCAGGTACGGCGGCTCTGTCTCACCACGGGCCCTTGGGCTGACGGGGTTCGGAGCTGGCGGGCACGACGACGGCTTTGGCGATCATGTCGTGCCAGGTCTGGCGTTCCGGGCTCCAGAGCATCCAGAGGTATCCGAGGAAGATCGGGATTTCTGACAGGAACCGGGCGATGTCTCTGAGAAGCGCGCGGCCGTATCCGATCGGTTGGCCGTCCTCGAGGGAGACGACACGGATGCGGATGGCTTTCTTGCCGATGGTTTGGCCGCTGACGCCGCCTTCGAGGAGGCTGAAGTAGGCGACGCTGATGGGGATGATGATGATCTCTACGCCGGTGTGGAGGACCGCGGCGATAATCCCGCCGACGATGACGAGGATGATTCCGTCGATGAGGTCCGCAACCAAGCGTTGGAAGAACCCGGCTCGCCCACCGGTTGACGTTGATCCCGAATGCCAGCTTTCTCCGGTCGGCTGAAAAGACATTGGGATTAGCTGTTCTCCTGTTGCATGCGTTTGACCTGGATGTCGCGGGCGAGTTGAAACTCGGTGTCTGTCAGGGTGCCGGCGGCGTGCAGTTTGGTGAGACGCTCCAGCTCATCCAGCGGGCTTGGCGCTGATGGCGACGGCGGGGCGGCTGTCGGGGGCACTGTTGTGGCCGGTAGCGGAGTGGTGCTGGCTTGCCGGAGGGCGGTCATGTGCCCCACGAACGCGCGTCCAAGTCCGGCGCGGACCGCGGCTGGCGGGAGTTTCCAGTGGCTGAACAGCATTTCGCCGTTGAGTGAGCTGACACGCAGGTAGGAGTCGACGGTCGTTTTACGGGTCGCGGTGTTGATCGCCCCAGCGATGGCCATCCCTTTGGCCATGCCGTAGATACCACTGCCTCCGCCGATCATGCCGGCGTGCGACGTAATGGTGCCGTGTCCGCCTACTTCGAGGTCAAGCAGATCGGTGTAGGGCAGGAACACACGGCCTCGGGCGCCGACCTCAGCGATGACCAGGATGCCGTCGTCCAGACCCGCGATCGAGCACAGGGTGTGGGGCGGCGGACAGTCTCCGTGGCCGTGCACCAGCTCAAAGCCGCCCAGGAGCGTCGCGTTCCCCGACCGGGTCAGGCCGTGATGATCCAGGGTCTGCCACGCCTGTGACGCATTCGCGCGGTGCAGGCGGACGCGTTTGAGGCCCATGGTCGCGTTCTGTGTCAGGCACCAGTCGCAATGCCAGACGTTCGGCACGGCCTGCTGGGAGCCGAGAACGACATTCGCGCCTTTGCAGCGATCACAACCCAGGAAATAAGTCCGGTGTGCGCATGCCCGGCAGGCGAACTCTGTCGCCCCGCCCGGAACCTGGTTCACGGTGTGGCAGCTGCCACAGCTCAGGTCATAGAACGCTTGAGGATCGGCTACCTCGGTGTGCCCCGCCACGCCCGTCATTCTTTCATCACTAGCACCCCGAATGCAGCACTGCCCGTCGGTCAGACCCGATCGGTGACCTTCCAGGTGACTCGGGACCGAGGCGCCAAAAACCAGCACTGGGGAGCAGGTTCGCACCCTGCGCTCTGCAACGTGTTTGCCCTGGATCGGCGTAGGACGCAAGATCTGGTGGCCAGCGGCCCAGTGCTGCCAGGTCACATCTCGAACCCCGTTTCCTCATATTCCAGGTTCTGTAGTGCTGCTGGGCGGTCCTGGCCGTCATCTCGCCGCCGCCGGGCCGCGGACCACGATGTGGTTCCCTTTGGCTGGGGCACACGGTCTGGCTGTTGAACTGGGGTGATCAGCCCCGAGTCTTTGGCCTGTCGCTGGACGACGAGTTCGTTCGCCAGCGGGGTCACGATCGATGGAATTTCGGGCTCGTCACTGGCCATGATTTCTGCCAGTCGACTCAGTGCCGTTCTTTCCGGGTCGGCTTGGAGGGCGGAACGGTCGGCATAGATGTGGGTTTCCTGACGGGCGCGAGTGATCGCCACATAGCTCCCCTCCCGACTGGCGTGCTCCCCCACGATGAGATGAGCGGTGTCGACAGTGGACCCCTGGGCAGGGAAGGGGTGTTGAACGTAGGCAAGGCGCATATCGGCCTCGACGACCTGCGCGCGGGTCAGGGCAATGTCGCTGCCGTCATTGAGGCGCAGTGCCACAGGCCCGTTCTCAGGCGAAATGCTGACCACGGTCGCTTCCGCGCCGTTGGAAACCCGGCCGTGATCGGGAACACGAATCCCGTTACGGATCTGGACGTGGTCGCCGGGGTGCAGGGCATAGGGCCGGCCCGGGATCGGCAAGCTCGCAGCGCCGAGCTCGTCGTACATGATCCGGCGGGCTTGGGCTTGGGCGTTGAGCTCATCGAGGTGATCGTTGGATGTTTGGGCGATCACCAGCGTCCGCTTTCCGGCCTGGCGGTCGCCGTGGGCGAAGATCAGTGCCAGCCCCTCGGCGCCGGCCAGGTCACCGTCAAGCCACAGCCGTTCGCGCTGCTGGTAGCTGGCGAGGGCCTGTTCGTGGTGTCCGTTGCGGAATCGAGCTTGGTCGATCTGGTCCGCGGGGTCCTGGGCGCGCAGGTTGATCGTCAGCTCCGCTCGCCCCCCGTCTTGGAGTTGGGTTTCGAGGTGGTGCCAGAGGCCGCCGGCGCCGACGGGCTTGTTCTGCTCCGGATCACCTACGAGCACGAGCCGCGCGTCGGCGTGCTCAACGGCGGTGAAGATCTCATGCTGTTCCCGGGTGGAGGCCAGAGCGGCCTCGTCGTGGATCACGGTGCTGTGCTCATCCAGTGCCAGCTGTCCGGTCCTGACTGCGTGACCGAACGCGGCGGTGGAGTAGGCCGGCGCCTGCACACCCGCGTCAGCGAGGTCTGCGGCGAGGCGCTGGGCGGCGAGCGCACCGGTGCTGGTGACGATCACCTGCCGACCCTCGGCCTGATGGGCGAGGGCAACGGCTTGGAGGACGGTGCTCTTACCGGTGCCGGCTTGACCTTCGACCATCACCACCCGCCGCTCCCCCGCCGCCAGCTTGAGAGCCACCTGTTGCTCGCCAGACAACCGGGCACCCTGCTTGGCAAGCCGACCGTTCACCTGAGCCTGGGCTGCGATGACCGCAGATGGCTTGATGGGGTCTGCCGGCCGGGCGGTCAGGTCCATCGCGGTGCTCAGGACCGACTGCTCGAGCCTGCGGTGAGCGGCGGTGGTGCTCGACCCGTCCGTCAGCTCGAGCACCTCCCCGCTATAACGGGCTTGGGTGAGGACCGACAGGCCCTCAGCGATCGCAGAGCCCGCCGAGCGCTCCAGAGCAACCGCCCGCGCCTCACGGTCAGCGAACGTCGCCTTGAACTCCGTCAACGCGCTCACCAGCTCCGCGACCTCGACCGGCTCTGCCTGCGCGAGCTCGGGTTGGCGGACATCTGCCATGGCTGAGCGTCCGAACCCGACCTTGTCGGCCGCCGCTGTCCATGCGGTGTCGAGGTCCGCGTGCGTGACCGCTGACTTCTGTTCGCGGGTCGTCAGCCGGACCTGGCGGTCCTGGGCCGCGGTCATCACATCCCAGCGTGATGTCAGGTCCGTGACGCCCTTGGCTTTGAGCTGCTCCCGGAGGGCCGCTTCGATCTGGCGAGAGCGACTGGACCACACATCCAGCAGCTCCCGCGGGATCCCGGCGATCTCAAAGTACGCGCCGCCCCGTCCAGTGCCGCGCTGGACCTGGAAGCCGAGCTGGGTCATCTCACGCGCCAGCTCGGTCCGGTACGCCGCAGCGATCTCACGACGATGCTGCATCCACGCCCGCGACTCAATCGCGACCACCCTCCCGTCCGCACGGATCGCCCCGTGCAGAAGAACATGGGAGTGCAGCTGGGGGTCAGGTGGCTCACCGTCCACGGACCGGGCGGTGGTGTGCCGCCAGCTGGTGGCGACCACATCCTTCGCGTTGACCCGCAACACGGTGTCGGCGTCGATACGTTGTCTGACCATCGGCACCCGCACCAGCGCATAGCCAACCGCCCGGTTGATCGCCCGCTCATGCGCGACCTCCACCTGGTGGCGCAGCTCTGAGTCTGCGAGCGCCCACACCGCGCTGACCGACTTCGGTACCGAGAAGGTGGCGTCCAGAGCCGCGACGGCCTCTCCGGTCGACCCAACCCGCCGCAAGGCCACCTCACTCCCGGGGTAGCGAACCGCCATGAGGTCGCGCAGCGTCTCACCCGAGACCCGCGGGTTCCCATCCTTCGCTCCCAGCGCTGCGCTCATGCGCACCCAGCGTCCGGGCGCCTCGACGCGTTCACCATCCTTGAGGTAGTAATCCCCCAGCTGACTGGACTGCGTTTTGCCTTCCAGATAGTCGCCGTAACCGGCTGCCATGGCGGCTGTGACCTTCGCCACCGTCAGCATGGGCGCCACCCCAACCCTGGTCCTGGCTTGGGATCAGATGCCACCCCAACCAGTGCTGTGGCACCAACCCGAACTACCCCCCAAGCCAGGACCAGACTGTACGCACAAGATGCTGGACCGCCCGAAGCGTCCCCAAGCGTCCCCTCAAAGCGTCCCC
>CAZZVR010000201.1:0-7357 GCA_964657595.1 Burkholderia sp. PAMC 26561 | reverse complement strand
TGCTCCAAGGCCGACCCGGGGATCGCCCGCCGCTACGTCCAGCTGTGGGACGACACGGCGGCCCGTGAGCGGATCTGGCCGGCCCTGGAGGCCGAGCTCACCCTCGCCCAGACCGAGCTGGCGGCAGTGCGCTCAGAGGAGCGGCTGCTCGACCGCGAGCCGACCCTGCAGGGCCAGCTGGCGCGCCGCAACCCCTACGTCGACCCGCTGTCCTTCATCCAGATCGAACTGCTGCGCCGCCGGCGTGGCCCCGGTGGTGAGGATCCCGCCCTGGGCCGCCTCAGCCTGCTGACGATCAACGGGATCGCCAGCGGGCTGCGGAACACCGGCTGACTCAGTCCTGGCCGTCGGGCAGACGCCAGCCCGGGTCCTCGGGCAGGTCGATCGCCGCCGGCGGTCCCCAGGAGCCCTGCTCATAGGCCAGCGGGTCGGGCGGGTTCTCGATCACCGGCTCACACACCTCCCAGAGACGCTCGATCTGGTCTGACTGGGTGAACAGCAGGCGATCCCGGTTCATCACGTCGAGCAGCAGGCGCTCGTAGGCCTCCAGGCCGTCATGGCCGAAGGACTGGTCGATGTCCAGGGTGAAGGCCGCCGAACCGAGCGTCATGCCCGGCCCCGGCTCCTTGGCCTGGACCTCGATGCGGACCTTGGGGTCGTCCGACAGCTCGAAGACGAGCTCTGAGGGACGGAAGCTCTCCTCCTCCGGGTCGACGCTGAAGATGCGCAGAGGCGCGTCGCGGAAGCCGATGGTCACCGTGCGCCGACCGGCGGCAAGTGACTTGCCGGTGCGGAGGTAGAAGGGAACCCCGGACCAGCGCCAGTCATCCACCCAGGCCTCCAGGGCGACGAAGGTCTCGACCTTGGAGTCGTCGGCCACGCCGTCCTCGTCGCGGTAGCCGTCGTACTGGCCGAACACCACCTGGTCGGGATCGAGCGGACGCAGCGCCTGGAACACCTTGGTCCGCTCCAGGTGCAGGGAATCGGCGTCGATCTTGCTCGGTGGCTCGAGCGCCACCACGCCGAGGATCTGCATGAGGTGGGTGACGATCATGTCGCGGAACGCGCCGGTCTCCTCGTAGAAGGAGGCCCGGCCCTGGATGTCCAGCGCCTCGGGCACGTCGATCTGGACGTAGGCGATGTGGTCGCGGTTCCAGATCGGCTCGAAGATGCCGTTGGCGAAGCGCAGCGCGAGCATGTTCTGGACCGGCTCCTTGCCGAGGAAGTGGTCGATCCGGTAGATCGCCTCCTCATCCAGCACCTCGTGGAGGGCCGCGTTGAGCGCCTTGGCGCTCGCCACGTCGTGTCCGAAGGGCTTCTCCACCACCAGGGAGCAGTTGTCGGCGATACCGGTTCTGCCGAGCATCTTGACCATCGCCTGGGTGGCGCCGGGCGGCACCGACAGGTAGACGAGGCGCTCTCCCGGGGCGTCGATCTCCTGCTCGGCCGACTTCACCGCGTCGGCGAGATCGGTGCCGTCGTCGGCCGAGGAGGTGACGAAGCTGAGGGTCTTGGCGAAGTCGTCCCAATCGCCGTCGACGTCCTCATCCGCGTGATCCTCCAGCGCCTGCTTGACGATGGCCACGAAATCATCCGGGGCGTGGCGGCCTGAGCCGATGATGGCGAACTTCTCGGGCATCAGGCCCTCTTTGTAGAGGTGATAGAGGCCGGGAAACAGCTTGCGGGCGGCGAGATCGCCCGTAGCCCCGAAGAGCACCAGTACACGGTTTGACGGCCGACTCAGCCCAGGTTCACTCATGGCCCTGAGGTGTACCGCATGGCCGCACTCGGGAAACCGGCCCGTCCAGGAACCCGACACGGCGGGTGTTAGCGGCAGGTTCGCGCGGTTAGCCGCCAGAGATGGTCGGGTAGCGCCCGGAGCGAAAGCAGTGATACCCCATGTTCAGGAGGAGCTCAGGTGAGCGACCGCTTCACGTTCGATCTGTTGGAACCGGATACCGGCACCACAGTCGACACCCACCCGTCCGGCACAGCCCGCCGTGACTTCCTGCGCCGACTGGTGGTCGGCGGCGGAACGCTGACCGTCGGCGGCGCGCTGGCGATGGAGTTCGCCGGCACTGCCGGGGCTGCGTCAGTCACCACTGATCTGACCATCCTCAACGCGGCGGCGATTCTGGAGAACCTCGGCAAGGACTTCTACGCCCAGGCACTCAAGCACGTCAAGCTGACCGGTGAGACCAAGACCTTCGTGACTACGGTGCACAGCCACGAGGTGGCCCACGCGGCGTTCGTCAAGAAGGCGCTGGGCAGCCACGCCAAGCCGTTGCCGAGCTTCGATTTCAGCGGCCACCTCGGCTCCCAGGCCGCGGTCGCGAACCTCGCCTATGAGATCGAGGGCATCTGCACCGCCGCCCTGGTGGGCGTCGCCCCACTGCTGACCCGCAAGACGCTGGCCGCGGCCGGTGTGCTGCTGCCGGTCGAGGCCCAGCACATCTCATGGATCTCGAACATCCTGGGGAAGAGCCCGGCTCCGCTGGCCTTCAACCCCAAGGACACGATCGCCGGGGTCGAGAAGACCATCGCCCCGCTGCTGCAGAAATGACCAGGAACGGAGAGACGATGAATTCCGAATCACCCCTCAACGACCTGGAGACCCTCGACCGCGACGGAGCCATCCGGGAAACCGCGGACACGGCCGGTTTCCGCCCACTGACGCGCCGTGGCGCGCTGGTCGGCGGCGGCGCGGTCGGCGCGGGGGCGTTCGCCGCCCTGCCCGCCTCGGCCCTGGCCGGGACGCGCTCACGCGTGACCCTGGCCAAGAGCGATGTGGCGATCCTCAACTACGCGCTCACGCTCGAGTTCCTCGAGTCGTCGTTCTACGCCGAGGCGCTCAGCAAGGGGGCGCTCACCGGAGAGCTCCTGGCCTACGCCAAGGTCGTGGCCTCCCACGAGGCGACCCATGTCACGACGATCCAGACGGTCCTGGGTTCCCAGGCCATCGCCAAGCCGACGTTCGACTTCGGCACCACCACCGCCAGCGCGGCGACGTTCGCCAAGACCGCCTTCGCGCTCGAGTCCACCGGAGTCGCGGCCTACCTCGGCCAGGGCGCCATGGTGAAGTCCAACGCGATCCTCGCCGACGCGGTGGCGATCCTCGCGGTCGAGGCGCGCCATCAGGCCTGGATCGCCGACCTGATCGGCAAGGGCACCAGCCCGTCACCGTCACCGGCGGCGTTCTCCACCCCCAAGACCATGGCCGAGGTCCTGGCCATCGTCAAGGCGACCGGGTTCATCACGGCCAGCTGAGCTCGGCTGGCCTGACACGTCGGGCATCGGGCGCGCTCCTCAGGGGTGGGTCCGATGCCTCACGTGCCGGCCTCACAGGCCGGCAATCTTTCTTTCGCCACAATGAGCAGATGCCCGGTTACTTCAACGACGACTCCCTGATTCGCCGGATCCACCGCGAGCACGCGGTCGGGTTCAGCGGTGCGCGCGCGATGCTCATGCAGGCCGCTCACCCCGTCGCGTTCACCGGGTTCTTCATGTCGACGGGCGCACTGGACGATCCCTATCCCCGCCTGCAGCGCACGGCTCAGACGCTCGACACGATCATGTGGGGCGAGCGTGCCGACGCCGACCGGGTGACCGCGATCGTCCGCCGGGTCCACAGTCGCATGCGCGGCACCCTCCCCGAGGCGGTCGGTAAGTTCCCTGCGGGAACGCCGTGGGGCGCCGACGACCCGGACCTGTTGCTGTGGATCATCGCCACACTGGCCGATTCGGGCATGCTCGTCTACAGCCGGTACGTGGCCCCGCTGTCACGCGCGGAGCGTGACGCCTACTGGCAGGACTGGAGGCTGGTGGGCAGCCTGTTCGGCCTCCGCGACAGCGACATGCCGACCGACACCTACCAGCTGCGCGATTACATGTTCGAGATGCTCCACGGCGACGTGCTGCACGTGTCGGAGACGGCACGGGAGCTGGGCAAGGAGATCGTGCTCAACCCGCCGGTGCCGCTTGCCGCGCGCCCGCTGCTGTACCTCGCGGACTTCATCATCATCGGGCTGCTGCCCGGCCAGATCCGGCGCCAGTACGGCTTCTGGTGGGATCCGATCCGCACGCTGCTGCTGCGCAGCGGGGCCGAGTCGACGCGCCGGGTCCTGCTGCCGGTCCTGCCGAGCAAGGTGCGCTTCCGCCCGGCTCAGCCGCTGGCCTCCGCGGCCGGGGCCTAGCTGCTCAGCGGCCCCAGCTCGCGGCGACGCGCACGGTCAGCGCTGGATGACCTGGAGGATGTTGCCGTCGGGATCGGCGAACGGCGCGATCTTCCCCCACGGGTGCACGGAGATCTCGCCCTTGAACTCGACGCCGCGCTCACGCAGCTCGGCGACTGTCGCCTCGATGTCACTGGCGTTGAAGGCGATGACGGCACCGCCGTCACCGGAGGGGGACTCGCCGTCGTTGAGGCCGATCACCTGATCACCGGCGGTCACCTCGGTCCAGCCGCCCTCCTGCTGCACGACCTCGAGGCCGAGCTTGTCGCGGTAGAAGCCGATCGAGCGTTCCATGTCGGTGACCGGAAGCCATACGGCGGAGATGCTGTCAATCATCCTGGTTCCTTTCGGGAGGGGACGGGTGGGGGGTCGTACTTCAGACCTACCTTCGCCGGGACTCCTCAAACCATCTGAGGACCGCAGCCGCACCGACGCCGTGGTGCTATTCCTGCCTGATGGCCATTGTCGAGCGGGCATCCCCGGCGCAGATCGGGGACACGCGGACGGCGCTGGGCGACCTGCTCGGCGCCGACCGGGTCGCCACCGGCGCTGACGTGCTCGCC
This sequence comes from Burkholderia sp. PAMC 26561, assembly GCA_964657595.1. GTDB lineage: Bacteria > Actinomycetota > Thermoleophilia > Solirubrobacterales > Solirubrobacteraceae > Palsa-465. The sequence goes on along the minus strand of CAZZVR010000201.1, from coordinate 2,562 downwards.
CAGCACGCCCATGACGAGTCCTTCCACCCCGACGCGCCGCCCGACATGGTGGTCTGGCCCCGCGACGTCGAGGAGGCCGCGGCGATCGTGCGGATCGCCGCAGCGTCACGGATTCCCCTGGTGCCGTTCGGCGCCGGCACGTCCCTGGAGGGTCACGTCGCCGCCCTCGCCGGCGGCATCTGTGTCGACATGCGCGAGATGAACCACATCGCCGCCCCGTCGCTGGTTGACCTCGACGTCGCCGTGCAGGCGGGGGTGACCCGCCGCCAGCTCGAGGCCAGGCTCCTCCCCGAGGGCGTGTTCTTCCCCGTCGACCCAGGGGCCGACAGCACGATCGGGGGCATGATCGCCACCGGCGCCTCGGGGACCACCACGGTCCGCTACGGCGCCATGCGCGAGAACGTGCTGGGGCTGACCGTGGTGGACGCCCGCGGCCAGATCCTCACCACGCACTCGCGGGCCCGGAAGTCCTCCGCCGGTTATGACCTGACGCGGCTGATGATCGGCTCAGAGGGCACGCTCGGGCTCATCTGCGCCGCGACGCTGCGCATCTATCCGCTCCCCGACGCGACGGCCGCGGCCCAGTGCGCGTTCCCCAGCCTGGCCGACGCCGTCGGCTGCGTCGTCCGCATCGGTCAGTACGGCATCCCGGTGGTCCGCGTCGAGCTCGCCGACGAGCTGCAGATCGAGGCGATCAACCGGCGCAACGACACCCGCTACACCGTCGCCCCCACGCTGTTCCTGGAGTTCTCGGGGCGCTCGGCCGAGGAGGTCGCCGCCCAGGCGCAGGAGACCGCCGAGATCGCCGCCGAGTTCGGTGGCGGTGCGTTCAGCTGGGCCACGGATGAGGCCGAGCGGCGCAAGCTGTGGCACGCCCGCCACGGTGCCCTGGAGGCGACCCGCGCGCTGGTACCCGGCAGCGGCGCGCTGACCACCGATGTCTGTGTTCCCCTCTCGGCGCTGGCTGAGTGCATCGCCGCCACCCAGGTCGACATCGCCGAGCACGGGCTGACCGCATCGATCGTCGGTCACGTCGGGGACGGCAACTTCCACGTCATCCTGCTGCTGGACCCGACCGACCCCGCCAGCATCGCGGCGTCCGAGGCGTTCCACGCCCGGCTGGTCGGACGGGCTCTGGCGCATGAGGGCACCTGCACCGGGGAGCATGGCGTGGGCTACGGCAAATCGCGGTTCCTGGTGGCCGAGCACGGTGAGGCCGCCGTGGCGATGATGGCGACGATCAAGGCGGCGCTCGACCCCGACGGGATCTTCAACCCGGGCAAGGTCACCGCGGGCGCCTGATCAGCGCAGCGCGGTCCAGTTGAGCTGCTCGCGCAACTGGGCGACCGACTCGAACACCGAGACCGCGCCGGCGTCGGTCAGCTCCTGGGCGGAGAAGCCCCCGGTCAGCACCGTCAGCGTGGGGACCCCGACCTTGAGGGCGGCCTCGACGTCCCAGGGGGTATCGCCGATGAGCACGGCCTGATCCGGCTCTGCGTCCACCTTCGCCAGGGCCGCGTGGACGAGGTCGGGTGCGGGCTTGGTCGACTCGACGTCGGCGGAGGTGGTCCAGGCCGCGACGATGTCGCGCGCCTCCAGCAGGTCGAGGTAGACGTCGACCTCGGCTGCCTTGGCCGAGGAGGCGAACACCACCGTATGGCCGCGGCGGGCCAGTGCCTCGATCAGCTTGCGGGCGTCCTCCATCGGACGGACCTCGTCGATCAGCGCCATGTAGTGGTCGCTCTCGGCGGAGCGGAGGTCGTCGCCCAGGCGTGCCTCGGTGGCGTCGTCGGTGACGGCGGCGACCAGCTGGTCTCCGCCCATCCCGATGTGGCGGTGCAGCTGCCAGATCGGCAGGGTGATGCCGTGGTCGCGGAAGGCCCGGAACCAGGAGAGCGCGTGCTGGTAGTTGGTGTCGACGAGGGTCCCGTCGATGTCGAGGATGGCGATCATGGGTGCCGGTCCGCTGCCCGGCTGGCGGGTAGGCCAAACCGGCCGGGGTCGGAGGCGGCGCGGATCCCCCCCCGGGGAAGCCGGCTGGGGCGAACCGGGTGGTCTCGGTGCGGCTCGCCCCGAGTCACATGGAGGCTTCCTCGCCGGTCTGGCCCGGTTAACCGGCCTGTGCGAAGCTGACCCGCACCAACGGGCTGTGCTGCACCCACGCGTCCAGGGGCGCAGACGGGTACGGACTGTCGGGGCCCTGGCGCTGGTCGAACTCGTCGACGAACCGGGCCAGGATGGCGCGACGCTCGTCGGGGTCGGTGATGAGCTCCCCGGTCGCTGCCAGGTCGGCGACCACGCCGTGCTTGAGGTGGAAGGTGAAATGGGGGTCGGCGCCGAGGTTGAGCAACCAGGCCCGCGGCCGGGGTGCCGGCAGCCCGCTCAGGTAGATATCGTCGCCGTCGCGGTAGAAGACCGTCTCGAGCCGGCGCGGCGTATGGCTGCGCCGGCCGGTGGTGGTGATGTCGATCGTCCGCTGCGCCATGGGCGTCGACGCGTCGATCATCAGAGCTTCACGGACGTCCTCGCGCACGGGAACTAACCCTACTCCGGAGCCCGGAG
>CAZZVR010000200.1:0-7377 GCA_964657595.1 Burkholderia sp. PAMC 26561 | reverse complement strand
CGCTGGCCCTGGCCTTCGCGCCCTGGATGGCGAGCTTCACCGAGACGGTCGAGCGTCGCAACCCGGCGCTGATCGCCACGGGCCTGGCGGTGTGGGGCCTGACCATCCGCGTGGTCATCGCCGTGAGCATCTTCTTCGTGCCCAAGGTCGTCACCACGGCGACCACGCTGGTCGAGCAGGGCCCGGTGGTCCAGAGCGTTCTGGCCTCACCGGTGCGGGCCGGCGCCAGCACGATCGGAGCCGTGGCCACCTCGGTGTCCGCGCACCCGGCCACCGTGGCCAAGCTGCAGGCGGTCTCGGGGCGGGACGCGGCGTTGATCGGCGCGCTCAAGGCCCACCCGACGGTGGCCGCCGGTCTGGCCAAGGCCCAGGCGGCCGGGGTGAACCCGACGGCGGCCCAGCTCGGTGCGATCAGGGCGGCGATCGGGCCGACGGCCTTCGCCGAGCTGATCAAGCCGACGGCGGCGGCGGATCTGGCCTTCCTGTCCAGCACCGCGCCCAAGACGCTCGGCGCCGCCCAGTTCGCGGCCCTGAGCGCGCCGACGCCGGCGTTGTCAGCCGCGCTGAAGACCCTCGCCACGGTCGGCCCGGGCGTCCAGAGTGCCGCCGCGCGGTCTCCCAAGCAGTGGCGGACGTTCTTCCTCATCGGGGCCGGTGGGGAACTCGTGTTCATCCCGCTGATCCTGCTGATGGCGGGATTCTGGGATCCGCGCAAGGCGAGGCGGGCCGAGGAGGATCACGACGCGTGGCTCACCTCCGAGCTCGACAAGCTGCACGGAGAGGCCGGCGGGCGGACCGCGGCCTAGCTGAGTCGGTGAGGCGCCGGGCTGGCGACGATGTTCTGCATCGTCGCCAGATCCGGGGCGTAGATGTGCGCGGACTTGACCACGAAGTCAAGCCGGCCGACGTTGCGCTCGAGCGCCCCGGCCACCACCTCCATGAGATGGGCCAGCTCCACCAGGTTGCCGCAGCCCTTGGCCCCGAAGTCGATCGAGTGGGCGTACACCATCGCCTCGAGCCGCTCGGCGCGGATCCAGAAGTCGAGCAGGCTCACGCAGGGGATGTAGCTGGTGTCGAGTAGCGGCTCGAAGGTGGTGATCGTCGCCGAGCGTGAGCTGGGGTCCGCGCCCAAGCGCTCGATCACCCACTGCACCTGGTCGCGGCCCGCAGCGCCGTAGTCATGGAGGCGGCTGGCGTAGCTGCGCGCCTGACCCAGCTCGGGCACCAACGCATGGTCGTTGAAGTTGGCGTGCATCCAGGCGAGCCGGTCAGGGTCACCCAGCTGCGCCACGATCGGATCGGCGCTGGCCGGCGCCCCGACGCTGAGCGTCACCCGCTCGAGCTCGAGGATGGGGGCTGCGTCATAGGTCGACTCGGCGCCGTCATCCAGGATCTGTCGGGCCACCTCGAGCCAGGCGTCGCCGATCGTCTCGGTCGCGATGTGGATTCCCGGCACGATGCCAGCAGAATACCGGCGGCCCTCGGCCACATCGATGGGCCCCGCTCGGGGTAGACCGCAGGCATGAATGCTCGCCTCGCTGTCATCTACTACTCCGCCGCCGGTCACGTTCACCAGCTCGCCGCGGCGCTCGGCGCCGGTGCCGAGGCGGCCGGCGCCGAGGTCCGGCTGCGTCGGGTGGCCGAGCTCGCACCGGCGGAGGCGATCGCCGCCAACCCGGACTGGCAGGCGCACCACGACACGGTCGCGGCGCGGATGATCCAGGCGGAGCCCGCCGATCTGGAGTGGGCGAACGGGTACGCGTTCGGGACGCCGACGCGCTACGGCCTGCCGGCGGCCCAGCTCAAGCAGTTCCTCGACCAGTGCGGACCCTTGTGGCGCGCGGGCGCGCTCAAGGACAAGGTCGTGACGGCCTTCACCAGCACCCAGAACGCCCACGGGGGTCAGGAGTCGACCATCCTGGCGCTCAACAACGCCTTCTATCACTGGGGCTCGCTCATCCTCCCGCCCGATTCGACCGACCCCGTGGTGATCGCCGCCGGGGGCAATCCCTACGGCACCAGCTACGGCACCGGCGCCGCCGGGGAGGACGACGGCACGGTTCCCGAGACGGTCCTCGCCGCCGCGGAGGCCCAGGGTCGTCGCCTGGCGCACTATGCCGCCCGGCTGGCGGCGTGAAGTGACCGGCCGGGACGCTGACTTGGCCTAAAATCGGTGGGGTCACCGAGGAGAGGTGTGCTCATGCTCAGAGGACTCATGCAGGACGATTTTCCGCTGACCATCCAGCATGTGCTGGACCGGATGCGGACACTCAACGCTGAGGCGGAGGTGGTCACCCTGCGCGCCGAGGGTGGCGAGCGCACCCGCGCCAGCTTCGGTGAGATGACCGGCCGCATCGACCGTGTCGCCGGGGCTCTGGCCGCGCGTGGCATCGTCGCCGGGGATCGCGTGGCCACGTTCGCCTGGAACAACCAGGAGCACGTGGAGCTCTACATGGCGGTTCCGGCGATGGGGGCGGTCATCCACACGTTGAACATCCGTCTGTTCCCCGAACAGCTCGCCTACGTGATCAACCACGGCGCCGACCGCGTCATCTTCGTCGACGACTCCCTGGTGCCCCTGCTCGAACGGGTGAGCGATCAGCTCGAGACCGTCGAGCTGTACGTGCTGATGGGCGACGGTGACCCGGGCCGCCTGAACCCCGTCGTGCGCTACGAGGACCTGCTCGCCGAGGCCGAGCCGGTGGACGCCTATCCCACCCTGGACGAGCGCGCGGCGGCGATGCTGTGTTACACGAGCGGCACCACCGGCCACCCCAAGGGCGTCATGTACTCCCACCGCTCGCTGATGCTGCATGCGCTCAGCACGGGTCTCACCGACAGTCTCGGGGTCAGCGGACGTGACCGGGTCCTGCCGATCGTCCCCCAGTTCCACGCCAACGCGTGGGGGCTCGTCCACGGTGCCTGTCTCCTGGGCGCGTCGCTGGTGATGCCCCACCGCTTCCTCCAGGCCGCGCCGCTGGCCGCGCTGATCGCCAGCGAGCAGGTGACCATGTCGGGCGCGGTGCCCACGATCTGGATGGATCTGCTGCGCTACCTCGACGCCCACCCGGAGGCGGACATCTCCAGTCTGGCGACCGTCGTGTGTGGCGGCTCGGCGGTTCCGCGCTCGTTGATGCAGCCGCTGGAGGAGCGCCACGGCATCAGCCTCATCCACGCCTGGGGCATGACCGAGACCAGCCCCCTGGGGTCGGTCGCCCGCCCGCCCGCCGACAGCACGGGTGAGGAGCGCTGGAACTACCGCCTCAGCCAGGGGAAGGTCGCGCCGCTGGTCGAGGCCCGGATCGTCGCCGACGACGGCGCCACCGCGCCCTGGGACGGGGTGGCGACCGGGGAGCTCCAGGTCCGCGGCCCCTGGATCGCCGCCGCCTACTACGGCGACGCGGCGGGCAGTGCGGAGAAGTTCTCCGACGGCTGGCTGCGGACCGGTGACGTCGCCTCGATCGACGCCCGCGGCTACATCCGGATCAGTGACCGCACGAAGGACATCATCAAGTCCGGGGGTGAGTGGATCTCCTCGGTCGAGCTCGAGAACGAGCTCATGGCCCACCCGGGCGTGGTCGAGGCCGCCGTGGTCGCCATGCCGGACGAGCGCTACACCGAGCGGCCGCTCGGCTGCATCGTCACCGAGGCCGACACGCCGGTCAGCGTCGCCGAGCTGCGCGAGCACCTCCAGGACCGGGTGGCCAAGTGGTGGATCCCCGACACGTTCGCCTTCGTCGCGGAGATCCCCAAGACCTCGGTGGGCAAGTTCGACAAGAAGGTCCTGCGCAACCGCCTGGCCGACGGGGAGCTGGAGCTGACGACCGCCCAGCCCACGGTCGCCACCTGATGCGCGTCGCGATCGCCGGTGCCCACGGCAAGATCGCCCAGCGCCTCATCCTCAAGCTGGTCGCCGAGGGCGATTCCGTCGTCGGCCTGATCCGCAATCCCGAGCACGCCTGGGAGATCAAGGAACTCGGCGCCGACCCGTCGCTGTGTGACCTGGAGTCTGCCCCGCTCGAGCGCGTCGCCCAGGCGCTCGAGGGCGCCGACGCCGCGGTGTTCGCCGCCGGCGCCGGTCCCGACAGCGGGGCGGAGCGCAAGCTGACCATGGACCGGGACGGGGCGATCAAGCTGCTCGAAGCCGCCCGGGCGGCCAGCGTGGAGCGGTTCGTCATCGTCAGCTCGGTCGGGGCCGAGGACCCGCCGTCCGACGACGCGGTGTTCAGCGTCTACCTCCAGGCCAAGGCGGCCGCCGACGCGGCGGTGCAGGCCTCAGACCGCGCCTGGACGGTGATCCGGCCCGGCGGGCTGACCGACGAGCCGGGCACCGGCTGTGCGCGGATCGACACCGAGCCCTTCCGGGGTCAGGTCAGCCGCGAGGACGTGGCCGCGGTGCTCCTCGCGGTGCTGTCCGACGCCCGGACCGAGGGTGCGGTGCTGTACGTGAACGGCGGCGATGTGCCGATCGCCGAGGCGCTCACCGGCGCGCTCGGCGCCGGGGCCTGATCCGCCGGGCATGGGCCCGGCGCCGGGCGGGTAGCCCTCCGGCTATGGGCGTCCTCTCACGCGACCGGCGGGTCATGGTCATCGGCGCGGGATCGAGCGGTCTGGTCAGCGCCATCCATCTCGCCCGGGCCGGCCTCGAGGTCACCCTGCTCGAGCACGGCCCGCGACCCGGCGGCGCCTCCTCGAGCACCCAGGCGACGCTGCCCGGCTACATCCACGATCACTGCGCCGGCTACAACCCGATGACGGTCGCCTCCCCGGCGATGACCGAGCTGGAGCTCGAGAACGAGGGGCTGGTGTGGGTCAACCCCGACGCGGTCATGGCCCACCCCTTCAGCGACGGCACCGCCATCGAACTGCGTCGCGACCTGGAGGAGACCGTCGCCTCGCTCGAGGCCGCCCACGCCGGGGCCGGTCTGGCCTGGCGCGCGTTCGTGACGGAGCTGGCACCCCTGAGCCGGTCACTCGTGGCCAGCGTCCTGGGTCCGCTCAGCCCGTCGCGCCAACCGCTGGAGCTCCTGCTGGGACTCCGGGCCCACACCCTCACCCTGGCCCGCCGGATGATCGGCTCGATCCAGGCGCTGGGCGACGACCTATTCGACGGGGCGCCACGGCCGACCGCCTGGCTGTCGGGCTCGGCCCAGCATTCGGGCCTGCCGCCCACCACGGCGGGCAGCGGGGCCTACGGGCTGCTGCTGCAGCTGCTCGGACACACCCACGGCTGGCCGTTTCCGGCCGGCGGTCAGCAGGCGGTGGCCGACGCGCTCGTCGCGATCGCCGAGCGCGAGGGCGTCAGAGTGCGCTGTGACGCGCCCGTGCGCGACATCCTGCTCGCCGGTCAGCGCGTGTCCGGGGTGCGTCTCGCCAGCGGTGAGGAGCTGGCCGCCCGCTCCGTCGTCTCCTCGGTGAGTGCCCGGCCGCTGCTGGAGATGCTGCCGCCCGGTGCGCTGCCGGCCGGACTGACGACCCGGCTGTCGCGCTGGCGCTACGGCACCGCGGCGTTCAAGCTCGACTACGCGCTGTCTGCCCCCGTGCCGTGGACGGCGCCCGGCGCCCGGCAGGCGTCGGTGGTGCACGTGGGCGGCGAGCTGGCCGAGCTGGCGGAGGCGGCGAACGCCGGGATCGCCGGGCATGTGCCCGAGGCACCGGCGCTGGTGGTGGGCCAGCACACCCTGTATGACCCCAGCCGCGCCCCGGACGGCGCCCACACCCTGTATTGCTACGGCCACGTCCCCGCCCGGTATGGGTGCGGTGACGAGGAGGTCGCCGCTCGCATCGAGGCCCAGCTCGAGCGGTTCGCTCCCGGGTTCGCGGGCGTCGTCTCGGCCCGGGCGCTGCGCAATCCGCGCCAGACCGAGGCCGACAATCCGAGCCTGGTCGGCGGGGACCTGGGCGGGGGGACGATGGAGCTCGACCAGCAGCTCATCTTCCGCCCGGCGCCGGAGATGTGCCGCCACCGCACGCCGCTGGCCGGTCTGTACGTGTGCGGCGCCTCGGTCCACCCCGGCGGCTCGGTGCAGGGCATGGGGGGCCGCTCGGCGGCGCGGGCGCTGCTGGCCGACCGTCGTCTGCGGCCCTGGCGGGCGTGACGTCCCCGGGCGGCTGTGCCCGGGCCGCGGAGGTATGCTCGCTGGGCATGGCTGACGGCCCCTATGGCGCGGCCCAGCCGTTCGAGCCGCTGTCGCCGCCGGCCGGACCCAAGGACGGACCGCGACGCGTGCTGCTGGTGGAGGACAACGACGCCGACACCCGGGCGGTCCGCGAACGGCTCGCCGAGGCCTGGCCGCAGCTCAGGCTGAGCGCGGTGAAGTCGCTGGCCGAGGCCGAGCTGAGCCTCAGCGTGCCGGTCGACTGCGTGCTGCTCGATCTCGGGCTGCCCGACGTCACCGGGATGGGCTCGCTGATCCGTCTGCAGGCCGCGGCGCCCGAGACGGCGATCGTCGTGCTGACCGACGACACCGACCCGTCGCGGGGCATCGAGGCGCTCAGCGCCGGCGCGCAGGATTACCTCGTCAAGGGAGAGGTCGACGCCGAGGGCCTGGCGCGCGCCATCGGCTTCTCGATCCAGCGCAAGGTGTCAGAACGTGCCGTGCGCGAGCTCGCGGTGCTGGAGCTCGAGACGGCGGCGAACGTCCGGGTCCACCGGGGTCTGGTGCCCCGTCCGCTGTTGGCGGACCCGCGCGTCTCCGCGCGCAGCGCCTATCACCCGGGGAACCGCCGTCAGGTGCTGGGCGGGGATTTCTTCGACGTCGTGCAGACCGCGCCGGACTGCATCCATGTCGTGCTCGGCGACGTGTGCGGTCGCGGGCCCGACGAGGCCGCCCTCGGGGTGCAGCTGCGCATCGCCTGGCGGACTCTCACCCTGGCCGGTACCGACCAGCTGGCGACGCTGAGCGTGCTGGACCGGCTGATCACCCAGGAACGTCACGCCGACCATATCTTCGCCACCGCGGTCAGCCTGAGGATTGACCTGCGGACCGGCATGGCCGAGGTGGCGCTGGCGGGTCATCCTCCTCCGGTGCTGGCCTCCGAAAGCCACGCCGAGTTGCTGATCAAGGGGGCGGGCGGCCCGCCGCTGGGGCTGATGAACGCAGGTGCCTGGGAGCTCACCGAGGTGAGCCTCGGCGCCAAGTGGACGCTGCTGCTCTACTCCGACGGTGTCTATGAGGGGTATGCCGGCGACTCCGGTGCGCGCCTCGGCCTCGACGGATTCGTCGAGCTGCTCTCAGCGCGCGTCGATGACGGCGCGCTGTGGCTGGAGCTGCCTGACCCGGTGATCGACCGGGTGGAGCGCCTCAACGGCGGGCCGCTCGACGATGACGTCGCCCTGCTCGCGCTGAGGTTCGACAGATCGGGTGAGTAGCGCCG
>CAZZVR010000199.1:0-7418 GCA_964657595.1 Burkholderia sp. PAMC 26561 | reverse complement strand
ACTCCGGCTTCCACACCGCCATGGCGGCGGCCGGCATCGCGGTGGCCACCACCGCGGTGGGCGACCGCTACGTGCTCGATGAGCTGCGCCGGCGCGACTGGCGCCTGGGCGGGGAGCAGTCGGGCCACATCATCGACCTCGGCTTCGGCCCCTCCGGGGACGGGATCGCCGCGGCACTGGCGACCATGGAGGCGCTCGGCGAGGGGGACCTGCGCGAGCGCCACGCCATGCACAAGCTGCCCCAGAAGCTGGTCAACATCCGCGCCAGCGACCGCTCGCACCTGACCCTGGCGATGGCCGCCGAGCCGGTCCAGAGCGCGATCGCCCGCGCCGAGTCTGAGCTGACCGGCCGGGGGAGGGTGCTGGTGCGCGCCAGCGGAACCGAGCCGCTGGTCCGGGTGATGGTCGAGGCACCCACCCGGGAGGAGACCGATTCGGTATGCGCACGGCTCGCCCGCGCGGTCGAGGACGTCCTCGCCGGCTGACCCAGGACGGGCCGGGTTGCGGCCGGCCGCACCGTCGCCACGGAATCCACCCAGCCGACACCGCCTGCTTTGCGCCGGTTGGCAGAGTTCGTGACCGGGCGTTGCGCGGGGCCTAGCTTCACGGTTGCAAACCGAAGCCTGTATGGCGGGAGGCGACCCTCTGATGACGATAACCGAGCCGGCCACAGCGCTGCGGACGGGCGATGCATTCCGCGAGGCGCTGCGTGACGGACGTGCCGTCTGCGTGGGCAGCCGGCGGGTCGCGGATGTCACGGCCGAACCGTCGCTGGGTCCGGGCATCGACACCATGGCCGCCATGTTCGACGCCCAGTTCGATCCCGCGACGGCCGACATCGTCACCTTCTTCGACGCGGAGGTCGGCAAGGTCGTCAACCGTGCGTGGCAGGCGCCCAAGACCCACGCCGAGATGGTCGACCGCCGGCGGATGACCGAGTGGACGAGCTTCCGCACCGTCGGGACCTTTGGCCGCCCGCCTGACCTCGGTCCCACGATCGCCATGGGCCTGCTCGAGGCGCGGGTCGGCTGGAAGCAGGCGCGGCCCGAGTTCGACGAGAACATCGCGCATTACATCCGCTACGCCCGTGAGCACAGTCTGGTCTGTGCGGAGGTGCTCGCCGACCCTCAGACCGACCGCTCCATGGGCTCCGCCCAGCACCCCGGGCTGCTGCGCGTCGTCGAGACGGTCCCCGACGGCGTCTATGTCACCGGCTCCAAATCCGTCGGATCACTGGCCGCCCAGGCCGACGAGATCATCTTCACCAACGTGCGGCGGCCCGATTATCCGCCCGAGGCTCTGATCCAGGCGGCCGTGCCGGTCGCCAGCGAGGGTCTGATGCTCGTCTGCCGCGAGGGTGTCGCGACGCCGGGGGCTGACCCGTTCGATCACCCCATCGGGGTGCTCGGCGAGGAAGCCGACCAGCTGCTGATCTTCGATCGCGTGTTCATTCCCAACCACCGGATCTTCAACCTGGGTGATCCGGGTCAGGAGAACCGGTACCTCAAGGTGATCTGGGCCCACTGGCAGATCCTCACGCGGCTGTGGGTCAAAGCCCAGATCTTCGCCGGGGTGGGCCAGCTCGTGGTCGAGGCCCTGGGGACCCACACGATTCCCGCGGTCCGGGCGATGGTGTCCGAGCTGATCCAGTACGAGCACACGCTGCGTGCCTTCCTGTTCGCCGCCGAGGCAGCGGCGACGCCGGCCGCCTCCGGCACGATGCTCCCGGACGTCAACCTCACCACCTCCGGTCGCCTGCACGCGATCAAGGAGATGCCCCACATCATCCACACGCTGCAGGAGCTGTGTGGCCAGGGGCTGGTCATGCGCTTCCCCAAGTCGGCCTTTGACGACCCGGAGATCGGGCCCCGGCTGGCGGAGCTGCTGCCCGGCTACGGCATCACGGCCGTCGACAAGAACCGGCTGATGAACTTCGTGTGGGATCTGACTTCCAGTGCCCAGGCCGGGCGCACCGAGCTGTTCGAGAACGTCAACGCCCAGCCCGTGCCGCTCATGCAGCAGCGGCTCTATGAGGAGTACGACATGACCCGAGTCAAGGCAATGGCATCTCAACTGGCGGGCTTGTCGTGAGCCCGGCGACGAGTCAGGCGGCCGCGGTGATGGCACCCGAACCCCCGGCCCTGCACCCCAAACCGACACCGACCCGTCCGGTCCAGCCGGCGATCGGGGCGGATCTGGGTGACCACTTCCGTGAGGCGATGAGCTTTCTCGCCTCCGGGGTGGTCGTGGTGACCGCCAGCATCGACGGTCGTCCGTGGGGGATGACCGTGTCCAGCGCCTGCCCGGTGTCGGTTGACCCGCCGACGATGCTCGTCTCACTCAACACCCGGACGGCGCTGGCCCACGCGGTGGCTCAGACCGGTCGCTTCGGCGTCAACGTCCTGGGCCAGGACGCGTTGTCGGTGGCGCGCTTCGCCTCGACTCCGGGGCAGCCGAAGTTCCTCGACGAGGGACTCGGGCTCGAGCTCGACGGAGAGCATCCGGCCGCGCTGATGGTGGAGGGATCGATGGGACACGTGGACTGCGACGTGGTCCAAACCGTCGAGCACGAGACCCACACCCTGTTCATCGGGAGCGTGCGCCGCGCCCGCGTCGGCGACCAGCAGCTGCCGCTCTTGCACTACCGCCGCAACTTCTGGCAGCTGGGGCAGGACGCCTGAGACGGGGTGTGAGCTCGTGGCACGCCGCGGGCAGCCACGAACCGCCTGACCGACCACCACGAAAAAGGAGCTCACCGGATGGCTGCATGGGATGACGTTCTGCCCGAGATCGATCGCCTGGTCTATGAGAAGGGAAGCTGGGGCAAGCCCCGGCCGAAGGGCAAGCGCCCGGTGATTCTGGTGATCGACGCGATGTACACCTTCACCGGCGACTTTGCCGAGCCGATTCTCGATTCGATCGAGAAGCATCGGACCTCCTGTGGCGAGTACGCCTGGCACGGCGTGCGGGCCATCGCCGATCTCCTCGAGGTCGCCCGCCCCCAGGGCATCCCGGTCGTGTACACGATCATGGAGCAGCGCCGCGACGGTTTCGACCGCGCGCCCGCCCACCGCGGCGGGGCTGCGCCCGACGCTCCCAGCGGGAGTCTGCCGACCGATCTGATCGGCTCCTACGCCAACGCGGTGGTGGATGAGATCGCCCCCGCACCTGAGGACATCATCATCACCAAGCCGAAGCCGAGCGCCTTCTTCGGCACGCCGCTGGTCAGCTACCTCACCTATCTGGGGGCCGACAGCGTCATCCTCACCGGCTGTGTGACCTCGGGGTGCATTCGCGCCGCGGCGCTTGACGCGAGCTCCTACAACTACAAGGTCGTCGTCCCCGAGGAGTGCGTCTGGGATCGCGGAATCCTGGCTCACAAGGCCAACCTGTTCGACATCCAGATGAAGATGGGGGACGTCGAGCCCCAGAGCGTGACCGAGGCCTGGGTCCGCTCACTGCCGACGCGCCCGTTCGGAGAGCTCACCCCGACCCAGCGGATGCCCGAGCCCACCGATCTGCCCGAACGTGACTTTCCGCCGGTGGGCGCCGGCGCCATCGACTGAACCGACAGGAGCCAGCCATGATCAACGACATCTTCTTCGCCGACCTGTGCGAGCGGATCCTGACGCTGTGCAAGCTCAGAGAGGACGAGGTGCTCGTCGTCGTCGACGAGCCGGTGTCAGATCCGCGCTACGCCGACGCCTTCATGGCTGCCGCCGTCCGGCTCGGAGCCAGCACCTTCACCCTCAGTGTCCCGCGGACGGGCGTCGACGCCACCGGCGTGTCGATCGGCTACCCGGGTGAAGGTGTCACACGTGCGGGCACGGGCCGGACGGTGCTCGGCGCCAACCCGGCCGCCGTGGCCGCGCTGGCGGGGGCCGACATGATCATCGACCGGGTGGGCATGCTGTTCTCACCCGAGCAGCATCAGCTCCTGCGCGACGGCAAGCGCATCCTGACCTGCAACACCCCGGTCGACCAGATCATGCAGCTGTTCCCGACCGTTGAGATGCGCGAACGCTGTGAGGCCGCCCAGCGCAAGCTGGCCGCCGCGAGCGTTCTGCGCCTGACCAATGATGCCGGCACCGATGTGACGTACCAGCTGGGCCACTGGGATGTCGACGTCCAGTACGGCTACACCGACACGCCGGGGCGCTGGGACAACTGTCCTTCGGGCGGATTCGTCTACACCGGTGGCGCCGAGGAAGGCGTCGACGGCCGCGTCGTACTGGCTCCGGGCGACCTGCTCTTCCCGCACAAGCGCTACGTGACCGAGCCGGTCACCTTCGAGATCGAGGCCGGGCGGATCGTCCACATCTCCGGCGGCGCGGATGCGGCGCTCGTCCGTGCGTTCATGGAGAGCTTCCACGACGACCGCGGCTACGGCATCTCCCACATCGGCTGGGGCCTGGATCCGCGCGCCGACATGGCGAGCTGGGCGGTGGACCCGCGCGGCGTCGGCATGGCGCCCCGCGGCTGCTACGGCAACGTCATGTTCTCGACCGGTCCCAACACCGAGCTGCGCGAGCGCGGTACCACGGTGTACGGGACCAACGACAGTGCCTGTCATCTCGACTTGCCGATGTTCGGCGCCACGCTGACCCTCGACGACGAGCTGGCGGTGCTCAACGGCCAGCTCGTCGAGGACCTGGTCTCCGCCTGAGCTCGCGGTGGCTGGGCCTTGCGGTCCCCCGCAACCGCCCCGTGGGGACTGCTGGCCCCCGCATATTTCGCGGTGGGCCGCGGCGGGGGACGTAGCGTCCTGCGTGGCCCGGTGAACGGGCAGCTGGGACGGAAGAAACGTGATGCGATGCAATCGGAGGTCCGGGCCCGCAGCTTCGCCGCGATGGCGTCGGAGGTCAGGTCGGCCCTGCGTAACGGTGAGGCGTTCAAGGAGTCGCTGCGCGACGGCCGTGTCGTCTACATCGGTGATGAGGCCATCGCGGATGTCACCCAGGAGCCCTCGCTGGGCCCGGGCATCGACCGGATGGCCGAGATGTTCGATGACCAGTTCGACCCGGCGCTCGAGCACGCCACCACGTACTTCGACGAGGAGTTGGGCACGCGGGTCTCCCGGGCGTGGCAGGCGCCGCGCACGGCCGAGGAGCTGCGTGACCGTCGCCGGATGATCGAGTACACCGCGATGAAGACCGCGGGCACCTTCGGCCGTCCGCCCGATCTTGGCTCCACGATCGGTATGGGCCTGCTCGCCCGCAAGCCGCTGTTCGCCGGAACCACGTCTCCGCTGAGCGACGCCAACTTCGCCGACAACATCGATGCCTACATCCGCCACGCACGACTCAACAACATCATCGCGGCCGAGGTTCTGTCCGATCCCCAGGCGGATCGGACGCTGGGTGGCTCTGAGCACCCCAGCCTCCTCAAGGTCACCCGGGTGCTCGACGACGGCGTGATCGTCAACGGGGCCAAGTCGGTGGGGTCGCTGGCGGCACAGGCCGATGAGATCATCTTCACCAACTTCGCCCGGCCCGATGCGCCGCCGGAGGCCTTCATCTGGGCCGCCGTCCCGACCGCGACCGACGGCATCGTCCTCATCTGCCGCGAGGGCGTCGGACATCCGCATGCGGACCCCTTCGACCATCCCATCGCCTCACGTGGCGAGGAGGCCGACCAGCTGATCATCTTCAACGACGTGTTCATCCCGAACGAACGCGTGTTCAACCTCGGCGTGCCCGCCCTCGGAAACCTCTACGGACCCTGCACGGTCTGGGCCCACTGGCACATCCTCACGCGGCTGTGGGTGAAAGCCCGCATCTTCGCGGGAGCCGCCACCGCGGTGGTCGAGGCGCTGGGAACCGGCAAGATCGCCGCCGTGCGCGCCATGGTGGGAGAGATCTACGAGTTCGAGGAGGCGCTGAAGGCGTTCGTCCTGGCGGCGGAGAACCTTGCCGCCCCGGTGGAGTCCGGCGTCCTGGCCCCGGACCCGAATCTGCTCACCGCAGGCCGGCTGTACGGGGTGCGCAGCTATCCCCACATCATCCACACGCTGCAGACCCTGTGTGGCCAGGGGCTGGTCATGCGCTTCCCCAAGAAGGTGTTCGACCACCCGGAACTCGGCCCGCGTCTGGCGGAGCTGCTGCCCGGCCACAACATCTCAGCGGCGGACAAGAACCGCCTGATGGCCTTCGTCTGGGATATGACGACCAGCAGCCACGCCGGTCGCAGCGAGCTGTTCGAGAATCTCAACGGCGGCACGGCCAACTCACTGCAGGAGCGGCTGTTCCGCGACTGGGATCGTGAGGAGCCGCTCGCGCTGGCTCGGGATCTGGCTGGACTGACCTAGTCCGGTGCCGGCTCTGCGCTGGGAGACCATGCGCAGCGACGAGTTCGCTGCTGCGCTGGCCGATCCTCAGGACGTCTTCGTGCTGCTGCCGATCGGGGCGATCGAGCAGCACGGCGACCACCTGCCGGTGGATGTCGACATCCATGCGGCGACGGCGGTGTGTCAGGTGGTGGCCGAGCGTGACCCGCAGGTCATCGTGGCGCCGCCGTTGCCCTTCGGCTACTCGGCCGCCCAGACCTACCGGCCCGGCACCATCACGTTGTCATCCGCCACGCTGCTGGCGGTCCTGTCGGACGCCTGCACCTCGATTCTCGACCAGGGTTTCCGGAACCTGCTCATCGTCAACGGGCACAACGGCAACAAGTGGATGATGGGCCAGTGCGTGACCGAGGTTCCGCGCAAGGTGGGGGACTACGTCGGGGCACTCACCTACTTCGACCTGTCGATCGAGGCGTTCAACGATCATCGCGTGTCGCGTCTCGGCGGGGAGGGTCACAGCGGCGAGCTGGAGACGGCGCTCGAGCTCTACACCCGGCCGGAGCTGGTCCAGGACGAACGGGTGGTCCGCTACATCACCCCCAACTCCGCCTACGGCTTCGTCGACCTGTCCGTGCGCGGACCGCTGGCCGGGGGGATGCGCCGCCCCGTGAGCCCGCCCTACCCGGAGGGCGTCATGGGAGATCCGAGTGTGGCGACCGGCGCGCTCGGCGAGCGCGTCGTCGAGGCCGCCGTCGCGGGCATCAACGAGATCATCGCCGAGGCCCGTGGTGTGGCCGACCCGGCCCAGCACCCGCGCGCCACCGGTGAGGTGAACGGGCACTTCGGCTGAGCTCGACGCGCGCTGGGATGGACACCAGGTCCATCCCAGGGCCCGAATCCTTGGACCCATGGCCGCCCGGAGGGCCGGGTGAGGCGGCTAACGTCTCACCCAGAGCGCAGAATGAGCACCGGCGACCAGCTTCAACAGGCAATCCGCGACTTCGTGAACTCCTTCGAGTCAGAGGCGCCCGCGGTGGTCGCCGAGATCGAGAACCGACAGGCCCGCGAGGTGATCGGCTTTCTCGGCGAGGACGATCCGGACGTGCTCCGCGCCGCCGCGGCAGTCGGCGTC
>CAZZVR010000198.1:0-7463 GCA_964657595.1 Burkholderia sp. PAMC 26561 | reverse complement strand
CCCACGACTACCTGCTGTTCTTCACCAACCGCGGCAAGGTCTACCGCCAGAAGGTGTATGACCTGCCCGAGGCCTCGCGCACCTCCAAGGGCCGCGCGCTGGTCAACGTGCTTCCGCTCCGCGAGGGCGAGCGGGTCCAGTCGGTGCTGTCCACCCGCGACTTCTCCGAGGGCCGTTATCTCGTCTTCGCGACCCGCAACGGCATCGTCAAGAAGACCGAGTTCACCGCCTACAACACGCCGCTCAAGGCCGACGGGATCATCGCCATCAACATCCGTGATGACGACGAGCTGATCGCCGTGCGCCGGACCAGCGGCGACGACGACATCATCATGGTCTCCCGCTCGGGTCAGGCGGCGCGCTTCTCCGAGGATCGCGTCCGGCCGATGGGCCGTGATACCTCCGGGGTGCGTGGCATGAACGTCTCCCAGCCCGGCAACCTGTTGCTGGCCATGGACGTGGCCAACGACGACCAGGAGCTGCTGGTGGTGACCCTGAACGGGTTCGGCAAGCGCACCCCGATCTCCGAGTATCCGGCCAAGGGCCGCGACACCATGGGCGTGAAGACCATCCAGCTCACCGAGAACAAGGGCGCCCTCGCCGGCGCGCTGGTGGTCCGCGAGCATCAGGAACTGGTGTTCATCTCCCAGAACGGCATGGTCCAGCGCACCTCGGTGCGCGGCATCAACCGCTACGGACGCGCGTCCCAGGGCGTCAAGGTGATGAACATCCGTGACGATGACCAGGTCTCCGCGGTGGCGCTCATCGTGGAGTCCGAGCCCGACACCTCGACGGTCGAGGGTGACGCGAGCCTGGTCGATCCGGACGCGCCGATCGAGGGCATCGACGGGGTCGAGGTCACTGACGCGGTTGTGGATGACGGCGCGCCCGACCTGCTCGACAGCGCCGAGGCCGACGAGATCAACGAGGCCGACGGCGCCGACGCGGAGTCAGAGCCCGGCGACGAGTGAGCTGAGGATCTGCGCCGCCGGCCCGGTGCGGGCGGCGCGGAACCCGGTGCCTGACCACAGGTGCACCCGGTCAGGGTCACCGGCGGCCCCAGCGGCCCGGCGCAGTCCCGCGGTGAGGTGGTGGACCGCCGGATAACCGAGCGGCGCATGGGCCTCATGGCGCGCGATGAAGCCGTTGTGCAGTCCCCGTGCCGGCCGCCCGGTGAACGCGCGGGTGATCACGGTACGCGTGAAGCGCGGATCGGCCAACGCGTCCTGATGGGTGCGTGACGCGCCGCTCTCGTCGCTGCGCAGCAGCAGCGTCCCCACCACCACCGCGTCGGCGCCGGCGGCGAGGATCGCCTGCACCGCGGCGCGGCCGTCGACCCCGCCCCCGGCGAGGATCGGCCGGCGAGACCGGGCGCCCACCCTGCGAACCAGGGTGGGCGTGGCCTCATCCGCGATGACCCGGGTTGGGTCAAAGGTGCCGCTGTGGCCGCCGGCCCGAGGGCCCTGGATCACCAGCAGGTCGACCCCCTGCCGTTCCGCCTGCTCGGCCTCCTGAGGGGTGGTGACCGTGACCGCCACCCGCGATCCCACCGCGCGCAGGGCGCTCAGCTCCTCGGCCGTGGGCATCCCGAAGGTGGTGGAGACCCAGGGCACGGGGTCGGCCAGCAGCACTGCCAGCTTCTCTGCCCAGGCGTCATCGTCTCCGCGTTGGGGCACGTCGGCGAGCGCCAGTCCGTAGGGGTCGGCCTCGGGCTGGAGCTCGGTCGCATAGGCGGCGTAGCGCGCCGGGCTGATCGGTACCGGCTCGACCTTGAACAGGTTCACCCCGAAGCTGACCCGAGCCGCCTTCAGCTCGGCGATCTCCCCGGCGAGCAGCGCCGGCGTCTTGTAGCCCGCGGGCAGGAAGGCGAACGCCCCGACCCCGGCGGCGGCCGTGATGAGAGCCATGCTCGTGGCGCCGCCGGCCATCGGCGCCACGACAAGGGGAAGATCGACTCCGAGGATCCCGGTCATCGCGCCGCGGAAGCGGGGTCATCGCGGGTGAGCACCCAGACGTTCATGTCGACGCGCCCGCCGTGGAGGACGCCGGCCCCGGGTCGGAGTTCGGCGAAGCCGAAGCCGGCCGCGAGCGCGACCCGGTTCGAGGCGACGTTCTCCGGGGCGGCATGGAGCTCGACCCGATCCATCCCCTGCGCCAGCGCCCATCGGCTCACCGCTCGAGCGGCCGTGGTGATGTAGCCGTGCCCGCGGTGCTCGGGCACCGCCCAGTAGCCGACCTCGGTCATCTTGGCGGTCCAGTCGGTCCTCACGAGCCCGATCGAACCGACCAACGTGTCGGTGTCGGCCAGGGTGACCGCCCAGGTGAGCTCGCCGCCACTGCGAGACGCCACGGCCTGCGCGGCGATCCACATCGCTGCGTCCTCGCGTGTGTAGGGACGCGGCACGGGCACCCATTGCTGGGTCAGCGGGTCAGCGCAGGCCCGGGTGACGGCGGGGATGTCGGCCTCACCGAAGGCCCGCAGGTTGAGGACGAACCTGCGGTCGCCACGGTGTTCGGTGATCGCCAACTCCACCGCCGGGAAGCGGTCCACGCCCGGGAGAGGGCCGGTCTAGGCGGCCTGGCCGTAGCGCTGGGCGGCCCGCGCCCGGGCCTTGGCTGCCTCGGCCTCGCGGTTCTTGGGTTCCGCGTGGGTCTCCAGCTCCGCCAGGAGGCGCGCCGACGTCGCGGCGATCTCGTGGACGGCGTGGTGGAAGGCCGCCTCGTTGACCGCCGAGGGTTTGGTGAAGCCGCTGATCTTGCGGACGTACTGGAGCGCTGCGGCCTCGACCTCGTTCGAGGTGGCCGGTGGCTCGAAGTTGTAGAGCGTTCGGATGTTTCGGCACATGCCGAAAGCCTAAATGACCCGGGCCCACCCGCGAGCCCGTCCGGCGCATGCGCGAACATATGTTCGTGTCCCAAGCCGCCACGATCCTTCACGCCGACCTCGACGCGTTCTACGCCTCGGTCGAGCTGCGCGACCGTCCCGAGCTGCGCGGTCGCCCGGTGGTCGTGGGCGGCGGGGTGGTGCTTGCCGCCAGTTACGCGGCGCGTCGCTACGGCGTCCACAGCGCGATGGGCGCTGGCCGGGCCCGTGCGCTGTGCCCCGACCTGGTGGTGCTGGCGCCCCGCTTCCCGGTCTACGTCGAGGCGAGCCGCGCCGTGTTCAGCATCTTCGCCGACACCGCACCGGTGGTGGAGGGCCTGTCGATCGACGAGGCATTCCTCGACGTGGCCGGGCTCGGACACATATCAGGGACGCCGGTGGAGATCGCCGCGGCGCTGCGCCGGCGCGTGCGCGCCGAGGTGGGTCTGCCGATCTCCGTCGGGGTGGCTCGCACGAAGTTCCTCGCCAAGGTGGCGAGTGGGGTGGCCAAGCCCGACGGCCTGCGCGTGGTCGAGCCCGCCGACGAGCTGGCCTTCCTCCACCCGCTGCCCGTCGAGTCGCTCTGGGGGGTGGGGGCCAAGACGGCGGCCAAGCTGCACGCCGCCCGCCTGCGCACGGTGGCCGACGTGGCGGCGAGCGGAGAGCCGGCGCTGGTGAGCCTCCTCGGCCGGGCCCGGGGTCGCCACCTCTGGGCCCTGGCCCACAACGCGGACCCGCGCCCCGTGCGGCCGGGGCGGCGGCGCCGCTCGATCGGGGCCCAGCGGGCCCTCGGTGCGCGGCCCCGTCCGTTCCCGGAGATCCTGTCCGCGCTCACCGGGCTCGTCGACCGGGTGGCTCGGCGTCTGCGCGCGGCGGACCGCCTGTGCCGGACGGTGGTCCTGGCATTGCGCTTCGGGGATTACCAGCGCGCCACCCGGTCGCGGACGCTGACTGACCCGACCGCGGACACCGCGGCGCTCGCGACGGTCGCGACCCAGCTGCTGGAGCAGCAGCGCGGGCCGATCGCCCAGCGGGGTCTGACCCTGATCGGGGTTGCCCTGACCAACCTGCGTGATCCCGTGGGGGTGCAGCTCGTGCTGCCTCTGACGGGCGGCGGTGAACTCGACGCCGCCCTCGACCGGGTCAAGGATCGCTTCGGATCCCGCGCCCTGACCCGGGGCTCGCTGATCGGGCAGGGACTCGAGGAGAGCGTGCCGATCCTGCGCGAGTGAGCCCTAGGAGGCACCCGACCCCGGCCCGTGTCGGCGCGGTATCCACCGCTCCACGCCGGTCAGTTCATCTCCCCGCGGGAGATGGCCAGGCACGCCTCACACAACGGCCACGGCGGGTTCCATGGATAGCCGGTCACGTCCTTGCCACACAGGGCGGTGTCAGGGTCGTGATTCTCAACGAGGTGACACAGCTCCTCAAAGCCCGCGTCGTTGCGCCGCGGCACGTTCCGGCAGGCCGGGTCGACGTTCGGGCGCCGTCGGGTGGGGAGCGGCGGGCTCACGGGGTCGCGGACCGGGAGGAGGTGAGCGCGTCGGCCAGCGCCAGGACCAGGGCGGCGCCGATGAACGCGGTGATGGCGATCAACCCGGAGCGGAACGCCGTGGCGTAGTCCCCGTGGTGGGAGGACAGCGTTGAGTAGAACACGCTGCCGGTGATCGCGATGCCCGCCGAGGAGCCGATCCGCTGCGCGGTCTGCAGCGTTCCGCCGGCGCTTCCCGCGCGGCGGTTGGGGACCTGGGAGAGCGACAGGGTCTGATTCGGCGAGATGACGAAGCCAGTGCCCAGCCCGGCGAGGAACAGCGGCGCGGCGACCCAGTAGCCGACGTTGTGGCCGGGATGGGCGTGCACGGCGACCCATACCAGCACCAGTCCGGCGATCACCGTGGCGAGACCGGAGGCCACGAGCTTGCGCCCGCGTCTCAGTACCTGGCGGCTGCCGAGCGAGGACGTCAGCGCACCCCCGACCGCGAATGGGGTGGCGGTCAGGCCGGCGCCCAGCGCGGTGTAGCCGAGACCCAGCTGCAGGTACTGGGTGAGGATGAAGAGCGTGCCGGTGAACCCGGCGAAGTAGACCAGTCCGACTCCGGTGCCCAGGACATAGGAGCGGATGCGGAACAGGTCAAGGCTGACCACCGGCTCATGATCGCGTCCGTAGCGTCGTTCGTGCACGGCCCACAGGCCGACCAGCACAGCGGCGATCGGCCACAGCGCCGGGCGCAGCGGACTGTGCCAGGTCCGCAGCTCGATGAACGGGACGAGCACGCAGATGACGGCCAGGCCGAGCAGCAGCACTCCCACGGGATCCAGGTCGGTGCGGCCCGCGTCGGCCCGGCGGGGGAGGCTCGCGGGGAGATAGCGCCGTCCCAGCACCAGCGCGGCGGCACCGATCGGCAGGTTGACCAGGAACACCGCGCGCCAGCCGTTGTGGGTGCCGAACAGGCTGATGAGCACCCCACCGAGCAGCGGCCCCACGGCGGTGGAGACCCCGACGACGGTCCCGAAGTAACCGAACGCCTTGCCGCGCTCCTCACCTGCGAACAGGGTCTGGATGAAGGCGCTCACCTGCGGGGTGATCAGTCCCCCGGCGAAGCCCTGCACCACCCGGGCGACGACGAGGAAGGTCGGCGTCGGCGCCGCGCCGCAGGCGGCGCTGGTGAGGACGAACAACGCGACCCCGACCATCCAGACCGTCCGGCGCCCGCGCGCGTCACCCAGCCGCCCGGCCGGGACGAGCAGCAGGCCGAGGGACAGTGCGTAGCCCGAGACGATCCACTCCAGCGCGTTGGATTGCGCGTGCAGCCCGGTCTGGATCGTCGGGAGCGCCACGTTGACGATCGACACGTCGAGCAGGGTCATGAACCCCGAGATGAGACAGACCGCCAGCGCCTTCCAGCGGTTGGGGTCGGGGGCGTCGGGGCCACGCGCGGCGCTCGCCCCCGGGGCCGTCGCGCTCATGAGGCGAGCAGGGCGACGGCGATCAGCCCGTGCGCGGTCCAGGCCGCGGTGCGCAGCCAGTTGATGTCGACCAGGCGGGCCATCGTCGCGGTCTCGCGGGTCGCGTTGAGGCGCCGGTGCAGCGGCACCGCCAGCGTGAAGGTGAGCACCCAGGTGGCCGCGGCGAGTGCGAGGCCGACGATGGCCAGGACCCCATGGCCACCGATCAGCACGAGCCCCGCGGCGCTGCCGAGCTCGACGATCATCAGCGGAGCCACCACCCAGCCGGTGCGCCGCTCATGATCGGCGTGGTAGGTGAACCACGTCTCCTCGCCCACCTCCGCGAACAGCGGATAGTGGACGAGCTGCACGTACCAGATGATGCCGGCCATCGCCGAGGCCGAGAACGCGCCAAGAAATCGCACCGTGGGCTCCTACCCACCCTGGGGCGATGACAGCCCCGGGCCGGCGCCGATGTGCCCGGGGTGTGAGGATGGCCAGATGCCCCGACCCGGACCCGTCACCCGCACGAGCGCGCGCGTGATGCTGATCCTCGCTCTCGCCATGGCGGGGATGATCGCAGTGACCGGCGCTCCAGCGCACGCACGCGCCCCGCGCCCCAGCCGCCCCTCGCCCCCGAGCGCCGCCCCGCCCCGGCGGGTGGTCATCGGACACTCGGTGCGGGGCCGGCCGATCGTCGCCTGGGTTCTCGGCCCGTCCACCGCAGCGCGCCGGATCCTCGTGATCGGCGTCATCCACGGCAACGAGCCCGCCGGCCTGGCCATCACGACTGCGCTGCGCCGCCGCCCGCCGCCCCGCGGTGTGCAGCTGTGGATCGTCCCGGAGCTCAACCCCGACGGGGTGGCCGCCGACACGCGCCAGAACGCCCACGGGGTCGACCTCAACCGGAACTTCCCCTACCGCTGGCAGTTCTCCAGCGACCCCACCTTCGCCTCCGGTCCGGCACCGGCCTCTGAGCCCGAGACCCGGGCCGCCATGGCGCTGGTCCGGCGCATCCGTCCCGCCGTCACCGTCACCTACCACCAGCACATGGACCTGGTTGACGAGTCCACCGGCGATCACGGGATCGCTCGGCGCTACGCGCAGCTGGCCGGCCTCACCGCGACCTGTCTGACGTTCCTCCCCGGGGAGGAGACGGCCTGGTCCAACCACACCTTCGCTCACACGACGTCATTCGTGGTCGAGCTCCCCGCCGGCCCGGTCGGGTCCGCGGCCCTGGCCCACCACCTGCGCGCGCTCACCGCCGTCGAGCGCGGTCAGCGCAGCGGGTCGGCCACCGGCTGTGAGTCGGTCACCCCGGCGCGCTGAGCCGCCGCGGCTCCCGAACCGTGAGACACCGGCGCAGCGCGGCTGATCGTTGACCCCAGCCGGCGGCGCTGGCTCCGGCTCAGGGCAAAAAAGTGGGGGGCGACGGTGTGACCGACGCCCCCCACCACTGCATTTGACTAACTACGACACCACGCTGACCAGGAAAAGCTCCGGCGGGACGAACTCCGGCAGATCATGCGTGGCGGTGTCCCGGTTGGCCTCCGCTAAGGGAAGTCAGCCAAAAATCCGGTCTTAGCGGCCGGACACCTCCAGGGTCCCAAAACTACAGTCAGACAAGATTGGACCACCTCCTTTCTCTGGTACG
>CAZZVR010000197.1:0-7513 GCA_964657595.1 Burkholderia sp. PAMC 26561 | reverse complement strand
CACCCGCACCCGCACCCGCACCCGGCTCGCACCTGGCTCGCACCGACCGCGGCCCGAAACTGACCTGATCAGCGGCTAGAACTCGCTCATGATCACCAACCTGGACTTCATCGGCATCCCATCCCGCGACGCCGACCGCGCCCGTAGCTTCTACCGCGAGACACTCGGGCTGCGCCCTGACAAGCACGCCGAGTACGAACAGTGGGCGGGGAGTACCTGCTTCGCGGTCTGGGAGCCCGAGCGGATCGGGCGCCCGTTCATCGCGCAGAAGGGCAATCACTGGCCCCTGGGGTGTGACGACGTCGCCGCCACCCGCGCCAAGCTCGAGGCCGCGGGCGTGACCTTCCACGGCGAGACCATCGACACGGGCGTCTGTCACATGGCGTTCTTCGAGGATCCCGACGGCAACGACCTGATGCTCCACCACCGCTACGCGCCCCACAGCTGACCTGGGCGGACCACCGCCGCGCCCACAGCTGACGCGGCCCGGCTGCCGCGCGGCCGGTCCGGCGGAGTGAGCCCACAGCCACTCCGCCGGCCACTCCCGCTTCCTATCCTCGATCCGAGATGCTCGCCCAGCTGCTCAATCAGGCCGATGCCGACCCTCAGACCGGCCGGCTGGCCAGCGAGGGCGGGCGAGCGTTCGTCTCCCAGGCGCTGCGGCCGTACCTGATCGCCGCCCTGGCTCATCGCGACCCGGCCCAGCCGCTGCTCGTGGTCGCCGGAGATGACCGCCAGGCCCGCGATCTCGCCTCCAGCCTGCGCGCCTGGCTGGCCCCCCGGCGGGTCCGCTACTACCCGAGCCGCGGGGTCACCTACGAGTCCCATCTCAACCCGCCCGCGCACCTGATCGGCCAGCGGATCGCCGCCCTCGACGCGCTGCTCGACGCCGACGCCAGCGCCGACGCGGGCGCCCCCGTGGTGGTCGTCTCCGCGGTCGCCCTGTCGGAGAAGGTCCCGGACCCGAGCCTGCGCCCCCACGGCTTCACCATCACCCGCGGTGAGCTGATGGATCTGCACGAGACCGCCGATGACCTCGTCGCCGCCGGCTATGAGCGCGTCGACCAGGTGGAGGACCGCGGCCAGTTCGCCATGCGCGGCGACATCCTCGACGTGTTCTCCGCCACCGAGGACCGCGCCGTGCGCGTCGACCTGTTCGGAGACGAGATCGAGACGATCCGCGCCTTCTCCACCTTCACCCAGCGCAGCCTCGAGGAGCTCGACTTCGTCGAGGTCGCCCCCGCCGCCGAGCTGAGCCTCGACTACCGCTCCCTCGCTGAGGAGGCGGCCGCCGAGAGCGACGAGGACCGCCCCGACATCGCCGACATCCTGCCCGTCGACGATTTCAAGGCGTTCCTCGACCTCACCGACGCCGCGGTCATCCTCGCCGCCGAGGAGGAGCTCGCCCCCGCGCTGGCCGACCACCTCCAGGACATCAGCGCGGCCCTGAGGGACAACGACGCGCTTGACCTCTACTGCCCACCCGAGACCGTCACCCGGGCGATCGACGCCCGCGCGCGCATCCGCCTGTCGAGCATCGACCAGGATCAGCCATTCGAGTTCCGCGCCTCCAGTGCCGAGATCGCCGCCAAGGGGATCAAGGAGGCCGAGCCGGAGCTGGAGAAGCTGACGCGCAGCGGCTATCGCACCGTGGTCACCTGGCCGGTCAAGGGTGAGGGAGACCGGGCGGCCTACAACCTCGGGCGCCTGTCGGTCCAGTGGCTCGGAGCCGCTGGTGCCGGGGCCGGTCTGGCCGGACCAGCCCCGGCCAGAAACGCCCTGTCCTTCGCTCAGGCGCGGCTGCGCGAGGGCTTCATCGCCCCGCAGTTCCAGCTCGCGGTGATCCCCGAGCACCGGCTGTTCCGGCGCAAACGCACCCCGGATGCCCCCGCGCGGATGGGCAAGCGCGGAGCGCTGCGCTCCTTCACCGAGCTGCGCTCCGGCGACATCATCGTCCACGAGGATCACGGCATCGCCCGGTTCGCCGGCTTTGACACCAAGACGGTGGCCAGCGTCACCCGCGACTACCTGACGCTCGAGTACGCCGGGTCTGACCGCGTGTTCATGCCGGTGGACCAGCTGGCCAAGATCAGCCGCTACGTCGGCGGGACCGGCGTGACCCTGTCCAAGCTCGGGGGCAGGAGCTGGGAGACGGTCAAGTCCCGCGCGCGCCGGGCCGCCCAGGAGCTGGCCGGCGAGCTGCTCAACCTGTACGCCGAGCGCAAGCGGCGTGAGGGGTTCGCCTTCTCCCCCGACAGCGAGTGGCAGCGCGACTTCGAGGACGCCTTCCCCTACACCGAGACGCCCGATCAGCGTGACGCGATCGAGTTCGTCAAGGCGGACATGGAGGCGCCCCGGCCGATGGACCGGCTCATCTGCGGAGACGTCGGCTACGGCAAGACTGAGGTCGCCCTGCGCGCCGCCTTCAAGGCCGTCCAGGACGGCAAGCAGGTGATGGTCCTGGTGCCGACGACGATCCTCGCCCAGCAGCACTACGGCACCTTCTCCGAGCGGCTCAAGGACTTTCCCGTCCGGGTGGAGCACGTGTCGCGCTTCCGCCCCGCCTCGGAGCAGAAGGCCACCATCGCCGCGTTCGCCAAGGGCGAGGTGGACATCCTCGTGGGCACCCACCGCCTGTTCTCCCGCGACGTGCGGGCCAACGACCTCGGGTTGCTGGTGGTGGATGAGGAGCAGCGCTTCGGGGTCAAGCAGAAGGAGCTGCTGCGCCAGATGAAGCTGAAGGTCGACGTGATCGCCATGTCGGCCACGCCGATCCCGCGCACCCTGCAGATGTCGATGGCCGGCATCCGCGACATCACGGTGATCGAGACCGCCCCCGAGGGTCGCCGGCCGGTGAAGACGTATGTGGGGGAGTACGACGAGGAGCTGGTCAAGCGTGCGCTGCTGCGCGAGAAGGGCCGCGGCGGGCAGGCGTTCTTCCTCCACAACCGGATCGAGGACATCGACGACACCGCCGAGCGCCTGCGCGCGCTGTGTCCCGGCGTGTCCTTCGAGGTCGCCCACGGACAGATGGAGGAGGGTGAGCTGGAGCGCCGGATGCTGTCGTTCCTGCGCGGCGACTCCGACGTGCTCGTCTCCACCTCGATCATCGAGTCGGGCATCGACATCCCCCAGGCCAACACGCTGATCGTCGAACGGGCCGACACCTTCGGCTTGAGTCAGCTCTACCAGATCCGCGGCCGGGTCGGGCGTTCGCGCGAGCGCGCCTACGCCTACCTGCTGTATCCGTCCTCGGCGTCGCTGACCCCCGACGCGGGCCAGCGCCTGTCCGCGCTGAGTGACTACACCGAGCTCGGCTCGGGCTTCAAGGTGGCCATGCGCGACCTGGAGATCCGCGGGGCGGGCAACCTGCTGGGGGACGAGCAGTCCGGCCACGTCGCCGCGCTCGGCTTCGAGCTGTACATGCAGATGCTGGATGAGGCCGTCCAGGCCCTGTCGGGGGAGGACGCCGACGCCGAGGACGATTGGGAGCCCGTGCGCCTCGACATCAACGTCGACGCGTACGTGCCGGCTGACTACATCCCCTATGAGCAGGCCAAGGTCGACGTGCACCGGCGGATCGCCGGCTCGCGGGAGGTGGCCGACATGGCGATCCTGCGGGACGAGCTGATGGATCGCTTCGGCGACATCCCCGAGCCGCTGGAGAACCTGATCTCCCTGCAGATCGCCCGGATCAAGCTGGGTCAGGCCGGGGCCAGCCTGGTCTCGCTGCGCCAGGGTCGCCTCGCCGTCACCCCGGTGGAGCTGACCTCGACCCAGGCCAAGGCGCTGCGGGCGGAGGTCCCGGGGGCCCTGTATGAGTCGGGTCGATCCCAGCTGTCGATCCGCGTCTCCAACCTCGCCGCCGAGCAGTTCCCGGCCGTGATCGCGGTCGCCGACGCGCTGCTGGCGGTGCTGCGCGGAGCCGATTCGGACACCGAAGCCGAGCCCGCCTCCGCGCTGGCGGCCACCTGAGCGGGGGCCCTAACAACTTCGTAAGGAATCCCTCTGACCGTCGGACAGCCCCCAGAAATGGCCGCTACAGTGCGGCGGCGTGAAGAGCAAGATTCGGACGATCACGGCGCTGTGCGCCCTTGTACTGACGGCAATCCTGGTCGGCGCCTGTGGCAGCAGCTCCAGCGTCTCCAGCTCCGACGTGGCCAACGTCGCGGGCAACCCGATCAGCAAGCAGGCGTTCAACCACTGGATGTACGTGGCGGAGAAGGGCAACTCGGTCGAGAGCGGCAGCGCGGTCATCGTGCCGACCGACCCGCCGAACTTCACCGGCTGCATCGCCCAGATCCGCAAGCAGATCGCCACCTACGCCAAGACTCCCGCGGCCACGCTGAAGGCCGACTGCAAGGAGCTCTTCACCAACCTCGACTCCGAGGTCCTCGACTTCCTCATCAAGGCCTACTGGTACCAGGGCACCGCCTACACCGACAAGATCAAGATCACCGCCGCCGAGCTCACCAAGGCGTTCACGGCCGCCAAGAAGCAGACCTTCCCGACGACCGCCCAGTACAAGGCCTTCCTCTCCGAGACCGGTGAGACCCGCCAGGACATCGACTTCCGGCTGCGCGTCAACACGGTCTTCCAGAAGCTGATCGCCAAGCGGGTCCCGAAGATCACCACCGCGGCGGTGCAGAAGTACTACACCGCCCACGCCACCGAGTTCGGCACCCCCGAGACGCGCACCATCAAGATCATCCAGACCACGTCGCAGGCGAACATCGCCAAAGCCGAGGCAGCGGTGAAGTCCGGCACGAGCTGGGCCAGCGTGGCCAAGCAGTATTCGACCAACACGGCGACCAAGAGCACCGGCGGCGTGCAGAGCAACGTCCAGAGCGGCCAGCTCGAAGCCGCGGTCAGCAAGGTCGTGTTCTCCGCGCCGGTGAACGCGCTCAAGGGTCCGATCAAGGGCACCTTCGGCTACTACCTGATCGAGGTCACCAGCGTCAAGAAGGCCACCAAGACCTCGCTGGCCAAGGCGACCAAAGAGATCAAGTCGCTGCTGACCACGCAGTACGACAACGCGGCCCAGACCAAGATCAACGCCGCGGTGAAGAAGCAGTGGGGCAAGCAGACCAAGTGCTCGCCCACCTACAGCATGGCCGACTGCGCCGGCTACGTGGCGCCCAAGACCACGACGACCGCCGCCTCGGCGACGCCGACCACCACGTCGAGCAGCGGGGCGGCCGATACCGGCACCACGGCCACTTCGACCGCCACCACGGCAGCGTCGACCACCACCACGAAGTAACGCTCGGCCAAGCCATGGCCGAGCGATGCTGGGCTGGCCCCAGCAAGCCCTGCTCGGTCCAGTAGCCTGATGCGCCGTGGCCGGGGCCGATGACATCACCGCAGCGCTCGGGCGCCTGGATCAGGTCACCCGGCGCCTGCGCGTCGAGTGCCCGTGGGATCGCGAACAGACCGCGGTCACGATTGTCCCCCACACCGTGGAGGAGGCCTATGAGCTGGCCGACGCCGCCAACTCAGGCGACGACGCCAAGCTGCTGGACGAGCTGGGGGACGTGCTCTTCCAGGTCCACTTCCTCGCCCTGCTGCTCGAGGAGCGCGGCGCCGGTGACCTCGCCCAGGTCGCCACCCACGCCACCGAGAAGCTCATTCGCCGCCACCCCCACGTGTTCGGTGAGGTTGAGGTGGAGAACGCCGCCGAGGTGCTGAGCAACTGGGACGCCATCAAGGCGACCGAGGCCGGGCGTGAGCCCGGCGTGTTCGGGGAGGTGCCTGAGAACCTGCCGGGTCCCCTGTACGCCCGCAAGGTCCAGCGCCGGGCGGCGTCCAGTGGCTTTGACTTCGACGGCGTCGAGGGCCCCCTGCAGTCGGTCCGCGACGAGCTGAACGAGCTGATCGCCGCCGACACCGCGGCGGAGCGCTTCCACGAGCTCGGGGACGTCCTGTTCGCCGCGGTCAACGTCGCCCGCAAACTCGAGCTCGACCCCGAGCTCGCACTGCGGGCATCCTCAGAGCGCTTCCGCGGCCGGGTCCAGGACGGCATCGACCTGGCGGCGGCCCACGGCGAGACCTGGAACGATCTCAGTACCGACCAGCAGCTCGCCTTCTACGCCCGAGCGCGACTCAAAGCCGAAGGCCGTTGACGCCACTAAGGAGCCCCACCCCCCGATGAGCCAGATCGAACACGTCCACGCCCGCCAGGTCCTCGACAGCCGGGGCAACCCCACGGTCGAGGTCGAGCTGAGCGTGAAGTCCGGTGCGTGGGGCCGGGCGATCGTGCCCTCGGGCGCCTCGACCGGGGAGTTCGAGGCCACCGAGCTGCGTGACGGCGCCAGCGAGTACATGGGCAAGGGCGTCACCCAGGCGGTGGAGAACGTCAACGGCGAGATCGCCACGGCGATCCGTGGCATGGACGCCTCGGCCCAGGCGGCCCTGGACCGCACGCTGATCAGCCTCGACGGCACCCCCAACAAGTCCCGCCTCGGGGCCAACGCGATCCTCGCGGTGTCCCTGGCCGCCGCGCACGCCGCCGCCGCCGAGGAGCGCCTGCCGCTGTGGCGCTACCTCGGGGGGGAGACCGCCCACATCCTGCCCGTGCCGATGATGAACGTGCTCAACGGCGGCGCTCACGCGGACAACTCGGTCGACTTCCAGGAGTTCATGATCGTGCCGGCCGGCTTCGACACGTTCTCCCAGGCGCTGCGAGTCGGGGCCGAGGTCTTCCACCACCTGAAGCAGACCCTGTCGGCCCGCGGGCTGGCCACGACCGTCGGAGACGAGGGCGGCTTCGCGCCCAACCTCGGCTCCAACGAGGAGGCCCTGCAGATCCTCATGGACGGCATCCGCGCCGCCGGGTACGTCCCCGGCGAGCAGGTGTTCATCGCCATGGACCCGGCGACCTCGGAGGTCTATGAGGGCGGCGCCTATGTGCTCAAGCACGAGAAGCGCGCGCTGTCGGCGGATGAGCTCACCGCCTACTGGGCTGAGCTGGCCGCGCGCTACCCGATCGTCTCGATCGAGGACGGCATGGACGAGGAGGACTGGGAGGGCTGGAGCACGCTGACTGACCGCCTGGGCGATCACATGCAGCTGGTGGGCGACGACCTCTTCGTCACCAACACCGACCGGCTCAAGCGGGGGATCGAGGCTGGGGTGGCCAACTCGATCCTCATCAAGGTCAACCAGATCGGCACCCTGTCAGAGACCTTGGCGGCGATCCGCATGGCGCGTGAGGCGGGCTACACCGCGGTCATGTCCCATCGTTCCGGGGAGACCGAGGACGTCACCATCGCCGACCTGGCGGTGGCCACCGGCTGTGGCCAGATCAAGACGGGCGCCCCGTCGCGCACCGACCGGGTGGCCAAGTACAACCAGCTGCTGCGGATCGAGGAGGTCCTCGGGCCCGAAGCCGAGTACCCCGGCAAGTCCGTGTTCCGGCTCTAGGGTCGCGGTCGGAGTTCTGACGCCCACCCGCGTGCAGGCCGTGATGCAGGAGGAAGGGGTGAGGCGGCGTCGAACGAACCCACCAGGTAAT
>CAZZVR010000196.1:0-7530 GCA_964657595.1 Burkholderia sp. PAMC 26561 | reverse complement strand
GTCGCCGCCGGCCGCCTGGCCCTCGAACTCCTCATGGAATTCAGACACGTCAGTTGCCCTCGTCGACCACTTCCGCGTCCACGACGTCCTCCTCGGAGGAGGCGCCGTTGGTCGCGGCACCGTCGCCCTCGAAGCCCGATGCACCGGTGCCATTGGCCTCGGCGGCCTTCTGGTACAGCGCCTCGGAGATCGCGTGGAAGGCCGCGTTGAGCTCGTCCTTGCGCGCGTTGATCTCCGCCGGGTCCTCGGAGGTGAGCGAGTCCCGCACCGCCTTGATCGCGGTGGTGATCTGCTCCTTGGAGGCATCGTCGACCGAATCGGCCAGCTCGGTGAGCTGACGCTCGGCCTGGTAGGCGGCGTGCTCGGCCTCGTTGCGGGCCTCGGCCACCTCGCGCTGGCGCTTGTCATCGTCGGCGTGGGCCTCGGCGTCAGAGACCATCTTCTTGATCTCATCGTCGGACAGACCGGAGCCGGAGCGGATCTCGATCTTCTGCTCCTTGCCGGTGCCCAGGTCCTTGGCCGAGACGTTGAGGATGCCGTTGGCGTCGATGTCGAAGGCGACCTCGATCTGGGGCACGCCACGCGGGGCCGGCGGGATGCCGGTCAGCTGGAACTTGCCCAGGGACTTGTTGTAGGTCGCCATCTCACGCTCGCCCTGGAGCACGTGGATCTCCACGCTCGGCTGGTTGTCCTCGGCGGTCGAGAAGACCTCGCCCTTGCGGGTCGGGATCGTCGTGTTGCGCTCGATCAGCTTGGTCATCACGCCGCCCTTGGTCTCGATGCCGAGGGTCAGGGGAGTGACGTCGAGCAGCAGCACGTCCTTGACGTCGCCGGCCAGCACGCCGGCCTGGATCGCGGCGCCGATGGCGACGACCTCGTCCGGGTTGACCCCACGGTGGGGGTCCTTGCCGGTGAGCTCCTTGACCTTCTCCTGCACGGCGGGCATGCGGGTCATGCCACCGACCATCACAACGTGGTCGATGTTCGCCGCGCCCTTCTCCTTGGCGTCGTCGAGGGCCTGGCGGACCGGCGCGACCAGACGGTCGAGCAGGCTCGAGGCCAGCTCGTTGAGCCGGGCGCGGGTCAGCCGGGTGTCGAGGTGCTTGGGTCCCGAGGCGTCCGCCGTGATGAACGGCAGGTTGATCTGGGTCTCCTGCGTCGTCGAGAGCTCGATCTTGGCCTTCTCCGCGGCCTCATAGAGCCGCTGGAGCGCCATCGGGTCGGCGGACAGGTCGATGCCCTGGCTCTTCTTGAACTCCGAGACGAGCGAGTCGACGATCGCCTTGTCGAAGTTGTCGCCGCCGAGGTGGTTATCACCCGCGGTGGCCTTCACCTCGAAGACGCCGTCGCCGATCTCCAGCACGGACACGTCGAAGGTGCCGCCGCCGAGGTCGAAGACGAGGATCGTCTGGTCGGTCTCCTTATCGAGGCCGTAAGCCAGCGAGGCCGCGGTCGGCTCGTTGATGATGCGCTTGACGTCGAGGCCAGCGATGGTGCCGGCGTCCTTGGTCGCCTGGCGCTGGTCATCGTTGAAGTACGCGGGGACCGTGATCACGGCGGAGTCGACGGTCTCGCCGAGGTAGGCCTCGGCGTCGGCCTTCAGCTTGGCCAGGATCATCGCCGAGATCTCCTGGGGACTGAACTGCTTGCCCTCGGCGTCGACGCGCACGTCGCCGCCCGGGCCGGAGGCGACCTTGTAGGGGACCATGCCCTCCTCCTCGCGCACCTCGGCCTCCTTGCGGCCCATGAAGCGCTTGATCGAGAAGATCGTGTTGGTCGGGTTGGTCACCGCCTGGCGCCGTGCGACCGTGCCGACGAGGCGCTCACCGCCCGCGGTGAAGGCGACGACGGACGGCGTGGTGCGGCCGCCCTCGGCGTTCTCGATCACCGTCGGGTCGCCGCCCTCGAGCACGGCCATGCATGAGTTGGTCGTACCGAGGTCAATACCGATTGTCTTGCCCATCGTGTGGTTACTCCTCGTCGGGTGGGTACGGGGGTGGTGTTCCGATGCTACCCAGGTTGCCTCTCTGGGTAGCTGAAATCTAAGTGAGAGGGTAACAGATTTTGCGATAGCCGATATGAAGCCAGGGAAGCAACGGCCAGACCGACTGACTCCGGCTTCCGCCCGGTTCTGATTCCCTGACTTGGGATGACGAGTGACCTCAGCGGAGCCGAGGCCGTCGGCGAACCGCTGGTCCCCCAGCCCGACCGACAGCCCACGCTGCCGGCCCTGACCGGGCTTCGAGCCCTGGCCGCGTTTGCCGTCTACCTCAGCCATGTGGGCCCACCCCACGCATCGCCCACCTGGCTCTATGACTTTTTCGCCTCTGGATACATGGGCGTGACGTTGTTCTTCACGCTGTCGGGTTTCGTCATGGCGCTGAACTATTTCGATTCGCTCGCTGCGCCGACGCCCAAGCGCGTCTGGCAGTTCGCGGTAGGTCGCATCTCGCGCCTGTATCCGCTCTACGCGGCGGTGCTGGTGTATCTGGTTCTTTATGACCACCTAGACGCCGTGCCGCTCAACGGGCTGTGGCAGACCGCGCTGGCCATACAGGCATGGAGTTCGAGCGCCTCAGTCGCGTTCGGATTTGACGGGCCCAGCTGGTCGATCGGAGTGGAATTCTTCCTCTATGCCTGTTTCCCGTTCCTCGTATTGTTGACGCGCCGGATCACAAAGCTGAGCGGGCTGATCCTGCTGGCCATCGTCATCGGCGCCGCGATGGTCATAGTGGCCACGTATTTTGGAGTAGGAAGCCCCCACGGCGTGTTACTCTCCGCGCCCGGTTCCGCGCACCGTTGGCTCTACTTCAATCCGCTATCTCGCCTCGGAGACTTCATGCTGGGGATCCTCGCGGCGCGTATCTACCTGCTGTGCGGTGACAGTCCGCTTGTCGCGCGAATCGGCGGATATCTCACGATTCTGGCCGGAGCGGCGCTTCTCGCCCTCATGGCCTGGCCGGCCCTATACCTCACGGCCTGGAGCTGGGATACCGCCTACGCGATCCCCAGCGTGCTACTCATCTTCGGGCTGGCCGTGGCGCCGCGTGCGCCGCTGGCGCGCCTGCTGTCGGTGCGGAAAGTGGTCCTGCTGGGCGAGGCGTCGTTCGCGTTCTACCTGATCCACGTGCCGATGCTGAGCATCCTTACGACGGCCGACGGGTCGCTGTGGACCACGTCCATGTCGATCGCCGATGCAGCCGCGGAGCTGGTGAACCTCCTGATCATCGTGTGCCTGGCGGTGGGAATCCATCTGATGTTCGAGCGGCCCGCGCGGACCTTCCTGCGCCGGATCCTCCGCGGGGGCGGACAGCATCTGGGCCGGTTTCCCCAGCGGGCCGGCTGACGAGAAAGAGGCCTGGGCTCCGGTTTAAGACCTTAGCCGGAGCCGATCAGTCGTAGACGAGGTGGTGGTTGGTGGCGTGTACGACGACGATGATCAGGACGACCAGTGCTGCTGCCACAACCACGATCGCGGCACCGGACAGGACGTCCCGCCGATGGATGACCATCTCGGTTCCAGGTCGGCTCCGAAGCCGGACCAGGCCGAGCCAACCCGGCGCCAGAACCGTGGCGTAACTCAAGACGGCCACCGGCAGCATGAAGCGTGGCTCGACCGCTGAAGCGACCGCCGTCGCGCCACTCACCAGCACCGCGAGGATATAACGCCACCTGATTACACCGAGCCCACGGCGCGCCGGCGGCCACGCCAGCCGCGCCAACGCCAGCAGCACCAGTCCGAATCCGAGCATGCGGCTCCACCAATCCGTGATGCGGAGATGCGTGATGTACGGGGACGCGTATCGCTGATCAAGCCCGTTGATAATGTGCCGGATAAAGAGGGCACCCATGATGTGCGGGTAATCGATGGTGAGGCGACCGAGTTGGCTGAGCGAGGTGATCCGGCCGCCCGGGATCTTGCCGAGCAGCAGTACCCCGCCCGGATCGAGGAAATCAAGGCCCGGGCTGTGACCCTCCCCAACATATGTGTTGTAGAGCTGCAGCTCCGCTCCGTCCGTGTACTGCAGCGCGGTCAAACCGGCCTTGGTGCCCGGGATGATGCTCCAGGAGTGGAACGTCTTATGCGTGATGAGCGCCTGGGGAAGCGACACGAGCGCGAAAGCCACAATCGCCAGGACGACACAGACGAGACGCCGACCGTGGCATGGGTTGTCGCTGCGACGAGCCTGGAACCAGGCGAAGAGCACGAGGACCGTAACCACGGGGGTGAGCAGGAGATAGGCCGGCCGCAGGTCCAGGGTCGCGGCACTGGCCAGGCCGCCCACGAACATCCACGGGGGGCTGAGCGTCCTCTCCGCCGAGCAGGCGACGAGCGCCAGGAGCGCCAGGGCCAGGGCCGGCAGGTCAGTGAGCGGGAACATCAAAAAGCCGCTCCACATGAGCATGATCAGCATCGTGAGGAGGACCCGACGACCCACTCCCCACCGTCGCTGGGGCCAGGCGAGTTCCGCGAGCCTGGGAACCAGCAGGGCGCCGGTCGACATCACGATCAGTGCGTTGAAGATCCTCACCATCACCGAATCACCGATCGAGAGCCCTATCCCGATCTTCTGCAGAACGTAGGCGAGGAGCGGATACAGATAGCCACGCAGGCTGTCGTGGAAATTGAGTAGTGAGAAGTGATGCTGGGCGACGAACGTGTTCGCCAGCGTCCAGTAGTTGAGCGAGTCGAAATAGAAGGGCCGACCCGTCTCTGACAGGGTCCAGATCAGGGTGAGGGCGAGACTGATGACCGCCGCGAGCGCCGGCACCCCGAAGCGGTCACGGGGCGTTCGCGCCGGGGCCACGCCGTACGCCGGATCGCTGTTCAGGGTGGCTTCCATCAGCGCGCGCTCCGCACCCGTGACCCGATGGTCTTCAAGAGGCCCGTCTGCACGGTCAGCCACGTCTCACGGTCACCAGCAGTGGTGACGTTCTCCGTCATCAACTCCCCCATCCCGTCACGCATGCTCGCAGACCGCCTCGCACGATCGTCGACGACGCGGACGGACCGCCCAGCCGACCCCGGCCAGCCCGAGCAGGACCGCTGCGATGGCGGCCGCGCACTGAACGCCGCGGTCGGGCTGATGGAAGGTCGCCCGGAAGCTGTAGGTACCGGGGTCGAGGCGCCAGGCCCGAAGCGGGATCTGCGCGTTGACGGCGACTGCCCGCGCGTCACCAGAGGACCAGCCAGGCACGTTCAGCTCGTTCTCGATCATCAAAGTAGGTTGGCTGACGTGAACGGAGTAGACGATGCCCCGGATCGAGTACGCCGTGGTTGTGACCGCGCTGCTCGGACGCCAGCTGCTGACGGGAGGCAGATCGAGATGCCCCGACTGGCACCCCACGGCGGCACATGAGAACGTGAAGGCATGCCACGGCTCGAGCATCAGGCGCTCCCACTTCGGCGTCTCCTGCGCCTCCGCCCGGGCCTTCTCAACCGTGCCTCCGTAATCCGACATGCGGTAACCGTCGGCGACCCAGCCCCAGGTATCGGTATTGAAGCCGCCGATCGCCGGAGTCGACGGAGCCGTCCGCGCCGGACGCGCCGCCGGCGTTGCGGCCAGCTCGGTTGAGAGATCGAAGACGTACGACTGAGGTGCCTCGATTGTCGCGGCCACAGCAGGAGTAATCGACCACGGCGAAGCAGTTCCGCCCAGCAGCTGATCATGAGCGGCGCGCCACCCGTCAACGGCAACCAGCGCCACCAGGACGGTGAAGAACACACGAGCTGGCGGTCGTATCACCACCAGCACCGCAGTGACGACCACGACCACAATGACCAGCCACACCGTGCGAGTGGGGTGTGCGTACGTGCTCGGGGCGAGGGCCAGACCAAGGAGTAGCAGTCCGGCTGCGAGCAGCGGACACGACCAGCCCACCTTGGCGCGTTGCTCGGCGATCTCACCCCAGGCGTCGGCGGCCAACAGGATCAGCACCAACGTGATCGCTGCCTTGTATTCCACCACCGGAAATCGGCTAGGGAACAGCGTCGGGAGATCGGCCATCACATGGGCTACGGGGCTGAGCTTGGCGCCGAACACCAGGAGCAAAGCGACGATGCCGATCACGATCAGCGGCAGCTGTCGCCTGAGACTGGCGGACCGTGCACAGACGAAGCCGATCAGCACGGGAATGCCAGCACTCCAGCTAAACAGGGTCGCGTCCTGATGCCAGGCGAAGGGGTTCAGATAGAGCCCGAGCAGATCGGTGACACTGAAGGCTCCCGCTTGGCGTTCCGCCGCCGTCGCGGGGATAGGTCGGATCAGCTGACCGCCGCCTGAGGCGTGGAGGTAGGGGAATAGGACGGCGATCGCCACCGCGGCCGTCGCCAGCACCGGGAGAACGAGCAGTAGTAGCGATCGGCCACGATGGTCGATGCCGATCAGCTGGACGATCACGTAGATCGCGCCCAGGATCGCGAAGGAGCCGGTTTGACCGGGATAGGCCCCGGTGAATACCAGCCAGCCGATGATCGGCAGCAGGCAGATGCGTCGCCAGGGTCCGTCCCTTGGGACCGTGAGACACCACAGCAACCAGGGGAGGTAGGCGAATCCGCGGAACGCGTCGGCGTGCTCAGCCTCCCCGTAGAAGCCTCCGAAGAAGATATAGGCCAATGCCGCTACGAAAGCCCAGCGCAGCGAGAGACCGCGCGTGCGACTGAGGATCAACGCCCCCACACCCGCAAAGAAGACGTGAATCACCTGGATGTCAGTGAGCTGGATGAGGTCGAGGGTCAGGCCCAGCAGGC
Source organism: Burkholderia sp. PAMC 26561 (assembly GCA_964657595.1). GTDB lineage: Bacteria > Actinomycetota > Thermoleophilia > Solirubrobacterales > Solirubrobacteraceae > Palsa-465. The sequence goes on along the minus strand of CAZZVR010000196.1, from coordinate 779 downwards.
CACCGAGCCACCACAGCGGGAAGTACAGACCGTCCTGGATGTTTATCGTCGTCGGGCTTCCCGCGGCAATGAACGGGGACCACGAATACAGATGTCCGGATGCGATGCTCGCCGCAACGAAGGGTGGCGCCTCCGTGTACGTCGCGAGGTAGTCGTAGGGAAATGTCCAGTGGTAGAAGACCTGCCGGTAGAAGATCGCCAGCGTCAGCGCGGCGAGAACGGCGAGCGCGAGGCCCGTGCGGGATATCTCGGGGAGGAGACGCCGGAGCAGCTCAGTCCGGCGAGTATCGGTCGAACCGGCACCGGCCGAGGCCGGGACGCTCATCCGGCAGCTGGGTTCGCCGCTTCAGCAACAGCCTGCAGGAACTCGTCGTAATCCCGGATGTAGTCGCTGGAATCGTACGCATGCGACGCTAGAACAAGTAGCGCCGAACTGGGCTCGTAGTGATACTGGCTGCCCCACACCAGCGGTGGTATGTGGAGCGCGACCGTTGGACTGTCGAGCACGATCTCGTCGCGATGCTCGCCGTTGTCAACAGCCACGGAGACGGAGCCCGCCACGCAGATCAATAGCTGATGGCAAACCCGGTGAGCATGCTCACCGCGCACCTCGCGGCTGGGGACGTCGTAGACGAGGAAGAAGCGCGCCGGCGAGAACGGGACGTCTGCGGGCAGTTCGCCGGCGATCAGGCTGCCGCGCAGGTCGCTGTGCTCGGTGAAGTGGATCAGCCGGCCGGCTCTGATGGTGCGTGCGGCTGTCGGCACGGCGGCTGTCGGCA
>CAZZVR010000195.1:0-7636 GCA_964657595.1 Burkholderia sp. PAMC 26561 | reverse complement strand
AGCATTCTCCACGGGTTCCTCCGTACCCTCCAGGTTTGTTGTGGTGAGCGCAGCTTCGACGCGAAATGCAGGTGTCCGCTCTTTGGCGGGGCCGCGCGACGGCGACGAGGACTTATGTAACTGTTGGCCCGCGGATGCTCTTGCGCGAAGCGAGGTTTCTGCGAACAATCCGCCGGGATGAATCCGCGATCTGAAGTGCGGTTGGCGCAGGCCCGGTGGGCGGTGGAGGTGTGGGCGGAATTCCCGGTCGGTCGAGCACGAAGGCCGCTCGTGCTCGTCGGGGACGATGTCGAGACTTCAGGCGCCTTTCGTACTCGAGCGGCGCACGACGCCATCGACGCCGGCCAGATCGATTGGCAGACGACTGTGCCAGCAGCTGTGCAGCGTGCGTTGCAGCGCCACGGAACACGCCTGTTGGCGCCGTCGTCAAAGCGGAAGGTCGCGGTCACGGATGCAGGGCAGGGTGAGTTTCCGTTCCAGACCGATCGGGGGTCGATACCGCTCCCCGCGTGGTGGCTGCAGGGGCCACAGATCAACGGGCGGGCCTGGGTCCTTGAGCCTTCTATCGACCGGTGGGCGCCTGCGCCCGGGTCCGGCGGTACGCGACCGCTGCCACCAACTCAGATGCCGCCGTTGTACTCGCCCATCGAGATCGACCCAACGGGCAAGGAGATCACCTTCAGCTGGGCGGGCGAATGGCCGCCAGGAGAGACCATCTCGGCTGTGGAGAGCATTGAGACCGATCACGCGGTCTCGCTCGCTGTGATCATGGAGCGCAAGCCGGCCGAACCCGGAATGGGCTACACGCTGCAGGGAACCTCGCGACGGATCACCAGCTGGCTTGCCCGGCCGCTTGGAAGCCGAGTTTTTGTTGGGCTGCACGGCGAGCCACTCGAGGTCATTCCAGCAGGAACTGCGTCGCAGACCCCTCGCCCGACGTTGGCCTCGTTCATACCGCTCTTGAACGGTCGGCCCCGCGATGCCTTGACTTTCAACTCCGAGACGTAAGCAACCGCCGACAAGAACGACCGCGATCGCTCTTCAAATTCACTCGTCGCCAACGCACGGGCCGCGACCGATTGGAGCGTCCGCCATCGCGTCCGAGCGCCGGTTTCCTGAGCTGCTTGCGGCAGCCGGGGCTGGGCGGCGAGTCCAGGTCTGAGCCAAGGAGTACGTCATCTGTCTGACCGCCTGGTTGGCCGTCAGAGCCCGGCAACCGTGAGCACGACCCAGGCGAGGACGACGAGGTGGCGGTGACGCAGCACACCGTCGACGAGTCTGACCATGGCAGACCCTCGGGGTGCACGTGCGGGTCACGAATCGAGGGCCAGCTCTGTTCGCGGGCCCCGGCTCGGCGCGATGTGTAGGAGACGGGCCAGTCCGGTCGGCATCCACCAGTTCCACTTGCCCAGCAGGGCAGCCAGGGCGGGTACAAGGAACGTGCGCACCACCACAGCATCGAGGATCACCCCGAACGCGAGCCCCGTTGCCGGGACCTCGATGGCGATGTCGTTGGTCGTGCTCAGGGAGGCGAAGGAGATCGCCAGGATGAGCGCGGCGCAGGTGATCAGCCTGCCGGTACGCGCGATGGAACCGACGATCGCCTGCTCGGTGTCGTTGGTGGCGTCATATTCCTCGCGCATCCGGGCCAGGACGAACACCTCGTAGTCCATCGAGATGCCGAACAGGAACGCGAACATGACTACTGGCGCCCAGTTGCGAATCGCGTGGGTGGCCTGAATGCCGTAGATCAGGTCCGAGCCGTGTCCGGACTGCCAGAAGATGACGAGGAACCCGAACGCCGCACCGAGTGAGACGAGGTTGAGCAGAACCGCCTTGAAGGCGAGCGCGACCGAGCGGAATGACCGCGCAAGGATCAGGAAGGTGAGGACGGCGATGATCGCGAGGATGAGCGGGAACTGGTTATAGATCGCGCTGGTGAAGTCCATGTTCGCAGCGGTTTCGCCACCGACCTGGACCGCCTTTGGGTCTCCCGCCTGTCTGAGGTCGTGGCGCAGGCGGGTGACCGCGGCCATGCCGGCGCTCGTGTTCCCGGCGGCGGTCGGGACTACTGTCAGCAGCGAGGCCCCTGAAGCCGTGGGTGCGCTGACCCGTGCGATGAACACCGACGAGACGCCCGGGGTGCGTCGCGCGACGGCTGCGAAGCGCTGCGTGTTGGCGGGTCCGCCCTCGACGAGGACCTGTATCGGGAAGGTGGCGGCCGCAGGGAGGCCCTGGCGTTCGAGCGAGTGCAACGCCTGCGCTGCGGGGCTGTTGCCGCCCAATGACGCATCACTGGGCTGGCCGGTGTTCAAGCTCAGGGCGGGGATCGCGAGGCCGATCACGATGAGCAGCCCCACCGCCGCGGCGAACCAGCGTCGGCGGACGATGACGCGGGCCCAGCGTTCCCAGGCGCGGCTGAATGTGGTCGAGCCTCGTCGGATCTGGTACTTGTCCAGCGCCGGTCCCCAAGCCGACAGGACCACCGGCAGCAGCGTGATCGAGGTGGCGATGGCAGCCAGTGGGATGAGCAGGCTGCCCAGACCAATCCCCTGGATGAACTGGACGGGAATGATGAGCAGCGACAGCATCCCGACCGCGACGGTCACGCCGCTGAGCACGACCGCGCGTCCAGCGTGGTCGTTGGCAGCCAGGATCGCGGCATCGTTGTCGAGCCCGCGCTCGCGCTCTTCACGCCAGCGGGTGACGATCAGCAGCGAGTAGTCGATCGCGATGCCGAGCCCGATAAAGGCGATTAGGTACTGCAGCAGGCTGCTCACCGCCGTCAGCTGCTCGAGCCCGTACAGCAGCAGGAAGCTGACGAGAATGCTCGGCAGCGCCATCAGCATCGGGACGAGTGCGATCGCGGAGCCGTAAACGAACGCCAGGACGATGAGTGCCGCCGCCGCGCCGATCAGCGTCTCGGTCAGCACACTCGATCCTGAGCCCTTGGCCGATCCCGTCGACTGGAGTGCCCCATCGCCGGTCACGGTGACACTCGCTCCCGCGGGCAGCGCGTGCTGCAGCGCCGGCTCAAGCGCATTGGCCGTGTTGGTGTACGGCCCCGTGTCGGGGTTGGGCAGGTCATACACCGCAACAGTGCTGCGGCCGCCTTCGGTGATCAACCGAGAGTCATGCGCCGTTGCGTAGTCGATCAGCCCGACGTGGCCCTTGGCAGCCGCTGCGGCGAATGTGTTGGCAGCGGCGCGCCGGCCGGCGGCCGAATTCATGGTCTGGCCGTTGGGCAGCCGCAGGACCGCGATGACGGGCGGCTCGTTGCCATCCAGACCGAGGTGGCGGATCATCGCCTGGTTTGCGTCATACCCGGACAGACCTGGGGTGGCCTGCCCGTGATTGAGACCACTGTTGGCCTTGCCCACGAACAGCGCCCCGACGACGGTCAGGACGATCCAGACTGCGACGACCAGCAGGCGATGGCGAAGGAGAGCGGCGGTGAGCTTGTTCATGCGGGAGTTGGGCCTCGGAAGTGTCGGCAGAGGACGGGCTCAATCAACGTATGGGTGGCGCTCGCCGCTGTCATCGCCCGGCGCGACGCACTTGCACTACTCCTCCAGCCGTACGAGCCACCTCTGAAACCCGGTCTGACCCCTCCTGAAGGATGAGACGCAATCACCGAGGCGGCCGATACGCGTGAGCCCGCGACGGCAGTACGGTCATGACGTGCGATCCGAGACACGCCGACTCGTGGAAATGAGCCTTGCGCTGGCCGGGGTCGTCGCCTTGGTCGTCCAGATCCCACTTGGGGACGTGCGCGATACCGCGCTCGTCGGTCCGCTCGCGCTCATCACCTGCGTGCCGTGGCTATGGCGCGAGCGCTTCCCGATCGGCACCCTGGTGCTTGACGGAGCAGGCTTGGTCGCATGCATCCTGGTGCTACACGCCTATGACTGGTCCAGCGCGGCAGCTGTCGTGCTGCTGTTCCTCGTCGCGCTCGAAGGCGACCGACGGCGGTCCTTTCAGGTGGGCGCCGCCACGGCCCTAATTTTGGCTGGAGTGCTCATCGCACTCATCCCGGTGCTGGACTCCAGCATCTCCTTGTCGGGCGCCGTTAGCCGCATGCTCGCCGCCCTGAGTGCCCTGGTCGTCGGAGATCTGATCCGCTCCCGCCGTGCGCTGCGTGCCGCTCAACTGGAGAAAACCGAACGCGAGATCGAAGATCTACGTCGCCACGCAGAGAGCCAGACGATCGCTGAACGACTCCATATCGCCCGGGAGCTGCATGACACCCTCGCTCACGCGCTCGTAGCGATCAACGTACGCGCTGGAGTCACCGCCCACCTTGGGGTCTCGCCCGAAGCCGGGGAGGCACTGACTGAGATCAAGAACGTCTCGGCTCAGGCACTGACCGATCTGCGAGGCACCCTCGATGTGCTCCGCGATCGCGACATACCCGCAGCGCGCGACCCCCCGCTCGGCCTCGCTGCCATCCCGCAGCTGGTCGCTCACGCCGAGGCCGCAGGGCTACACACCGATGCCGAGATGGCGTTCGCGGACATCACGATTCCGAGCGTCATCGACCAGACCGGCTTCCGCATCGTCCAAGAGTCGCTGACCAACATCGTGCGCCACGCAAAAGCCTCCAGCGCACGAGTGCGGATCGCGGGCACGGCGGACATGCTCACCATCGAGGTGACCGACGACGGACCGCGCAACACTGCGAACGAAACCCACGAACCCGGCAAACAGGGCCATGGTCTCAAGGGCATGGCCGAACGCGCTGCAGCAGTCGGTGGCACCGTTTCGGCGGGACCCGCACCAGACCGCGGGTGGCGTGTCAGCGTCGAGCTGCCCCTCCGAGCGAGAACATCGTGATCAGAGTCATCGTGGCCGAGGACCAGCCGATCGTTCGCGGGGGGTTCCGCGCCCTGATCGACGCTGAGTCCGACATGACCGTCGTGGCGGAGGCCGCAGACGGACGGCACGCCGTCACCAACACCCACCAACACCGTCCCGACGTCGTACTCATGGACATCCGTATGCCCGAGATGAACGGACTGGACGCCACCGCCGCCATCACTAACGATCCCTTGCTCGCATCGACGCGGGTACTCGTGCTCACCACATTCGAGCTGGACGAGTACGTGTTCGGCGCCCTCCGCGCCGGTGCCAGCGGCTTCCTCCTCAAGGGCGGAGAGCCCAGCGAACTACTCCGCGCGATCAGAACCGTCGCAGCCGGCGACGCGCTGCTCGCCCCATCGGTCACCCGGCGGCTCATCTCCGCGTTCACCGCTCTCCCCGCACCAGCCTTAGCGCCTGCCGGCCTGGATGAACTCACACCACGAGAAGGAGAAGTGCTCACGCTAGTTGCCTCCGGCCTGACCAACTCTGAAATCGCCCAGACACTTCATCTCAGCCCCTTCACGGCCAAGACTCACGTCTCCCGCATCCTCAGCAAGCTCGGGGCTCGCGACCGAGTACAGCTCGTCGTGCTCGCCTACCAAGCCGGTATCGCTCAGCTCTAACCGGCGAACATGGCGCGCCGGACGGGCTACGGTCGGAGCAGTGACTAGGTGAACAGCGGACTGCGCTTGCGCTTGGCCATACGAACCCGATGACGCGGGCACAAACGCGTTTTTGGTCTCGATGCCGGGCGAGGCACACGAGTGCAAAGGCAAGAAAGGACTCAGCCGGCGCTACCGCTCCCGGGTGAGCCGCGAACCCGTGCGGGCTCAGACTTCTGCTGCTAGGACCTGCGGCCGTCTGGGTCGGCGGCTGCTGTGACGAGCCGTTCCCGGAGAGCGGCGGCGGGTGTCCCGGGTAGCGATCGTGCACCGGGACACCTGCCGCAAGGATGAACAGGCCGCCTGAGACGCGGTCGAGGCTGCCATATCGCTCTGTCGGTCCGAGATCAGCTGTGCTGGACCCAGAGGTTCTCTTCGCGGTAGACAGCCTGGTCCTGCGCGCGGTCGACCTCGACGAGGTTCAGCGCGTCAGGAACCACGTAGGACCCCGACTCGGGAAACAGCATGCCGGTCCACGTCTCCCATTCGCCGACGGTCCCGGTGACGACCATCGAGTCGGGCGCGGGCTTGAGAATGGTCGCGCCCATTCGTTGATGCGTGCGAATCCACGGATCGATCGACAGGCCGTCCTCCCGAGTCCAGGTCGCGTACCGGTCCATCGGAACCTGCGGGTAGCGATGCTTCAGCGTCGGGCGCAACGGCGCCAGCACATGCGCCAGGCCGGCCGTGGCGCCCCGATCGCTCAGCGCCTCGAGGACCTGGGTGGCGAGCCCCTGCTTGTCGAATTCCTGGGAGACCGCTGCAGCCATGAAGCTCAGCGAGTTGGGTGTGCGATGGGCCTCGTGATCCTCCACACTGGCCTTGAGCGCCGTCCGATACCCCTCGGGCAGACCGTCGAGAGTCTCGTCCCAGCAGAACGGAACGCCCCAGCCCCCCGCGGCAACGTGACCGTCGTGCAGGACGAAGATGGAGAACTGCCCGAAGTACTCGTCGACGCGCTCCATGTACTCCCTTGAGAGCGGGTCGTGGAAGACGAACTCGGGCCAGCGCTCGCGAAATACCGCTGCGGCCTCCTGCTCCAAATCCGGTCGATCGGGACACGCGACGATCTCGAACTGCATCACGTCAGTATCCCGGGGCCCCGGTCGACATCAACGCCTCGCGCCCGGTGTCCGATAGACGAACGGTCTCTCGAACAGGTGGGTCAGCCCTCCGCGCCGGAGCTCGCCCTCCGGATGCTCATCGAGATGCTGGCAAGGCCGCATGCCCAGATGACCGCGACGGCAGCGGCGACGCCCCACAGGAACGTGCTGCTGGTCAAGAGCGCGAAGATCACGATCATCAGGAGCGCGATCAAGGTCAGGCAGTAGAACTTTCGGACCCAGCGGAGTTGCGCTTCGCGCGTCGCACCAGCGGCGGGCGGATCTCCAACGAGCCGATAGATCGGGTTCCTCGCCATCGAGGGCATTGTCCGGCCTGACCGAGGCCGGCGCCAAGAGTAGTCGTGGCAGGTAGGGCAGGCATTCCGACGACCGGCACGGCTGTCGCGTTGAGGATCGGCCACTGGGACATCGCGACAATCTCTACGGCCGTTTGCAGAGCCGTCCTCTGATGGGGTGCCGCAACTCGATACCGCCGATAGCGACCAAGCGGCGTCAGCTCAGTTCGCCAGCTCCGAGCTGGGCGTTCAGGCGCGCGCCAGTTTCCACGTCGTGAGGGAGCTCGCGGAGTTGGACCTCGTGTGCGTCGATCCCCAGGCCGCGGAGTCGACGCTCAAGAAACCGCCAATAGCTGGCATCCGCTTGTTCCTGGGTCTCCCCGGGGCCAGGCCCGTCTGGCCCGACGACCGTCTTGGCAGTTTGCTCGACCTCGCGGCGGCCTCTCGCGGCGATCGGTGCGCTGCTGCCCCAACCGCGGTCGTCCAGCAGAAGTAGTCGGCTGCCATCGACGAGCTCGGCATGCAGGTGGGCAGTAGCCGACCCTCCGCTCGGGGTTCGGTCATCCAGCTCCACCACCGTGACCAGGCGTCTCACCGGCAACACACTGCCGACACTATCGGCGGACCCGGGTAGCCGCTCCGCGAGCCGTCCCGGTAGACGAACGACCACCGGGCGACCCCTTCGGGCGTCATGGTCCCGGGATCCTGACCCGGG